>QKCR01000041.1 GCA_003245575.1 Alphaproteobacteria bacterium | reverse complement strand
CGGCTTTACAAGAATAACGGATTCTTTTTCCGCTTCTCGTGCACCGTACGCGCAGGCCGCAGTTTGGACAGCGTGGCATATAACCGGTGCACCGCGCATTTTGCTCCATTCCAGATTAACCAGTCTGGCTGATTGTTTTTCGAATGGGGCGGGGCCGTAGGCCTCTTTTACCATGGAGGTCAGATGTCCTGCATCCAGCGCGTAACAAAATTCTTGTGTAATGCCATGAACGGAGAGATTGAATTGACGTGTTAGGATCGCGGCATTGCGATATTGGGCCTCAAGGTTTCTGCCTTTCAGCATCACCATCGCGGCAGTTTCCGATCCGGCACCCGGTATATGCTCCCGAGCATCTTTTGCATGGTTGGCGGGGTTCCTAAAGTGGATTGATGCACCGCTTAAATTGTTCAGAATGAGGCGGATGTCCGGTCTGCGTGGTGTTTGAGGAAGCGTCAGCTCTCTCTCTTCCAGAAGAAGTTGGACTTGTGACCAGATTTTGTCAGCTTCTACAACTTTTCTGCGCCATGTCAGTTCAGATGTGTGTTTACTCATAAGTTACCCTCTTTGTGGGTCTTATATTATGAATAACTCAGGCGGTCAAATAAAAAAGGGCAGAAAACTAGGAAATTTTGCTCTGTTTTGGCTATTTTCCTATGGATTTAGCAGTTTCTTCCAACGCGTCCAATTGGGTTTGCAAGACAAGTTTACGTTTGTTTTCCTCAAGGGATGCTCTCGAGATCTCCGCACAGATCTCCTCCATTTCGGCGCCCATTCTGGAGAGTGCTACGCAGCTTTTTTGTAAACGCATGGAGACTTCATAATTTCCTGCTGCTTCACGTACTATGGGGGCAAAGAAGTCTTGTAACAAATCATGTGTTTTCAGTCCCGGTGCATGAACATTGGGATAGAATATTCCGCTTTCATGTTCTTCGCATGTGCGCTCGTGATCTGCGCGGTTTGCCCATTCGGATAAGACGCGTACGCCTGTTCCAAGAATTTGTATGGCTGTACCGGGATCATTGATTGCGGGAGACATTGCGCGTTGTGCTATTTCGCTCAGGACTGATAAACCGAAGCGTGGATCTTGTTTATAAGATCTGTCCTTATCAACAATAAAGCATTCACGAATTGTATCCTTTATCTCGTCATATTCCTCGTCTGTTAAGTTTGTGTCGGTTTTTTTCGGCAGGTAAGCCAGTGGTCTATCCGGCGTAATAAAAACTCCGGGGAGCGCATTAATATAAATTTCAATTTCAGAATCTTTTGCGAATTTATCAAGGCGGTTCATATCGATATGTTGAATATAGCCGATTTCTGTTTCATGAATGGCTTGCAATTCAGATTTATTATCCAAGTCTTTCAATATCGGGACCCCGCCTAAATAGGGCCGTTGCATACGTTCCATAAGTGCGTTTGCTGTGGCGGTTTCAACTTTCCCGATGGTCTCATGGACGCGACCTAATTTCGAGAGATAGTCAATCCAAGTGAACATGGTGACAATAATAATTGCGACCAAAATGATTGTGACCAGATAAAGGATGAATTGACCTGACTCTCCGTAGGCTCCGGCTTTGAGAGCAATAATGCCGACAATACTAAAGATAAAACTTCCGATGAATGTGGAGAGCGCATTATGTGAGAGTTTATCTTCGAGCAAAAGTTTTGTGGCGCGTGGGGTGACGTTATTCGTTGCCGAGCTGTAAGCGCCCACCATAGTTGATACCGAAAAGATTGTGACGGCCAACATACTGGATGCCAGAATTTTTAAAATGTCTTCTACGGCACCTGCCCCAATTTTATAGGAGAGTTCCGTCGGTATGAAATCTTTGAGATATATAGATGCCAAGGCTGTTACAATGGCGATAATGCCGAAGATAAGTGCGCGCGGCCATAAATGGCTAGATATGTTTCTGAGTGTCCAGAGCCAGCGCGACATTATAGTTCTCCCTTCGTTTACAAACACTCCAGACGGGACATAGTTCCGCTTTATTCTTCTATTCTGATGCCCAGTTGAGAGATCAGATGGTAATAGGTGTAGATGATCGCGACAATCAGAGCCGCCATGACTGCTAGTTTTAGGAGTTTACGCTTTTTATGTTCCTGAACTTGTGACGGGTCATTGTGATGCGTTATGCCATCCATGACTTTATCTCCAAAGTGGATCGAGAGAAATGTTCCGAGTGCACACAGGATAACGATTGAACCATAGGGCCACGGCGTTGTGATGATTTTATGCAAGAGATGTGTCAGAAAACTTTTATCGTAGGATTCCGGTGCGTAGTGAAGGGCAGTGATATTTAGGCCTATAGCCAATACCCAGACACCGATTTCGGTGAAGAGCATCCTGACACCTGTAATGAGACGCACGGGGAAGTCGATCAGAAATCCCGCATCAGCAATGGGCGTACACAGAACAAAGAAGCTCCATGTGAGTGCCGAGACAATTCCGCCAGTTGCGAGGTCATATATCCAACTGAGATAACCGAAATAGATCACGAGGGCACTGAGCAGCCCCAGAAATCGTATCAGGTCTTTGCTGTGTTTGTGATGGGCTAGATAGGATTTGATATGAAGCATATTCATGGGAGTAATTTAACATGCTGCTTAAGGATAAGAAAAGCCCCCGAATTGGGGGCTTTAAAATTTTTATCTCTTGAGGTCTTAGCCCGCAGCTTTTTTGGCTGCTTTTTTCGCCAAGTCGCGCTCTGTCGGGGTCAGGTATCTTTTACGCAGACGCAGAGTTTTCGGGGTGATTTCCACCAGCTCGTCGTCGTTGATGTAAGACATCATGGCTTCCAGTGTCAGTTTACGAGGTGTCACAAGTGTACAGGCTTCGTCTGTTCCTGATGCGCGCACGTTGGTCAGCTGTTTTGCACGGGTGACGTTGATGTCCAAGTCATTGTCACGAGAGTTTTCTCCGACGATCATGCCTTCATAGACATCATCGTTGTGTGTGATGAACATAATTCCACGATCTTGCAGTTTCCAAATCGCATAGGCTACGGCTTTACCGGTTTCTGTTGAAATCAGTGCGCCGTTACGACGTCCTTGGATGTCGCCTTTATAAGGACCGTATTCTTTGAACAAGCGGTTCAAAACACCTGTTCCGCGTGTGTCGGTCAGGAACTGGCTTTGGTAACCGATCAAGCCACGAGATGGACAAGCAAACACGATACGGGTTTTTCCGTGACCGGATGGACGCATATCTGTGAGTTCTGCTTTACGCTCGGTCATTTTTTCAACAACAGCGCCTGTGTATTCGTCTTCGATATCGATGATGACTTCTTCGTAAGGCTCGATTGTTTGACCGTTTTCATCTTTTTGCAAAAGAACGCGCGGACGGGAAACTGACATTTCAAATCCTTCGCGGCGCATGGTTTCTAGCAAGACACCGATCTGAAGTTCTCCACGGCCTGCCAGCTCGAAGCTGTCACGGTTTGCGGATTCAGTTACGCGGATTGCAACGTTGCTTTCCGCTTCTGTCATCAGGCGTTCACGGATCATTGTTGAAGTGAGTTTCTTGCCTTCTTTACCTGCCAATGGAGAGTCGTTGACGGTAATAGTAACAGCCATTGTCGGCGGATCAATCGGTGTTGCAGGTACAGGTTCTGTCACGGACAAGTCACAGATTGTATCAGCAACGGAGGCTTCAGCCATCCCAGCGATACAGATAATGTCACCGGCTTGAACGGTTTCAGCAGGCACTTTTTGAATGCCGGAGAATGTCAGAAGTTTGGACAAGCGGAATTGTTCAACAGTTTTGCCGTCAAGGCTCAGAGCTTTCACAGGCATGTTGACTTTTGCTGATCCGGAAACAACGCGACCGACCAGAATACGTCCCAAATACGGGTCAGCATTCAGGATGGTTGCCAGCATTTTAAATGGTCCGTTTTTATCAACGTTCGGAGCAGGAACATGTGCCAAGATCAAGTCCAGCATCGGGTGAAGGTTTTCACGCGGGCCGTCAAGCGTATCACAGCACCATCCGTCACGACCTGATGCATAAAGAACAGGGAAGTCGAGTTGTTCTTCAGAGGCGTCCAAAGATGCGAACAAGTCAAAGACTTCGTTCAGAACTTCGGTTGGGCGTGCATCGCCACGGTCGATTTTGTTTACGACAACAATCGGGCGAATACCTTGAGCCAAAGCTTTACCCAAAACGAATTTTGTTTGTGGGAGAGGGCCTTCGGCAGCATCCACCAACAGGATCACACCGTCTGCCATGTTGAGGATACGTTCAACTTCACCACCAAAGTCGGCGTGGCCGGGGGTGTCGATGATGTTGATGCGTGTGTCATCCCACAATACGGAGGTGCATTTTGCCAGAATAGTAATGCCGCGCTCTTTTTCCAAGTCGTTGCTGTCCATGACGCGTTCGTCAACGGCCTGGTTATCACGGAAGGTTCCGGATTGGCGCAGGATGGAGTCGATCAGGGTGGTTTTCCCATGGTCAACGTGGGCAATAATGGCAATATTTCTTAAATTTTGTTGTGTCACGGCTCTATGTCTCTCTTTTAAATCTTTTATGCGCCGCCTTGGTACACGGAAAAGGGCAGAAAAGCTAGAAAAAAGAGCAATTTATTCGAGGTGTTTTAAGTATTCGACAGCGCGTATTGTGATTTTCTTGACTTTGTATATCTTTGCATGATTATTATATATAATAATATATATGAATATAAAAAATTAGATAGCGTGGAGATGCGTAGCGTAATGTTAAGTATGAAAGCTGCAAGGGCGGCAAGTGTTTGTTTGAGTTTTTTGGTCGTTGCCGGTTGTTCTAAAACAATTGGGCCAAATGCTGATGATGCCAGCTTGCGTGGAGATGTGTCACTGACGACTTTGTTTGATGGTGGGCCGAAAGTATATAAATCTGTTGTTGATGGGCGCAGTTTGGAACCGAATGAATCTTATTATATGAGTGAAGGCGTTTTGATTATTCGCGGGGATGTTCCTCCGAAGACGACAGTTAAAGTCGGCATGGGACGTATAGAGGTAACAGGTAATGTCAATTCCGAAGCAAAAGTGAAGGCAGATATGCCTGAGCTTAGACATACGGAGAACTACACAAAACCAGAATATAATGCTGTATTCAGGATGGATGTGCCAGTTAGGCATAAAAGAATTGTCCGCGACGGTTTGATGTTTGATGATCCTACACCTGGTGTTCGTGTGGGAGGATACGTCGAAAGCAACGCGTCATTAAGTTCGAATGCAGGCGTGTTTGCGCAGTGTGCGTCACCAGATGCTAAATTCGCAACAGACTGGGATCGTCCTATAATGGTTGAGAATTCAGACTGCTATTCATACAGTATGAATTGATCAGGCTTGTTCTCTATAAACACTCAGTCCTGCAAAGCTTTGCGAGGTCGGCATTATCTCTAGGCGATTGACGTTGAAATGCGGCGGAAGGGTTGCTGCCCAAAAGACAGATTCAGCAACATCTTCAGCAGTTAAAGCATTGGCCCCTTTGTAAACGGCATCGGCTTTACTTTGATCTCCTTTAAAGCGTACGAGTGAGAATTGTGTTTCCACCATGCCGGGCTCTATGTTGGTTACTCTTACGTTTGTTCCGCTCAAGTCTGCGCGTAGTGAGAGGGAGAATTGTTTCACGAAGGCTTTGGTTGCACAATAAACGTGCCCGCCTGCGTAAGGGTAGTTACCTGCGGTTGATCCGATATTGATGATGTGGCCATTTTTGCGCTCGACCATGCCTTTTAAGATGAGGTTGGTCATGCGGGCCAGAGCTTTGGTATTGATGTCAATCATGGTATCCCAATCATCAGGATTGGCGTTGAAGGCAGGGTCTTGTCCCAAGGCTAGACCGGCATTATTGATGAGCAGATCAATGTTTTTGAATTCGTTTGGTAAGTTGTCGAGGTTGGTCGCCATGGCGTCTTTATCACTCATATCAAAGGCGCAGATGTGACACGGGACGTTCAGTGACGTTGCAAGAGTTTCCAGTTTTTCTGCATTTCTTCCGTGCAAAATAAGATTACTTTCGATTTCAGCAAAACGTTTGGCGAAGGCTTTGCCGAAATCTCCTGTGGCTCCTGTGATGAGAACTGTTTCCGGTTTGTATGTCATGTGGTGAGCCTTTGGTTTTAATCGTGTCCTTGTTCTTAAAACCTAACAATATTCCGAGGCTTTGGCAATTCAGTGATTGGTCTAAAATTGCCTGTACTGTCGTCTCTGATGCGGCAATTTGGAAGGAGAATTTATGTCGGAATAGGGGTATGGTGCGACTATGCTTTACTGAGTATGGAGGTGTATCATGTCTTCCAAAGCCGAAGAACTTCTCGCAGAATATAATCGTATCGTCCAACAGTGCAAAAAATTTCATGAAGAAATGGGGACGCGAGATTCTAAAATGGTTGCTGATTTTGTGACAGCGCTTGCACAAAATGTCGTTAAACTTACCGAGGCAGATCAAGCTGCAGGTGAGGTGTTAGAAGCAGCGCGCTTTGCTCACTTGGCGTCTGAGATGCACCGGATCAGAAACGAATTATAAATTTTCTATTGCATTTCGCTTTATACGTGTGACATAGTTAAAAAAATTCGTCACACAAGGAAACACGTAAAATGACACATTCAGTCATGTTTTATAATGTTGTTTCCGTGCCAGCAGGTCTCGATTTCTAAAGACTTTGGCACGGCGTATTTCGCGCGCCGGATTGTCCAGAGGCAGAAATCAGATTTTTCAACTTATCTTTCGATCATTGAAATTTTATAGGTTTTTTGTGTCTGCGCCGTCCGGTTTTAACAGAACAGGAGAGTATTATGCGCGCCGAAAATGAACAAATGGGCCCGAAGATCGGGTTTAAGGACCAGATGCGTTTTGCACGCCATTACTGGCTGCGTCACAAGTGGCGCGGTTTGAAGGCATTTGCTTTTATGACCGTTTCTGTCGGAGTGGATGTGTTTTATCCGCTTTTTTCAGGGCGTTTGGTTGACGCGGTGAGTGAGCTTGATCCGACTGCTGAGGGAAGTCTCAAGATGGTTTTGATTGCGTTCGGCTCTCTTGCTGTTTTGCAGTTGACCCATAGCTGGGCTTGGGCCTTGGCAACATGGCAATGGAATAAATTTGCCGTGCGCAATCTTTATGAGATTTTGACGGATGCGATGTACAAAGTGCAGCGTTTCTCGACGGATTGGCACGTCAATAGTTTCGCAGGGGCGACTGTACGCAAGATTACCCGCGGGATGTGGGCGTTTGATGTGTTTGATGACACAATCTTTATGGGATTATATCCTGCAACTATTATCGGTGTCGGGATGACGACTATGCTGATTATTCAGTTGCCGTCTGTCGGATGGGTGATCTTGCCGATTGTTATTCTCTTTATTGCTGTGAGTATTTTTCTCTCGGTCAAGGTAACAATGCCACGCTTTCGCAAGTCTGCCGAAATGGATACGGCAGTCGGGGCTAATCTGGCGGATGTGATGACTGCGATTTCGACGGTTAAAAGTTTTGCCGGAGAATCTCGGGAAGATCGTCAGTTTGCAGGCGTTGTCGATCAATGGAAGCACCGCACGCAGAATGCGTGGTTGACGGCTGTCGCTGTTGATTGGGTGCGTTCACAAATTCGTTTCCTGATGATGGCCGGTATGACAGGTACTGTTATCTGGTTGTGGTATCAGGGAAAGGCAAGTGCCGGAGATGTAACCGTGGCGATTACAGCTTCCTTCATCATTGGCGGGTATTTGCGCGAGATCGGTCGCCAGATTACCGAGTTGATGAAATCGAGTAGCGAGATGGCTGATGTTATCGGTTTCTGGTTGCATGATAATGATGTCAAAGATGTTGATGGCGCAAAGACGCTAGAAGTTCGTCGTGACGGAGTTGGTTCTGCAATTAGCTTTGATAAAGTCGGCTTTAAGTATGAGCAGGGCGCACGTCCGATTTATACATCGCTGTCCGTTGAGATTAAAGCAGGCGAGAAGGTTGCTTTGGTTGGCGCGTCGGGGTCTGGTAAATCGACGTTCGTCAAGCTGATCCAGCGTCTTTATGATATTCAATCAGGGGCTATTTTGATTGACGGTCAGGAGATTGCAGGCGTTACACAAGAGTCGCTGCGCCGAGCTGTGGCATTGGTTCCGCAAGACCCTGTGCTGTTTCACAGGTCATTGGCGGAGAACATCGCTTACGGTAACCCTGATGCGACGATTGATGAAATCCGCATGGCGGCGCAGGAGGCTTATGCTGCCGAGTTTATCGAAGGATTGCCTTTGGGCTATCAAACTCTTGTCGGTGAGCGCGGTGTCAAGCTTTCGGGAGGTGAACGTCAGCGCGTTGCGATTGCACGCGCGCTGTTGTCGGAGGCCCCTGTTCTTATATTGGATGAAGCAACATCGTCACTTGATTCTGTATCGGAACACTACATCCAGAAGGCGTTGGAGCGATTAATGGTCGGTCGTACAACTATTACGATTGCCCACCGATTGGCGACCATTCAGAAAGCCGACCGCATTCTGGTGTTTGATAAGGGCGAGATTGTGGAGCAGGGTACACATACAGAGCTGCTTGATAATCCGCAGTCTATCTATCGGCGCCTCTATGAAATACAAGCTCTCGATTTGGTAGGGTAATAAAATAGAAAAATGCGCCGAGATATTTCTCAGCGCATTTTTTGTGTATCGTTTTTTTAAGCGGGTTGTGCGGTAGGAGCTGGAGCGGCTGTCTTTGCCCCTTTTGCCTTTAGTTCATCAATGTAATCTTGAACATACTTGGCCGCACCGTTGTGGTCTCTGTATTTCATTGAGACATTCTCGAAAACAGAGATTAGAGCTGCGTTTATTTCAGGGTCTTCAAATTCGTATAATCTACAATTATCCACCCAAGTATGGAGAGAGGACGCAGAGCTTATGCCCATGCTTGATACTGTAAAACCACCTCTTAAAGGGCTGTTCTGTATTTTTTCATTTAGGGATTTTATGTGTTGTTTGAGAATATGCGTTTTCAAGTCTTGTAAGACTTGGTGTCCGTCATCTTGCTCTAGACCGTCTGCTCTAAGTTCTTGTTGCATCCATTCAATTTGTTTTAGGACGTTAAATCCATAGCGCAGGCGTAGGCTATGGTCAGGTCTGCCGTCACGTTCTATCATAGATTCGTGGGCGGTTAAGAGTGCGAATCTGATGTCTTGTCGTGCAGGGATATTGGCTAGATGTACTACCATTCTTCTGGCAATGCCGAAGTTCGGAATAATTGCGTTGAAATACTCTGGGCTACCGCGACCTCTGCTCGAATGATCGAAGTTTTTTGTATTCCGTAGATATTTGAGGAATGTCTCTAGATCCGATTCAACTTGAGCGGCGTAACGGTCTATTGCTTTATTTATCTTTGCTTGGGCAAAGCGGGCAGAAAGCTGATCGCCGATGCTGTGAAGTCTTTCTCTTAGTTGCGACATAATATTCTCCTTGATTTGAGGGAGACAAGTACCATGCCGATAATATTATGTCAAATTTTTAGAAGTCCACGCATTTGCCGTTGAGTTCCCAGTCATTATAGCGGGTGGCTTCGGGGCCTTTGCGGCCTCCATATTCGCGCTGCATGTGAGGCAGAGGCTGGTGACCCAACACAGGTTTATCACCTTGATTTTGTGAGGGTTTTTCTGATTTGTGTGGATTTTTGTCGTTTTGTTCCATAGAACTAGTTTAGTTACTATTTTTGATATGGGGAAGGCCTAAATATATGTCTAAAGTTCAGGAAATCATGAAACCGTATCGCGATCGTATTGATGCGTTGGATGACAAAATCGTTGATTTGATGGTCGAACGATTGGGGATTGTCCGCGAGGTCGCGCAGATTAAATTAAAGAATAAGATTCCTGCTGTGATTGAAGAGCGGATTGCTGAGGTGATAGATCGGGCCGGTGACAGGGTTGAGGCTGCTGTACCGGGTGAGGTCGGTGAGGATGATGCTGATCGTATCCGCGAGATCTATGCTTTGATGGTTGTCATTTGCTGTGACTTGGAAGAAGAGTTGATGGAGAGTTAGACTTATATGAGTACCGGATATTTAAAGACCACCATTTTAATGGCTGCCATGACTGCTTTGGTCGGGGGCTTGGGGTATCTGGTCGGCGGGCAGGGCGGATTAATGATTGCGTTGCTGGCGGCGGGCGGGATGAATATCTGGGCTTGGTATAATAGCGACAAGGCGGTTTTGCGCCATTATGGTGCGCGCGAAGTGGATATGGAGAGTTCACCGCAACTCGTGTCTATGATCTATCGGTTGGCCGGAAATGCAGGGTTACCAAACCCCAAAGTCTATATTATCGAGAATGCACAGCCGAACGCTTTTGCAACGGGCCGCAATCCGCAACATGCGGCTGTCGCGATTACAACCGGTTTGATGCAACGCCTTAATACTGATGAGATTGAAGGCGTTATGGCTCATGAGCTGGCGCATGTTAAGCATCGTGATACATTAATTATGACGGTGACGGCGACACTGGCAGGGGCTTTGTCTATGCTGGCTAACTTCGCGATGTTCTTCGGTGGTTCACGCGGAAGTGACGGGCGCGCGATGAATCCGATTGTCATGTTGCTTGTGATGTTATTGGCGCCGATAGCCGCGTCTATTGTTCAGATGGCGATCTCTCGCTCTCGAGAATATGAAGCGGATCGGATGGGGGCTGAAATTTCCGGTAAGCCGCGCGCTCTGGCAACCGCGCTCGAAAAAATTTCCGGTATGGCAGGGCAAATTGTCAACCGTGAGGCCGAGGCCAATCCGGCATCCGCCCATTTGTTTATTATTAACCCACTGCATGTTCATGCTATGGATGGTTTGTTTTCTACGCACCCTTCGACTGAGAACCGGATTCGGCGTTTAATTGAGATCGAGCGTCAGATGGGTGGCTTTTCAGGGAATTCGAGAGGAGATTCCTCTGCCTTTATGCCTCGAAACCCTTGGAATTAATGATAAATTTCTCTCAAATATATATTTGACATTATAAATATATATGTGTATATCTTAATATATACGCCGAGGAGAAGGCCATGCAACGTTTGACGACCACTTATATGTCTTCAGTAATCGTTCCACCTCTGCCGCACTATATGTTGGCAGATGGGGTGGACGATCCACGTGATGTTGACTCTATGCTGGGTGCTTCGGCGTCTGTATCCGAATTTCTTGATCGTTTAGCCCATACAGTGGGACAAGCCCAGTATTTGAATTGGGTTCAGACACTTCGTAACCATCAGGACGCTCCTGGCTGCGATGCCGAGGCGGCGAATTCCGATTTAGATCGTCATTCTTCATTCTTTCTGTCTCGTGCAGATGATGAGGTTGGTCAATTGCGTATCCAGTTCGATGATACAATTTTGTTGAACGTGACAGCCGGCGATGTCTCCGGAACGCGGGATTTATCAGGTTTGCGTCAGCGAGTCTTTAATCGGGCTTTTACCATGGCCCACGAACATGATGACAAAGAAAGACATTCCCAAGAGATGCGAGCTTTGTCGAGTTTGCTCCTTGTTGAAGAGTCCAATCATGATCATAGTGATGACTTTATCCCAAGAGACGGTGACAAGGATGGTTTCGGGCATATGATTATCGAAGCGCTTTACGATTATTTCGAGCCTAAGTTTCATTAATTCCCCGTTGTTCTTTTTCATATTTATCCATATTCGCGCGTTTTGTGCGCGATTCCGGGTGGCTTGTTGCATCGGAATAGTATAAAGTGCGAAGAGAAATCCTCGATAAGCACATGACACAAGAACATTTTCCTTCGCCCGATCTTTTTGATCCTCCGTCCCCTTCAGAAATGCTCACAGCGCGTCGTGTGGCATTGGCGATCTTACAAAGAATCTTTGATAAACATCACACGATTGATCAGGTTTTTGACGACTCGAAAGAGTTCTCGAATTTGTCTCAAAGAGACCGTGCGTTTGTTCGCATGCTGGTGACAACTGTTATTCGCCGCTTGGGTCAGATTGATGATTTGATCCGTCGTGCTTTATCTAAACCTGACCAGCCGCTGAACCCTCCTGTGTTGGGGTATATTTTAAGGCTGGGCGTGGCTCAATTGATCTTCATGAATATACCTGACCATGCTGCGGTGAATACCTCTGTTCTCTTGGCTGAGGCTGAAGGGCATATCCGCATGAAGGGGTTTGTGAATGCAATTCTGAGACGGATTGCTGCCGAAGGAAAAGACTGGGAGTCCAAGCAAGATATTCCGCGTTTGAATACACCTGAATGGTTGCTTAAGAACTGGATTCAGGATTACGGTTTGAGGACTGCTCTCGAGATCGCCATGTCGAATTTGCAAGAGGCGGCACTTGACGTGACACTTAAGGATGTTTCTCAAAGAGAACATTGGACTCAAACGCTGGGGGGGATCACATTACCGACAGGTGGTGTGCGCTTGACCCATGCACGTATGGTTACAGAATTGCCCGGATTTGAAGACGGGATGTGGTGGGTTCAGGATGCCGCAGCGTCTTTGCCTGCGCAATTATTCGGAACAAATATTGAAGGCGCCACCGTTCTGGATTTATGTGCGGCACCGGGCGGAAAGACTGCGCAGCTCGCTAGTATGGGGGCTCAGGTTGTCGCCCTTGATCGCTCTGCTAAGCGTATTCAACGATTGCAATCCAATATGAAGCGGATGCGGTTGGGGCATAGTGTTCGGACAGAAATTGCCGATGCTGCTGTGTGGCGGTCACGTGAACAATTTCCTTATATCCTTCTTGATGCACCGTGCTCGGCGACGGGGACAATTCGTCGTAATCCCGATGTCTTATGGATGAAGAGCGAAGGAGATTTAAATAGTTTGGTCGATCTTCAAGCTCGATTGTTGGATAATGCGGTTTCAATGCTGCAACCCGGTGGCGTTCTGATTTATTGCACATGTTCTTTGCAAAAATGTGAAGGCGAAAACCAGATTGATCGTTTAATCGAACGTCGTGATGATGTCGATCGTATTCCCATACAGTCCTCTGAAGTTGGAGAAGTCCGTGATTTTATTACGCCTCGTGGTGATGTCCGGATATTGCCGACATATTTGTCTGACATCGGAGGCATTGACGGGTTCTTTATTGCGCGTATCGGAAAAGCCTTATAAATTTCTGTAGGCTTATCTTTCTATCAAGGCTTTGTAGAAAACATATTTCCCCAAATTCGTGGAGTAGTAACAATATGTATCGTGGCCTGATAGGGCAGGGTTCGAGACTGTACCGGCATAGCCGAATGTTCCGGTGAATTTGTTTGTTTCTCCGCTTACAGTGATTGATGGCGGGTCTTGCATGACGTCAGTAATATCGTAGTTGATATAGCGGCATAGGCTTTCGGGAATGCCTGTTAAAATTGCCAGTAATTCAGTGTTGGTATTTGTTCCGCCTGTTGTGCCGATATTATCAATTTCCAAGTCCCCGTTGAATATCCAGCTTGATCCGTCATTGACATTGTCGGGTGGCGCTTGATATGGGAGGCCGCCGCCTTGAGGGTGAAAGACTTCGTGGTCAGGTACTGTTCCGAATGTTCCGTAGTCTGTATTTCCCGGAAATGCAAAAATGAGTTCCTCCGGTTGGATGCCTTCCGACATACGCATCCTCATAATTGTTTGATTGAGCGCAGACGGGAATTGGTGCAGATATGCTGTGTTGACCTTCTCTTTTTCTTCTGCGATCCCTGTCGTCTGGTTGCCACGCATTGTGCTCGATACGGCAAAAGAGAGGGCTGCAAACAGTGCCACTGCAATCAGGATGAGAAACAGGACGTTTCCGGATTGCGATGTGTCAGAAGATAAAGTCATGGAAAAAAACTTTTAACGTGTTAGAGTCTCGGCAAGATGGAAAATTACATTGTTCTGGTCGGGCAACGAGGGGCTTCCTCACTTGGGCAGTTTGTTCAGGATATTGTGCCTTTTTTTGAGTCTTCTGGCAATAGCTCTGGTAGGTGGTTATGTGATACTGTCTGCTACGAGGCCGGACCCTTTGCGAATATAGAGAGTGAAATCCTCACTGATATTCGTGCCCGTGCCGATCTCCTCAAGATAGATATGTTTGTTGTACCCTCTGCAAACAGGCGGAAAAAGCTATTGTTAGCCGATATGGATGCAACAATCGTTACGGGTGAAACTCTGGATGATTTGGCTGAGCTTGCAGGTATCGGGGAGGAAATATCTGCTATTACGGCGCGCGCTATGCGCGGAGAGTTGGATTTTGAAGAGGCCCTTCGTGCGCGCGTGGGCAAATTGGCGGGCTTTCCTGAATCGTTATTGCATGAGGCATATAATCAAATGACCTTGAGCGGCGGGGCACGGACGTTGGTGCGGACTATGGCCAATTTCGGGGCGCAGTGCGTTCTTGTTTCCGGCGGGTTTACGTTCTTTACTTCCCGAGTGGCAGAGCGTTGTGGGTTTGATGCCCATCACGGGAATGAGCTGGGTGTTTCTTTTGATAAATTGTCGGGTGAGGTTATTCCACCGATTCTCGATAAAGGCGCAAAGTTGAGCTACCTTTATAAATACTGCTCCTTGCTTGGGATTGATGTGGCGGAGGCTGTGACTGTCGGAGATGGGGCTAATGATTTGCCGATGCTTCAGGCGGCGGGGCTTGGGGTTGGGTATCATCCGAAGCCTGCTGTTCGGGCCGGGGTGCAAAATTCCATAATTCATTCAGACCTTGTCTCTCTTCTTTATATGCAGGGCTATACAAGCCAAGAGATAGCGCTGTTTATGGAATAATGCGCTTTGCAATCTTTCTATACATGAAAAATTAACTCTTCGGACGCTAGACTGCGGCTATGACCAGTGACGTAAAATCCAAATTCAAAATCCCTGATGAAGAGCTCGAAGAGCTCATTCATAAATATTGCCGCGACTTCACTGATTGGGCGCGGATGGGTCGCTTTGATCCGATTACAGGTCGGGATGAAGAGATTGATCAAGTCATTTTGATTTTGCTCCAGAAGGGGCGTAAGAATGCTGCGCTTTTGGCGCCTGCAGGTGTGGGTAAAACTGCGCTATGTGCCGGTTTGGCGCAAAAGATTATTGCCAAGGAAGTTCCTGAATATTTGCAAGATGCGCGTATTCTCGAAGTTGATTTGGCGGCGATGTCTGCGGGGACGATGGGGCCTGCCGAGTTTCAGGGGCGTTTCTTGCCTTTGTGTAAGGGGATAGCCGAACGTTACCACGATCCTGATTATCCTAAAGTCGTTATGTTTATCGACGAGATGCACCAGATTATGCCGTCCTGTGAAGGGAGTGCTTATAAAGGTCTTTCCGAGGTTATGAAGCCGTATCTGACGGTTGGGGATTTGCACATCATCGGTGCGACAACTCTCGACGAATTTCGTATCTATGTTGCGCTTGATCCTGCGATGGATCGTCGTTTCCAAAAAGTTTTCCTCTCGGTGCCAAACGTTCCGCAAACCATCCAGATCATGAAAAATCTGAAAGCCGGATACGAGAAACACCATAAAATTACAGTATCCGATGACATTATCGAGTTCATTGTGAATTGTACTGAAGTTCACATGCGTAAACGGAACCAGCCCGATAAATCTATCATTATGATGGATGCGTCTATGGCGCACCACGTCAAGGAACGCGGGACAGGCGGCGAGCTGAATATTGAATCCGTTTATTACATGATCGGTAAAGAAACCGGTATCCACCCGGATGCTTTGAGAAGATAGTAGAGTTTTCCAAGAACTTCTGAAATTCGATTCGATTTTCTGACAAAAAGTCTTGCGTGGGCGATTCGCACTGATTTATAGTGGTAGAACAGTGATTTGCCCCTCCTTTTTTGTCCGAAAAGCGATCCATTATGTCTATTCTTATCTCTCCATCGATTTTATCGGCTGATTTTGCCCGTCTGGGGGAAGAAGTCCGCGCCATTGATGCCGCCGGTGCCGACTATATCCACATTGATGTTATGGACGGCCATTTTGTGCCGAATATCACCATCGGACCTGCGGTTGTGAAGGCTTTGCGTCCGCACACTAAAAAGACGTTTGATGTCCATTTGATGATTTCTCCTGTTGATTTATTCCTCAAGGATTTTGCCGATGCGGGGGCTGATATTATCACCGTGCATCCTGAGGCAGGGCCGCATTTGCACAGAACTTTGCAGACGATTAAGGCGCTGGGGAAAAAGGCAGGGGTTTCTCTTAATCCTGCAACGCCTGTTTCTGCGATAGCGCATGTCATGGATTTGGTTGATCTGGTGTTGATTATGACGGTCAATCCGGGTTTTGGCGGACAGTCCTTTATTCCGCTAATGGATAAGGTGCGCGAAGCAAAAGCCATGATTGATGCCACGGGTCGTGCGATTGATCTTGAAATTGACGGTGGTGTGAATGACAAAACTGCCAAAGATGTTATTGCCGCAGGTGCCAATGTTCTGGTTGCGGGAAGCTATGTGTTTAAAGGCGGGCCAGAGTCTTATGCGACTGCAATTCAATCATTGCGGGGGGAATAAGAGTTTATGCTGGCGGGGGCGCAAAGAGATATTAACCTCATCGGACAGATCAAAAGTCTGAAAAAGCAGGCAGGACATGTTGCCTGTCGCACTCCGTTTTATCATTGGCTGCTTTCAAGTGGTGAATTTCCTGATCGTTTGAATGTGCGTTTGACGGATCCTTGGGCGGGGAGTGCTGATAACGGACGTATGATGATCGGTGGCGTGATGCGCGGGTTCGAAACCAGTTTGCCGATGGATCATAAATTTTGGACAGCTGCCGAAGAGCAAGATGCGTGGCGGTCTCATGTTCACGGGTTTTTGTGGTTGAGAGATTTGCGCGCGGCCGGTGGAGATGCCACCCGTAAGCTAGCGCGCCAGATGGTTGATTATTGGCTGAACGAATATGATCGTTGGGATGCAAAATTGTGGCACCCTGATGTGATGGGGCAACGTATTGCGATGTGGTTGTCCTTTTTCGATTTTTTCTGTGGAAGTGCGGATGAAGAGTTTCAGACACGGTATTTTTGTTCTCTCAATCGACAGGCCCGCCATTTGTCTCGGACTTTTCCTGCGGGGTTAAGTGGCTTGCCGCTCTTGCGTGCGGCGCGCGGCCTTATCTATGCGGGGCTTTCTTTTCCCGGTCGTGATGCGTGGATTTTGCAAGGCTTTGATGCCATCTTGAAAGAAATCCCCAAGCAGATTACGTCCGAAGGGCTTCATGTGAGCGGGTCTCCTGAGAATTTGTTGGAGTGCGCGCGCCTTCTTCTGGATCTACGATATGCGCTGAACCGCGCTGAGTTGCCTGTGCCGAAGCCGTTGCAATCTGCTATTGAACGCATGGGGCCTGCTCTCAGGTTCTTCTGTTACCCAGACCGTAAGTTGGGGCTTCATCATGGTGGGCAAGAAGGGGAAGTGAACGAGATTGACTCGGTGCTTTCACAAATTCGCGGCTCAAAACGTCCGATGAAGGGCTCTCGTCTTGGCGGGTTTGAACGCGTTATGGTCGGGCGGTCATTTCTGATGATGGATAATAGTTCTTGTCCGTCTTCTCCATATGATAAGCAATGGCATTCTGCACCATTATCTTTTGAATTTCTGTACGGACGTGACCGGATTTTTACGCATTGCGGCGGGCATCCGACCCATGATGATTGGCAGCAGATTTTGCGTCATACAGCGGCGCATAACGCGCTGGTGCTTGACGGGCGTCCTGTTCATGACATGCAGCCTGATCGCTCTATAGACGGTCATTTCAAGGATATTGTATGTCAGCGCACGGAGAATAAGCAGGCATGTTTGTTGGATGCCGTTCATGAAGGGTATCTTTCAGCATTTGGTGTGACGCATCGTCGTCGTTTGTTCTTAACGGATGGCGGGCATGATTTGCGCGGAGAGGATACTTTGACCTCGATGCTTGAGACGGACAAATCGCGCGCTGTGACGTTGCGCTTTCATTTGCACCCTAAGGTTCAATTGTCCAGCGTCCGTGAGGAACAGGATGTTGTTCTGACCCTGCCATCGGGCAGTAGCTGGCGGTTTTACGGGGTTGGCGCCAAATTGTCTTTGGAGGAAAGCCTGTATCTGGGAACGGGCCTCAAGCCGCAAAAAACCCGCCAATTGGTGCTTAAGACCGATATGAATGGCGCAGAATGCCAAGTGAAGTGGGCTTTGCGTCGAGAGTAGAGGCCTTATTTCTCAAGGCTTTTACGGTTTTTCTTGTAAAAATTTTTCTTTTCTGTTCTCATTTCAATAATAAGAACAGAGAGGGACTGCGTGAATTCGAGTATTGTCAATCTTCGTCAGTATTTTGAAGCTGCTAACACCAATGGACAAGGGAGACCCATGTTCCGATACGAAGAGTTTCACCGAATTGGCGCGTTGGGTAAAGATTTCCCGACTTGCGAGGTTCTGTTTAATCACCATAATTGCGAAGATTTTTTCCGCAACGTTCGGGATATGGATCATTCCACCGAAACAGACTTGTATTTGTTCCGTCAAGCTTTGACGATGATGAAGAGAGAAGGGATCGGAAAGTTTTCTTTTAATATTGATCTTTCGACCGCTCTTAACCCTGAATTTGCGACACGCGCCAGTTTAATTGCTTCCGAACTTGGATTTCATGACAAATCACAAATTGTCCTCGAAATTACCGAGCATGCTGCTATTCCCGAAGGGGCTGATTTGGAAATTCTGGGGCGTATCCGTCAAATGGGATTCCGGATTGCGATTGACGATTTTGATCCGTTTAAAGCAGATATGGTTGCTCGTTTTGAACAGCTGGTTCCTTATGCGGATATTATTAAGTTTGACCATAGTGTCGGTGACAAATTTATCAGCGGGGATGCTGAAGAAGTCTTGTCGACGATTGCGTCATATCGTGATGCCTATCCGGACCATGCCCTTGTGTTGGAAGGGGTTTCCAAGCAAGCTCATGCGGATCAACAATCATATATCTATGCCTTGCGTGACGCAGGGATTGATGTGGCCCAGATTTATACTCCTCAGGCTATTCCAAAGCAGCCTGCTGCCCAGCGTGTTGAGGTTGAGGCTGATGCTCCTGTGTCTTTCAAACTTCTTGCTCATGCTTGCGTATAATCTCTGATCTGATAGAGTCAGGTCATGTCCAAGTCCAAAACATCTTATGTGTGTCAGTCGTGCGGCGCGGTCCATCGTTTGTGGGCCGGAAAATGTGATGCGTGCGGTGAATGGAATTCTCTTCAAGCCGAAGTTGCTGAGAGCGGCCCTCCGAAAGGGTTGGGAGGCGGTAAAAAAGGTAAGGCGCTTGATCTTGTTGGGCTCAAGATGTCTGATGATAAGCCCGTTAAACGGTTGGTTACCGGTCTGGATGAGTTTGATCGTGTGACAGGCGGCGGATTGGTTCCGGGATGTGCTATTCTTCTGGGTGGGGATCCGGGTATCGGAAAATCTACACTTCTTTTGCAATCGGTTTGTGCGTTGGCCAAAAAGGGTTTGCGCTGTGTTTATATCTCCGGTGAAGAGGCGGTCGATCAGGTGCGTTTGCGTGCTGCCCGTCTCGGGATGGCCGATGCACCTGTGGCCTTGGCGAGTGCGACCAATGTCAGGGAGATTGCCGCCACCATTGAAGAAAATCCGATTGACGTTCTGGTGATTGACTCTATCCAAACCATGTATGTCGACACAGTCGAAAGTGCGCCGGGGACTGTTACTCAAGTGCGTACAGCTGCGCAAGAATTAATCAGACTGACTAAGAAAACAGGTACGGCGACATTCTTTGTCGGGCATGTGACCAAAGACGGGCAGATTGCTGGTCCGCGTGTTCTGGAGCACATGGTTGATACAGTTCTTTACTTCGAAGGGGATCGCGGTCACCAATTCCGTATTTTGCGCACTGTTAAAAACCGTTTCGGAGCTACTGACGAGATTGGTGTATTCGAGATGGGTGAGTTGGGGTTGACGGAAGTTTCGAACCCGTCGGCATTGTTCCTGTCTCAACGTCAGCCCGATGTTACCGGATCTGCGGTGTTCGCTGGTATGGAAGGGACACGGCCTTTGCTGGTGGAAGTTCAGGCGCTCGTTGCTCCTGCGCCTTATGGTGCGCCACGCCGTTCTGTGATCGGGTGGGATCAGAATCGGTTGTCGATGATTTTGGCAGTACTTGAATCTCGTTGCGGATTGATGTTCTCGGGCTCTGAAGTTTATCTCAATATGGCGGGCGGTATCCGCATCAGTGAGCCGGCTGCGGATTTGGCTGTGGCAGCGGCTCTTATTAGTGCGCTTCAAGGGCGCCCTGTTCCGTCTGAGTATGTGTTCTTTGGTGAGGTTGGACTATCAGGTGAAGTGCGCGCTGTTTCTCAACCGGATCAGCGATTGAAAGAAGCAGCTAAGCTCGGATTTACGGGTGGGTGTGTTGCCGAGCGTCTGTCGTCTCAGAAGAAACAGGCTAAAATTGAGGGCTTAACCGTTCATGAGATTCGCCATCTGGATGATTTGGCATCTTTGTTACGTGAGGGCGGATCTACCCCAAGATTGCGCGCTTAAATTTATTTTCGACGAGGCATTTTGTGACAACACTTCCTGTTATCGGTATATGCACATCTGTTACCAAAGAACCGAATGCCCAAGGCTGGGACATCACACGTTATTCTGTTAAGGAACAATATCTCCTCTCTGTGATTGAGCCTTTCCCGTGTGTTCCGGTTTTTTTGCCCACTGTCGGACATCGCGGTAAAGCATCTCTTGAAGATGTGGTTGAGCGCTGGCTTGATCTTGTGGACGGGGTTGTTTTGACAGGGGCTGTGTCTAATATGAATCCCGTTCGGTACGGGAGTGACTACACCGAAGACTCCGACAAATTTGATCTGGATCGTGATGATACCAACCTTGATCTGATTCCAAAGCTTATCAACCGAGGCATTCCTCTTTTGGCAATCTGTCGTGGGTTTCAAGAGCTGAATGTTGCATATGGCGGCAGTTTATTCCCGCGTTTACATGAGGCGGACGGGCGATTTGATCATCGTGCTCCTAAAATTGCGTCGTCCGAGCGCGACGAGTTTCGGGATGTGCACCCTGTCGAGATTTCCGAGGGCGGATTATTGGCAAGTATTTGTTCGGCAAACTCTCTTGGAATGCGGCATCAGATAAACTCTCTCCATGAACAGGGTATCCATCATTTGGGAGATACCCTGCGTGTGGAGGCCATGGCAGAGGACGGCACAATTGAGGCGGCGTCTGTTGCGGATGCGGGGACATTTTGCCTCGGGCTTCAGTGGCATCCGGAGTGGGGACGGGAGACCAATCCCTTGAACAGAGCAATATTTGATCATTTTTACCAAGCTACCCTCCGAAAAGCCGAGAGGTAACTTGCAAAAGCATTTGATTTCGCTTATCTAATCAGGGCATCCATAGCTCTATCAGGTATACATTATGTCTATTTCTGTCTTAGTCGATATCGGCGTTGTTATTGTCCTATTGATTTCAGCCGGTGTTTCCTTTTATCGCGGCTTTATTCGTGAAGCTCTGACTGTTGTCGGCGTTCTTGGCGGTGCTATGGCGGCGTTGTTGTTTGGTGACAATTTGAAACCGATGGTGCGCGATTGGTTCGGTATTGTCGACGGACAGGAGCCCGACAAATTGTTCGATATTGTGTCCATGGCTCTTGTTGCTGATGTTGCTGCGTATGCGATGGTTTTTGTCGGCGTCTTTATGTTGTTGCAAATTGCCAGTCATTTTCTGGCATCGAGTGCGCACGCGATCGGCTTGGGTGCAATTGACCGCACGCTTGGTGTCTTCTTCGGTGTTGCGCGCGGGGCATTGCTTCTGGGGCTTGTTTATTTACCGTTTCATGCTTTCTTGCCCGATGAGAATAAAAAAGAATGGTTAGCAAATTCGCAGACGATTTTTTATGTAGAAGGCATTTCAGATTGGTTATCCGGTTTCTTGCCGAAGAGTGAGGACGCCAAGAAAACAGCGGAAGTGGCACGTGACAAGTTGCACCAGATTGATGTGCTGGGCGATAAACGTTTGAGTGATGATCAAAAGAAAGATGCGGTCACTCAAGATGGATATGACGAAAAAGCGAGAGATGGGCTTGACTCTCTGATCGATCAAATCAAACCTGATGATAAGCCGGAAAGTCAGAAGAAATATAATGATTAAGTATTCAGATGATAAGATGCATGAAGAATGCGGTGTGTTCGGAATTTTCGGACATGAAGATGCCTCAACGCTGACTGCGCTGGGGCTTCATGCTTTACAGCACCGCGGGCAAGAATCCTCCGGTATTGTCTCTTATGACGAGAGTAAAGACGGTGGGTCTTTTATTGTGCATCGTGGTTTGGGTCTGGTTGATGATATTTTCAATGACACAAATGTGATTGCGCGTCTTTCGGGACGTTGCGCTGTCGGGCATAACCGTTATGCGACGACAGGCGAGACATTACTTAGAAATGTGCAACCTTTGTATGCAGAATTGTCGTTTGGCGGATTTACTGTGGCGCATAACGGTAACTTGACCAATGCGGTTAAAATCAGAAATGACCTGATCGAGCGTGGTGCCATTTTTCAATGTACCAGTGATACAGAAGTTATTATCCATTTGGTGGCTCTTTCAAAAAAGAAAACTGTTCTGGAGCGGCTGACCGAGTCCTTGAAGCAGATTGAAGGTGCTTATTCCCTGATCTGTTTTGCCGAAGGGCGAATGATCGGTGTGCGTGATCCATACGGATTCCGCCCTCTGGTCTTGGGTAAATTGGGCGATGCGCATATTTTGGCATCGGAGACCTGTGCTCTTGATATTATCGGGGCTGATTATGTTCGTGATATTGAGCCTGGTGAATTGGTTGTGATTTCAAAAGAAGGCATTCAAAGTCATCGACCGTTCGATTCCGCGCCATCCCGTTTTTGTATTTTTGAATATATTTACTTTGCTCGTCCTGACTCGATTGTAGAAGGTAAATCTGTTTACGAAATGCGTAAGAAAATCGGTGCGGTTTTGGCTCAAGAGTCGCCGTGCGATGTTGATCTGGTCGTCCCTGTTCCTGATAGTGGGGTGCCTGCGGCTATCGGATATGCGCAAGAGGCAAATTTACCGTTCGAGCTTGGGATCATTCGTAACCATTATGTGGGGCGCACCTTTATCGAGCCAACGCAAAAAATCCGCCACTTGGGTGTAAAGCGTAAACATAACGGGAACCGCGGAATTGTTGAAGGTAAGCGCATTGTGCTTGTTGATGACTCGATTGTGCGCGGAACGACTTCGCGCAAAATTGTCGAGATGATGCGTCAGGCCGGTGCCAAGGAAGTTCACATGCGTATTTCTTCTCCGCCAATAACGCACGGATGTTTCTACGGAATTGATACGCCGTCTCGTGAAGATTTGTTGGCATCTTCCCACAGTGTTCAGGAAATTGCTGATTTTATCCGTGTTGATTCCTTGGCTTTTATTTCTGATGACGGATTGTACCGTGCGATGGGCGAAGGCGGACGGAATGCCAAGAATCCTCAATATTGTGATGCGTGCTTTACAGGCGATTATCCTGTTGAACTTGTCGATCAAATTTTGCTGAAAAAGGCGTGTTAGATGAGCGGCGGAAAATTAGAAAATCGTGTGGCGTTGATTACCGGCGCATCACGCGGCATCGGGGCGGCTGTAGCCAAATTGTTTGTTGCTGAAGGGGCTCATGTTATTCTGTTGGCACGATCCAAATCCGGACTTGAAGAAATTGACGATGCTATTCGCGCTGAATATGGCGACGGGCATGTGACGTTAATGCCGTTTGATGTCACGAAGATTGATGATCTTGAGGCTTTGGGGCCAACCATTTTACATCGGTTCGGTAAGCTGGATATTTTTGTAGCAAATGCCGGTATTCTGGGTGAACAAACACCGGTATCCCATTCCAAGATAAAGGACTGGAAAAATATCTACACAACAAATGTCCTGTCTAACGTCCAGATGATTAGAACGCTTGAGCCTCTCTTGAAAGCCTCTGATGCGGGGCGTGCTGTTGTTACGGGGAGTATTATGGGCGTCGAGCCACATGCTTTTTCCGGACAGTATGGTGTGAGTAAAGCGGCAGTTATGTTTCTCTTTAAAACATGGGCGGAAGAAACTAAGCACACGAATTTGCGTGTGAATGTTATTCATCCTGGGGCTGTCGATACCGAGATGCTGCGTCAGGTCTTTCCTGGTGGGTATCAAGGTACAGGACTTCGTACACCTGAACAGGTCGCGCCGATGTTTCTTGAGATGGTTTTGCCGTCTTGCACGCGTCATGGCGACTTCGTTGTTCCTGAAGATTTTTCCCTGTAATCTGCCGCTTTTCGGTTAATCGCTTTTTAAGACTCCTCTGCCATATTGGTTGTAAATCAATATGGAGAACGTGTGTGTTTCAGGAATGTGACTTCTTATTGGGTGAGAATAATTCGATTGTCGTGATTGTTCCGCAGAGTTTGCCCAAAGACTTACCCTTGGTGATTGAAGTTCATCGGGATGGGTTGGTTTTTAGGAGCGGGGAAGATCAGATCGGAGATGTCTCTTGTCCACGTGTGGATGTTTTGCAGCGTCTTGTTGATAAAGCCAAAGTTGGTCTGGTTGAGTTTCTTCAAGGTGCACAAAAGTTTCCTGCTTATATTTCTGCGGTTGCCAGCATCGAAGTTATGGTCGAGGCGGCGTAGGGTAAACAGACACTTTTATAAAAGGTTTAGATATGGGACTGTCAGTACAGGATATTAACGTCGGAGATTCCGTATTTGCTCAATTGGGGCAGAATGTTTCCTTTGCTTCAAACGATCCTTCTCGCGATAATTCCGGACGTCTTGTTGCGCATGCAACCGATACTGCCGGGGCGCAATGGGGGGCGGATGTCCAGATTGAAAACTGCAAATCGGGCTTATGTGATTCTTTCGGGCAAGCCGGAGCGCGCTCCGAGCATGGGGCATTTGTGCAACATAGTGCAGGTGTGCAGTTGCGATCGGATCTCAATATCTAGTTACTTTATTGTTTTTAAAGAGGTTTTTATAGTTTTGCCGTGTGTGGCGTGCGCGGCGAATTCTTAATTATTACCGATTGCATAAAATTGTAATTAAACTTAAAATGCCCTTAAGCCGTTCTGGCTAGAATATCCTTATACATAAAAATCATATTAAATTTGAATCACGTCGTTGGGAATTTGTAGTGGCATCCGGGTCTTTCGATTTTAGATCATTCCAAAAATATTTTGGACCTCAAGCTTCAGGGGATATTAATGACTTCCTCGAGAAGATGCCTCAGAATGTCGGCAAAGGTGCTTTGATTGCAGCCGGTATCTCTTGGGGGATGGTAGCTGCTTTGGGGTTATTTTGTGTCATGCAAATGCAGCATCTGACGGATTTACGTGCAGAATTACTGCAAAGCGAGGCGCTCAAGCCTGCTGTTCCTACTATTTCCTACGAACCTATAGACAAAAAAGCACTGGATACCCTCGTCGATGATTTCAAGACGGTCTATCCTGGCATGACTTTTACAGTGACCAAGGGGTCGATGGCAATTTCATCGCGTTCTACCACAGATTATGCCCGTTTTCGGGAAATCCTCGGTCATGTTGTGAATGCCGGGCCGATGTGGCGTGTCGGGGTTGAAAGCTTGTGTGTCGGGCGCGAGTGTAAGACTAATGCCCTTGAGGCAAAGGTGAAAATTCAAAAGCTTAAGATTGACAAACCGTCAAGCTCAAGTACCATGTAACCATTGATGTATCAGAATTGGAGATGATAATGATGATGAGTTCTTTGAAAAACGCTGCAGATATCCAGCAGAAGGGATCTTGTGGGACATCGCGGGGCGAAGCCGGGAACGTTCTCTTTTTGATTCTGATCGCCGTGGCTTTGTTTGCTGCCCTGTCTTATGCTGTGACCCAGTCTACACGTTCCGGTGGTGGTGATGCCAGCTCCGAGACCAACTTGGTCAACTCTGCGCAAATTACGCAGTATCCGGCCGGTATTAAAACAGCGATTACACGTATGATTATTTCCAATAGTGTGGACCCAGCTGAGCTGGAATTCAACGCTCCTGCTGACTTTACAGCTTCCGGACCTCTGGGTGTTGCATTGACCAGCGAACAGGTCGGTGTGTTCCACCCTAATGGCGGCGGTGCAGTCTATGCATTGGCACCTGACAGTGTTGTTGATACTGCTATCAACCCTACTAAAGAGTGGGTTTTTAACTCTGAGAACGAAATTTACAATATCGGGACAGATGGTGCGCCATCCGCCAGCTCCGCTGATATTATCGCTTTCTTGCCGGGTGTTAAGCAGTCAATCTGTACCAGCATTCACAATAAACTGGGGCTCTCTACCACTTTTGAAGCAGAGACAACAATTGACTACGCGACCCAAATGGATAGTTCCAATACAGGTATCGGTGCCGGTGGTGGTATTATCGGTGATGCGGGTGGTTCTACTCTGAACGGTCAGCCTCAGGGATGTTTCCTTGATGGTACGACATACGTTTACTTCGGCGTATTGGTTGAGCGTTAATTCCGAGTACCTTTTAGGTACGTGAAATCGAGAAGGGCCCGGAAGGTTTTCCGGGCTTTTTTCCCAGAAAGAGAGTTGTTATGACGCACAAGATGGTTTCTTCAGTAAAAGGTCAGCTTATTCCAAGTAAGACGCAACGCGGAAGTGCCTTGATCTACATTCTGGTAGCCGTGGCTTTGTTGGCTGCGCTGACTGTCAGTCTGATGGAACCATCCGGCCAGCAGGCCCAGAGCCAGAATGCGACTAATATCTTTACTGAACTAGACGGGCAGATCGGATTTATCACAGCAGCGATTTCGGAATGTGTTCTGACCCATCCGGATCAGGATTCCGAACTGACAACGACAGAACAACAAAACGCACCTTATCCGATTAACCCGAGTGACCCATACTTTGATGGGCAATCTGCGGACCCTGCAACAGATCCGGATGACACAGTAAAATTTATCCGCTGTCCGGGGAACCCAGGTGGGACGGGTTCCAACAATCAGGATCATGCCCGCATTTTTGGTGGGGCATCGGGCAAGTTCTTGCCTCCAGGCCCTGCTTTGTTTGGGGAGTGGGAGTACTATAACGGGGCTGACGGGGTTGCGATCACAATCTCCAGCGACAAGACAGACTCCTATATCGAGAGCGCTTTGACTCGATTGGACGAAAAATTTTCGAACTGTGAGTCCGAGGTTATTGACCGTCGAGGGACCGGGAGTTTGAATATTACCACCGATACAACCCCCGGGGCTTCGTCTGAGCGTCAATGCGCAGCAGGGAGCATCTGTTTTCGTTATTGGCTTATCTTGAAGCCGACGGCGATCCATCAGGATACAAATTGCCCATAGGATACTCTCAATTTATCTCAAATTTTAGGGAAAGTTAAAGTCGTCTTTATCCCGCTTTGCTAGGATCAACTTACGTTGCAAGACGTAAGGAATTCCAAGGTTTCCAGACAGACACAACACGGAGACACGGGGATAAAACAAGCGCTTGCACCGACCTGGACAAACGGAGCTGCACTAGAGCAGACCTGCCCTTCTGGGGGGCTAGAAATCGTTGATCAGGGGGATGTGTGATCTACAAAACGGGCCTGCTTTGCGGGCCTGTTTTATTATTGAACATTTTCTATTTTTCTTACAATCAGGTATAGTTTACGAGTGAAATTATTCGCGTATAGCGCGTTGGCATGTGCCAAGCTGTTATAGCGTACATATAGGTTGATTGTGGAACTGAATACGACATTGCTTCGGGAGCGTTTTTTTATACGGGACAGAGACGTCCAAGCAGGGGATGTGCCTGAGTCTGTGGAAGCCTTGAGTAATCGACTAGTTGTGCCTTTGGTTAATCGTCGTGGTGAGATTTCCGAAGTCTTTGTTATTCGCTCCCGTATCATGCATTCTGCCATTCGTATGGCTGCCCAAATTACGCAGGCTTTTATGCGTTCCGGTCCTGTCATGTTGCGAGGAACAAAATATAGTTTCGAAGAGGCTTGGCAGCTCGCTCATTCCCGTCATGACGAGAAATATTGTGATGATCCTTGGATTTGTGTTTACCACGAAGGCAAGGCTGTTTTTGCTAGTGGTAACCGCCACCCGTTTCTGGATATAATCGAGAAATGCGATCTTAAAAATCCCGGGAACTATGATAATGCGGTGATGATCGCTGAAGAAACTTTTAAGCGAATGGGTCGAGATGTGTCGATCTCCCACAATTCGAACATCGGGTTGGTAGCGCACATTAAAGAGCAAACGGGCCGATGTGGGATGATCTTACGCAATCCGCACAAAAGCACGACATTCAATTTTATTGCCGATCAGCGGACATCTGATTTGAGCGTAACGCCTTATTCGTGTCTCAACAGTTGCGCTGCTTTTCTTGAGGGGATTCAATTATCTGTCCGCTTGGGTATGAATAATGAAAAAATACGACAAAGACTTGTGAGCGGCACGACGTCTTCCGAGGCGCAGGAAAATATTTCAGCCCTTGCCAGATTGCGCGTTTTAAATGAAGAAATTGAAAATTTCGAGAGTCTTCTTGATGTGCATTATCGCCCTGAGAGGCCTGATTTTCCTGCGTTAGCGAAAGAAGCAGAAGCTTTTCAGGCGCAGTTGTTGATGAGTGCGTAGATTTTTGAGGAATTAAAAAGAGCTCCGTTTCGGGAGCTCTTTTTTTTTGATCATGTCTAAAAATCTATGATGCGAGAGAGCGCAGAACGTAATTCAGAACGCCTCCGTTTTTGTAGTATTCAACTTCATCGAGTGTATCAATACGGCACATTAGTTTGACAGTTTCTGTTGATCCGTCTTTGCGGGTGACTGTCATATTAATGTCCATACGCGGTGTAATACCGTTTTCGATTCCGGTGATGCTGATGGTTTCATCACCTGTCAGGTTCAGATCTTTGCGGGTCATACCATCTTTGAATACCAACGGCAGAACGCCCATTCCAACCAGGTTGGAGCGGTGAATGCGTTCGAAGCTTTCTGCAACAACGGCTCTGACGCCCAAAAGGATCGTGCCTTTTGCCGCCCAGTCACGACTGGAACCTGTGCCGTATTCTTTACCTGCGATGACAACAAGCGGTGTGCCTGTCTCTTTGTATTTCATCGCAGCGTCATAGATCGGCATTTCTTCGCCGCTTGGCACATAACGTGTCATGCCGCCTTCAACACCGTCCAGCATCTCGTTTTTAATACGGATGTTGGCAAATGTTCCACGCATCATGACTTCATGGTTCCCGCGGCGTGCACCGTAGGAGTTGAAGTCAGCAACAGCGACACCGTTCTCCATCAGATATTTACCAGCAGGAGAATCTTTTTTGATGTTTCCGGCCGGAGAGATGTGATCGGTTGTTATTGAGTCAGCAAATAGCGCCAAGATATTCGCATTTTTAATATCTGCAAATCCGCGTGGGTCTTTGCCCATGCCGTGGAAGTATGGCGGGTTGGCGACATAAGTTGATTTATCGTCCCAGTTATAGACTTCGCCGGCTGCATCTGCGCTAATGGCTTGCCATTGCTCAGGACCTTTGAAGACGTCTGCATAACGGGATTTAAACATATCGGCTGTCAGACAGTGTTCAACCATTTCACGGACTTCCGTGTTGGTTGGCCAAATGTCTTTCAGATAGACAGGTTGTCCATCGCTTCCTGTTCCCAGTGGTTCATTAAGCAAGTCAATATGGGTGTTTCCTGCCAATGCATAAGCAACCACCAATGGCGGAGAGGCCAGATAGTTTGCTTTCACATGCGGAGAAACACGACCTTCGAAGTTTCTGTTGCCCGAGAGAACAGCAGAGACTGTCAGATCACCTTTTTCAACTGCGCCAGCGATTGGGGCAGGAAGAGGTCCGGAGTTTCCGATACAGGTTGTGCAACCGTAGCCGACAAGGTTAAATCCGAGTTTATCCAAGTCAGCTTGAAGGCCTGCTTTATTTAGGTAATCAGTCACAACTTGAGATCCTGGAGCCAGGGACGTTTTGACCCAAGGTTTCACATTCAAACCTTTTGCTACGGCTTTACGGGCCACGAGGCCTGCGGCAACTAGCACAGAAGGGTTGGAAGTGTTGGTACAGGATGTGATCGCTGCGATTACGACGGCGCCGTCATCAAGTTTATAGTCTGCGCCTTCAACAGGAATTGAGCGACGTTCAGGAACGATGGCTTTTATTGATTCAGGCATTTTAGAGAGTGGAACGCGGTCTTGTGGACGTTTTGGTCCTGCAAGAGACGGTTCAACATTGCCAAGGTCCAGTTCCAGAGAGTCGGTAAAGACCGGATCAGGTGTATTGGCATCGCGCCACATACCTTGTTCTTTACAGTAGGCTTCAACCAATTTCACGCGGTGCGGGTCGCGACCTGTGAAATTCATATAGCGGATGGTTTCGGCGTCAATCGGGAAGAACCCGCAGGTTGCGCCATATTCAGGTGCCATGTTGGCGATGGTTGCGCGATCGGCCAATGTCAGATTATCGAGGCCCGGGCCATAGAATTCTACGAATTTGTTGACCACACCTTTAGCGCGCAACATTTGTGTGACCATCAAGACGAGGTCGGTTGCTGTTGTGCCTTCCTTCATTGTACCTGTCAGTTTGAAACCGATGACTTCAGGGATCAGCATCGAGACAGGTTGTCCGAGCATGGCTGCTTCGGCTTCAATACCGCCGACACCCCATCCGAGAACGCCAAGGCCATTGACCATGGTTGTGTGGGAGTCTGTCCCGACCAATGTGTCAGGGTAAGCGATTTGGACACCGGATTTATCTTCGTCTTCTTCAACCCAAACAGCTTGAGCAAGATATTCGAGGTTTACCTGATGGCAGATACCTGTGCCGGGCGGGACAACGCGGAAATTTTTGAAGGCTGTTTGTCCCCAACGCAAGAAGGCATAGCGTTCACCGTTGCGTTCAAATTCAATTTCGACGTTCTTTTTAAAGGCGTCAGGACCACCGAAAGCGTCCACCATAACAGAGTGGTCAATCACCAGATCAACTGCAGTCAGAGGGTTAATACGTTGGCGGTTGCCCCCCAGAGTTCCCATGGCTTCGCGCATGGCTGCCAAATCTACAACGGCAGGAACACCTGTGAAATCCTGCATCAGAACGCGGGCAGGTCGGTAAGCAATCTCTTGGGTTGATTTTCTATCTTTGAGCCATGTTTTGAGGCTTTCAATATCTTCAACCTGTACAGAGCGTCCGTCTTCGAAGCGGAGCAGGTTTTCAAAAAGAACCTTCAAGGAGTACGGAAGAAGAGACAGATCGCCGATTTTGGCTTGAGCTTCTTTCAAAGAGAAATAGTCGTAATTTTTGCCTTCGACTGTCAGGGTTTTGCGTGTTTGCAGCGTATCGTGGCCAGCGCGTGTCATAGTAATGCCTCAAGGTGTGAATTATTGAGAGTTAATGAAATGAAGTCCCGACGCAGTCAGGACAGTCTATCATCGTCCGAAAACAATAAGAAAGTGTAAAAATTTCTCCGAGATTCAAGGGTATGGAGGGTAGATCGCGAATGTATAGGGATAGGTATCCCTGACAGAAAGGATAGGTGGTATATTTTTACCCTATCCTATAGTTAACCCATTGGTTCTTAAGGATAATTCTGCATTTAGCACTTGAAGCGCTCGCTCAATTATGGGAATATAAAATTATAAGGACCGATTAGTCACAGCTAAAAGACCTTAACCCAAGACACCAAGACCGACCATCACTGAAGCCCGCTGTTCGACCCCCCCTCGACAGCGGGTCCTTTTTTGGGGGGACTAATGTCGGAAACTTATCTGGTAAACATCAGCGCGTTTTGCATCTGGACAGGTTCTGCTTCCTGTTTGATGTAAGAGGCATAGCCTCCATGCAGACGCCGTGCTGCCAATGCAAAGCGGGCTAGAATGGTTTTTTCCATACCTGACATTTGCACCGACTTTGTGATGTGGTAGGCCGCTGTTCCCAATTCCAAGAGGGAGGCTTGGCGAATATCCGCTCCGACGACGTGTTCCAGATGCGTTCTAATATTTTTGACGGCATCTAATTTGCCTGTGGCATGGGAAGATGGTCTATGTGCCCATTTGTTCAGGCTTGGAACAGGGGCGGCTTTGATACGGCCCACAGGTGTTACTATGGTATGATCTATGGCTTCGACACAGGCCCAACCATATTTGTAAAATCCGAAATCATCTTGTTTCAGCACAGCACTGAGCGCGCGGCCATCACTTGTAAAGTTCAGGGACGCATTGTTATGTGTCATGGTTTTGGCTTTGCGGCTGCCCAAGAAGTCTGCAAGATATTCACGGGATGTCAGGCTGTGCGCAAATTCATGCCAAATCAGCATGAGTTTAAAGTCGCTATCCAATATAGAGACATCTTCAATATTGTCGGTTTTGCGGTGAAGCAGGGTTGGTATGAAATCGTTTGCAGATAAGGCTTCTGACGCTTCAATGATAATATTTCCACAGCGATTTCTTTGGTCGTTTGATCCGTGCATTGGAGAGTCTTGAGCGGTGTGATCCGCTTCAAGATATTCCAAAGGAAGGGAGCTTGGAAAAAACTTGTCAGGCGTCTGGGAAATACGTGTGCACAAAGCCTGTGTGTCTTGTGTGACATTTTTGCGTAGCTTCCAGAGGTTGTCGGGGATCAGAAAGGGGGCTAGTTCGGGAGTTCGCTCGATAAAGTCCTGGATATGATTAAATAGGGCGACATCAACCAGATCGGTTGGTACATAGAGATGACTTGAGTCTGGAGTATCTGCACTATGCGGCATGAAGTTACTATTGCCGTGGGACAATGACAGGTCTGTTGTCGGTTTTGCGCAGTGGCTATGGGGGCGTGATTTGTTCAGACTTGCCGCTTCCTGATGCAAGGCTTCCGGAGAGAGGACGCGCACCGGTAGCCCGAATGGTCGGGTTTGGTGTCTGCTCCAGTCCAGCAGAAGTGTTGAATCATTTGTGTCTATCATTCTGACAGTATATCCCAAATTTGGCGCTATATGTATGGTTTCAATTATGTGTATTTTGTACATCATGCGCATCTTTTGCAAAGCATCATGACTAATCGTTGACATATTCGTATTCTGCTTTTAGTTAGTTTACAGAATTTTTTCAAGACTTGTTTACGGAGGCCCCTATGGCACTTAGCCCGCTCGGAGAATTTAAAGTAAAACTGGCGATTTCATCACTTGTCGGCTTGTTTGCGGTGAGCGCAGTGCCCAGTGGTGTTCGGATCATAGAAGGTATGAAGAGTTCTAGGAATGAAGCTATCTCCCAGTTTTTTAATCCGGAAATTTATCGCCAACGCGATCTGGCTCGTGCCGAGAGTTTGAATGCATCCGTTGCCATGCAAAATGTTGATCAGACTTTTCACAAAAGATGCGAACAGAAGGTTCGTCAGGATTTTCCTGAGGTTTTTGCGAGAGAGGGCGCTGATACGAAAAGCTTGGAACTTGGCAGATTTACCGAGCAATGTGCTTTGGCAGAAGCCTCTAGGGAGGCCAAAGAGTTGGAGGAGCGTGGCTCTCCACAATCTCATATGTATACTGGTCATGCTGCTCTTCAGGCCACAGCATTTTCATTTGCTTTAAATGGCATTCCTTTCTTGGCTACTTTTGGATTGATGTCAGCCTTCTTCTCTGCCGGACGTATTCGTGAGGAGAGGAAAGCGGCTAAGGCAGCCTCTCCAGACGCGTCTCACGGGGCTTCGGATCCTGCCGCCCCACATGCCGCCCCATAGTTTCGGAGCAGAGCCTTTGTGGGGGCTCTATAGCCTCATGTGGCGCCGCTTCACCTTGGATAATTTGTTGAATTTCTAAAATATTGAGTTTTTGGGCTAAATTTACAAAAAAATGGATTTAGACCATAATTTTGACACAATTTAATGTGATTATGAAAATATAAGGTACTCACCATACCTTATCAGACACCATAGACCGACCATATGAAGCCCGATGTTAGTCTCCTCCTAACATCGGGTTACTTTTTGAGGAAAGCCGGTTTTGGAACACGGTTGAGTGCCTCGAATAATCCGACCAAAGTGCTTCCGAACAGAATGCCCGCAATTGAAAATCCCAAAAATTTCGTGATGAACATTTCAGGCAACATATGCACCCAGTCGGCAATGAATGTGAATTGCAGAGAGAGAAGTTCCCCGCTGATAAAGATCATGGCGGCAGCCCCCACAACGGACATGACTTTCAGTAGAATAGGGGAAGCCTTGATGATAAACGCGGCAATTTTTTTCTTGATAGCTCCGACTTTGTTATCGAGGGCTGTTGTGTCCAAATGAAGGGCCAGATCGTCAAGACGGATCAGGCCTTTGACCAGTCCGTAAATCATTTTGGTAATAAAGAATCCGACGACGAGTAGTGTGATAAGTAACATGATCCAGTTGGAATCAGGATAGAGTTCTTTGATACTGGCAAGGGCAATAAAAATAATTTCAATCGACATCACCAAATCGGTGCGGACGGCGCCTTTGATAAGATTACGCTCGAACTCTTCTTGTGATTTGGCGTTTTGGGATGTTTCGTCGTCATCTTCTACGATGTGAAAGAATTTATGTTTGATGGCATGGATGACTTTTTCTGCTCCTTCATATCCGAGATAGGCGCCCCCCATTGCCAATATAGGGTTGAGCAAAAAAGGCGCGAATTCATTGAGGAGTAGCGCTAGAGGTATTGCAATCAGCTTATTGACCAAAGATCCTTTTTCGATGGCTTTGATGATCGGGATTTCTTTTTTGGGGTCAATCTGGAATTCTGTAACGGCTTGGGCATTGACCGGAATGTCATCAATGACGATGGCACTCGCGCCCTTTGCGCCTGCCCCTGTCATTGCGGCGACATCGTCCAAAGACGTGGCCACCATTTTTGTGCTGGCGGCAGCCTTGGACATGATGGCAGCTACGTCATCGAGAAGGGCCAGAAAACCTGCAGACATCGATTCTTCCTATTTCTTCAGATAATCGCGGATCAGGACTTCGGCGATCTGGACTGCGTTGAGAGCGGCCCCTTTGCGTAAGTTATCTGCTACGCACCAGAAATTCAGGCCGTAATCGACTGTCGGGTCATCGCGCAGGCGGGAAATAAATACATTGTCTTCACCCTGAATTTCTACAGGGGTGACAAACTCCATTTCGGATTCCAGATCAATGACTGTAACGCCTTTTGTCTTTTGGAGGATTTCCATCGCGTCAAGGGCCGAAAGTTCGCGTTCAAACTCGACATTGATCATTTCTGCATGACCGATGAAGGCAGGTACACGTACACAGTTGGCGCAGATTTTTATTTTTGGGTCGAGAATCTTTTTGGTTTCAACATCCATCTTCCATTCTTCTTTAGTGCGACGGTCGTCCATGAAGACATCAATCTGGGGAATGGCATTGAATGAAATCTGTTTTTTGAATTTTTGAGGCTCGGGCGTTGCGTTCATGAAGATAGAGCGGGTCTGGTTGAAGAGTTCGTCCATCGCGTCTTTTCCTGCACCTGAAACGGATTGATAGGTGGAGACGACAACGCGTTTGATTTTGGCGGCATCATGCAATGGTTTCAACGCCACAACCATTTGGATGGTCGAACAATTCGGATTGGCAATGATGCCTTTCTTTTTATAGCCTGCGATAGCTTCGGGGTTTACTTCAGGCACGACCAGAGGCACGTCAGGGTCCATACGGAAGTGAGAGGTGTTGTCGATGACGACGGCACCTGCGGCGGCAGCTCTTGGTGCAAATTCGGCCGAGACTTTCGCTCCCGGAGAGGACAGGACAATATCAATGCCTGTGAAGTCAAATTTTGCCAGATCTTCAATTTTCAGATCCTGATCGCCGAATGAGACTTCCTTGCCTGATGAACGTGCAGAAGCAAGGGCATGGATCTTATTGACCGGAAAATCCCGTTCATGAAGAATTTCGAGTATTTCTCTCCCGACATTCCCGCTGGCTCCGACAACTGCGACGTTATATGACATAATTAATCTCTTTTGTTCTGGTTTGGACTCTTGTCCGGATTTGGAAATTTCCGTTAACCCTTTTGTGATAGGGTGTCTTGTTGAAATTTTCAAGATCAGAACGTGCGTTTATGACAGACAAGCCTGAAATTCAGACACAAGAGATCGCCGAAAGAGCGGACGAGCCAATTCAAAAGGGTGATTTGGTCGAGATGAAGTCCAACTTGCTCGCGACGATGAGTCATGAGCTGAGAACACCGATGCAGTCCGTATTCGGGTTTTTGGAATTGATGATGCTTGAAAGCCCATCCGACAAAATGAAAGAAATGATCGAGCAGGCCATGGTGTCTGCTTCGGGTGTTCTTGAAATTCTGGATGATGTACTGGATGTCGCCAAGATTGATGCGGACAAGATGGTTCTGGAACGGTTTGAAGTGCCGATTAGAACTTTGGTGCGTGGGGTTATGGAGGCTCTTGAACCGAAGGTACAAAATAAAGCGGTTGAGCTTCGAGATGATATTGCAGCGGATGTGCCGTTGGTTGTGATCGGGGATCCGAAACGATTGCGGCAAATTCTGATTAATCTGGCGGGGAATGCCGTAAAATTTACATCGGACGGGCACGTGACGTTGCGCGTGCAAGTCGCTGATCGTGATCCTATGCGCCTTCGTTTTGAAGTGGAGGATAGCGGTATCGGATTAAGTGAAGAGGCCCAGAAAAAATTGTTTCAGCCATTTGTTCAGGCGGATAATTCGACATCTCGTGAATTCGGAGGAACAGGCCTTGGTTTGTCTATCTGCCGTAAATTGATCGGGTTGATGGGTGGAGAAATCGGTGTGACCAGTGAAGTCGGTTGCGGTACGATCTTTTGGTTTGACGTGCCTGTTTCCAAGGCAGATGAGGAATTATCCCAAGATCCGATGCCTGATTTGACGGGGTTGACTATTTTATCTGTTGAAGACCATCCGATGGCAGCGCGAGAGATTGTCTCAACTCTGTCCAGTATGGGTGCGCGTGTTGAAAGTTGTCGGTCTGCGGCTGAGGCGCGGGATATTCTGACCTATCGTCCTTTTGATGTTGTTATGTCTGACCAGAGCTTATCTGATGGGGCAACTATAGGGATCGAGATTATCCGCTATGTTGCTGATAAATGGCCGCGGTCGGGGTTGGTGATGTATACGGCACGTGAAGATGCAGGGTTAAAACAATCTCTGAAATCACTCGGTGCAACATACCTAGAAAAACCAGCGAGCCGTCGCGGTTTGGGAGAGGCTGTCGCTCAAGTGGCAGCACGAAGTTGTTCATCGGATATTGATGAAATGGTTGAGCCCAAAATTTTGGTTGTTGAGGATACCGAGTCAGTCCGCATGATGCTTTCACGGCAGTTTGAAACATTGGGTGTTGCCGTTGATTTTGCCGAGAACGGTATTGAGGCATTGGAGAAAATTGATACGACGAATTATCGGCTTGTGTTATCTGATTTGCATATGCCGCGTATGGATGGGTATGGCTTGATCAAAGAGATCAGAACGAAGGATAGTCTTTCCGGTGTTCACTTACCTGTTATTCTTTTGACGGCGGATATTCAGATGTCGGGTTATCGGTCTTATATGCCGCTTGGCTTTGATGAATGTTTGCTCAAACCTATTTCTTTGGGGGCTTTGCGTCAGATGTTGGTTCGGTGGGGTGTGCCGATGCAGAAGACACAAGTCTTTGATTCAGGTGCGTTTCAATCCTTCGAGCGAAAACGTCTTTATGATCAGGTGGCTGCCGAGAGATATAAAGATCACGACGATGATGATCTTGGCTATTTTTCATTGGATATGGAAGTCCTCAAAGAGCAGATGGGGGAGCTGGACGCGTCTGCTCTTGATATGTTGTCCAAGTTTCCGGATATGATGCGCCCTTTACTGGATCAATTGCAGCCTGCTTGTGATGCACAGTCTTTTGATACTTTGCGTGAAGTTTCACATTCTTTGAAAGGAGCGGCCCGTTCGGCCGGTGCTATGCGCCTTGGCGATTTGTGTGAGAAGCTTCAGAAGGATGCCGAAGGTAGGGCTTGCGATCCGATGCTTGTATCAGATACGATCCGCGAATTTTCTTTTGTGGCACGGGATATTAATCTTTTGGCACGGTCTGTATAGCGATTAGATTATATCTTATTTTCCCGAAGCTCTTCCTTTGAATTTTTGCATATTCTTTTGCAGATTAATCAGGTCCGTGTAATAGGTTGAGCGGGTATGATGCAGTATATCTGCCCAATGTTTATAGGGCACTGGCGTTTGTGTGTTATATTCAGGCTTATATCCGAAAGCCGTGGCTTCATCCCATTCTTGAGCAGCAGTGATCGCCGTCAAAAATCTTTTATTGTCACTTAAAGTCCATTGCAGAATGTCCGGGCTAATGGCTGAAGATAAATTAATCAAACCGGCTTGCGGGTCTTTACGTTTTGAATGGGCTGTCGTCGGAAGTTTTTGATCTCCGCTTTTTCCTGAATTCATGTATTTGATTTCGTCTTGCGTTGAGATGAGGTCTCCTGGCCAGCGGGCCTGATCAAATTTAAGGCGCGCTTGCGCCACAAAGAAATATTTTGCGGCTTCTTCTTTATGACCATGATCAAAGAGCGATTTTGATGCGAGTAGCAAAATTTGTGGGGAGGCCAGATCGGGATGGCTTTCAATGTCTTTCAATAATTGGTCCAAATCTCTTTCCGTATTTGCTAGAGCCGGTTTTGTGTAGGACCATGGTTTGAGGGCAGCTTGTTTGATTAAGGCTTTATCCAGATCTAGAGCAGGGCGTTGTTGGGGCGGGTCATTTTTTTCTCCGCTCTCCGGTGGCGGCGGAACCATTGCTTGAGGTGCCGGTTTTTCTGATTGCTGCGGCTCAGTCGGTGTGATGATCATTTTCTTCATGCCCGGTACGGGTTTGTTTTCAAACAGGTCTTGAGCGTGGGATGGTGTGGGCCATGTTGCCATGAAAATGAGACATAATATCGCAATCCCTTGATTTATGCTGAGGAGTGCAGTGCGCAACGTGCTTAAATCAAAAATATCTTTTGAATACAATGGCATGGTTCTAATGGTCCTTGTTGTCCATTTAATGATCTGTTAGCATATAGCTGATATGATATATACCATGGTTTTAGACTTCATATAATACATTGGACGTGAATTAAAAAAGATTCAGTGTGGTGAAGTTTATCTTTGGTGTATCTTCTTCGGGTAGTTCGTCTTTTTCCTGCGTCTAATCACATTCATTTTTGAGGTGTAAAATGTCGAAACAGCATTTGACCGGCAATGAGCGATTCTTCGAGCGGGATGAGATTATTGTTAGTAAGACTGACCTGAAAGGTCATATTCAATATGCCAACCGGACTTTTATGAAAGTTGGGTTATATGAAGAAAAGGAATTGATGGGGACTCCCCATAGTATCTTGCGCCACCCAGAAATGCCCCGATGCGTTTTTAAAATGCTTTGGGATAATATTCAGGCGGGTCATGAAATCTTTGCATATGTTGTGAACCGAGCTTCTAATGGAGATCACTATTGGGTGCTTGCTCACGTGACGCCAAGTTATGACGGGTCCGGCAATGTTAACGGGTATCATTCCAATAGACGCATTCCTGATAAGCGGACCCTTCAAAGTGTTATTATCCCCACTTATAATGAATTATTGAAAATTGAAGAGTCGCATTCCAATCGTAAAGACGGAATGCTGGCTTCGCATAAGCATCTCTCAGGATTACTTAAAGAGAAAGGGTCTACCTATGACGAATTTATCTTCTCTCTCCAAAGCTAAATTTGCTTTTGGAATTTTGTTTGTGTCTATCGTCATTGGCCTTGTTGTGCTGGTGGCTAAGGATGGTGTGTTCCATACGGACGTTATTCTGTTTGGAATTGGTTTGATCGCTTCAGTCATTGGCTTTCGCTATGTGCTGACATGCCAATCAGAACTTCAAAAGGCGGGGAAAGCCTGCCACCAACTTGCTGCGGGAGATTTCTCGATCCGGATTTTGAATATTCGTGACAAAGGAGAAGTTGGTGAATTGCTGTATGGTATCAATGATATGGTTGATTACATGGATGCTTATATTCGTGAATCAACAGCCTGTATGTTAGCGGTTAGCCAGAACAAATACTTCCGTAAAATTTTACCGGAAGGAATGCGTGGCTCTCTTGCAAATAGCAGTAATGTCATCAACAAGGCGATTGTGAGTGTTGCTGACAAGATGGATAACTTTACGGCAGTCGCCAATGATGTTGATCAATCTTTATCTCAAGTGGTCAAGGATGTCACAGATTCCGTTGATGCATTGAAGATGACGGCTGGGAACATGGATAACACGGTGCGTTTGGCAAATGACAAAACCGGTGTTGCTACACAAGGTGCGGGGGATATGGCTGTATCTGTTGATACGATTTCTGCCGCATCGGAGGAAATGACAGCGTCTATTTCCGAGATTAGCCATCAAGTGTCCAAGGCTTCGCAGATCGCAATGCGGGCTGCAAGCGATGCCAAAGAAGCGCAGACAGTGGTTGCGGATATGGTTGAAACAGCTCAGAAAATCGGACAGGTTGTCCTTCTTATTGATGATATTGCCAAGCAGACGAATTTGTTGGCCCTGAACGCGACGATTGAAGCGGCACGTGCAGGAGAGGCCGGTAAAGGGTTCGCTGTTGTTGCCAACGAAGTTAAAACTTTGGCAGAACAGACGACACAGGCAACCGATGAGATCCGGATGCAAATTGGAGCAATTCAGGATGCAACAGACACATCTGCCAAGTCATTTGAAGAAATTATGCATGTGATTGAGGAAATCAATCAGTATACATCGAACATCTCGGCTGCTGTGGAAGAGCAAAGTGCTGCATCGAAAGAGATTTCCTCCAGTGCGCAACGTGCGTCTAGTGGAACAAGTTCTGTTTCTTCCAGCATGTCCGATTTGGCACAGGAAATTGGTGTTGTGAGTGATGCCGCTTCTCAAGTGATGGGGTTGACAGAGGTCCTCTCCACACGAACGGTTGCTGATGTTCAGGGGCTTTTGGAAAAAATGAATAACTTTATGAATGAATTGCGTAAAGTGGCTTAGAAAAATCCAGAAATTCTTATAAAAAAATATTTCGGAGCACTTATAGTTCGTTCCGGTCTTGGCAGATATAAATTACAGGAGAGTATCATGTTGTTTGCGACCAATAAAAATCAAGATATGGAAGCTGTCTTCCAGGCTTTAAGCAAATCTCAAGCGATTATCGAGTTCCAACCGGACGGAACTATTATTACGGCGAATCCTAATTTTCTGAATGCTATGGGGTATTCTTTGGAAGAGGTGAGGGGCCAACATCATAGTATGTTTGTTGATCGCGACTATAAGAATAGCCAAGAGTATAAGAGCTTTTGGGAGAATCTTCGCGCCGGAAAATTTCAGGCTGAACAGTTCAAGCGGTTTGGAAAAGGTGGTAAGGAGGTCTGGATCGAGGCGTCTTATAATCCTGTTCTTGATAAATCAGGCAAAGTTTTTAAAGTTATCAAGTTTGCAACGGATATTACCGAGAAGACTCTCGAATTTTATGATATGCAAGGGCGATTGAATGCTGTTGATCGGTCACAGGCAACCATTGAATTCAATCTTGATGGAACAATCATCACTGCGAATGAAAATTTCCTCAAAACATTGGGATATTCACTGGAAGAGGTGAAGGGGAAACATCATAGCCTGTTTGTTGAGCCGGCCTATCGCGACAGTGTTGAATATAAAACTTTTTGGGATGATTTGCGTGCTGGAAAATTTCAGGCCGCCCAATATAAACGTATTGGAAAAGGCGGTAAGGAAGTCTGGATCGAGGCGTCTTACAACCCAATTTATGATCCAAATGGTGTTGTTTATAAGGTTGTGAAGTTCGCAACGGATATTTCAAAGAATATTGATCAGTTGCGTCGTATTAAATCCAGTATGATCACATATCTGGGGCGGATTGAAGATGCGGTAAACGTTGTTAGCATGCAAACAACCTCTGCTTCCGGAGGTGCTAACCAGACAGCAACTAATGTTCAGACAGTGGCGGCAGGATCGGAAGAGCTTCATGCTTCTGTCGTTGAGATTTCCCAAAGTATGAGCAAGTCATCGGCCGCAACAGGTGCTGCCTATGAAAAGGTTGTCGAAACGGGAAATGAAACAGGCAAGTTGCTGGAAGCTGCTCAGGCGATGAATGGTATTGTCGGGCTGATCCAGAAGATTGCCGAGCAAGTTAACCTCCTGTCATTGAATGCGACGATTGAAGCGGCCCGTGCCGGAGAGGCCGGTAAGGGATTTGCGGTTGTTGCGTCTGAGGTAAAAAATCTGGCATCTCAAGTCGGGGAAGCTACCAATAAAATCGGTGCGGAAATTAACAACATTCAAGAAGTTGTTTCTGTTGTTGCGAACGGATTACAAGACATCAATACGTCGATTGACCAAGCTAAAGGGTTTGTGACGGTCGTTGCAGGGGCCGTTGAAGAGCAAAGCGCTGTCGCTCAAGATATGTCTTCGAATATGCAGAGTGCGTCTCAGGCGGTGAATGATGTTAATGCCAGCTTGGCCAATATTCTGAATGCTGTTGAAGATGTTATCTCCTCTTTAAGTCAAACAAAGGCTGCAGCAGAAGATATCGTCCAGTAATCGGTTTTACCGATATAGTCCCATTTTTATCTTTCGTTAAGATTTGGGAAACCCGAGGTTGCTATACTTATACTATTCGGAAAGGGTACGTAGATGACCTTGATTTGCCATGTATCAGAAGCTGTGAAAAGAAGTTTGGGACGTTGGGTTACTCAAGATGATGGCGCAACCGCTATCGAGTATGGCCTGATGGCTGCGGGGATTGCCTTGGCAATTTCTGCGGCTGTGTGGGCGCTGGGCGGCAATATTGTCACGATGTTTGATGATTTGTCCGGCTATCTTTCGCCTTAATTATCCCATTAAATCTTGTTGTGCGACAAAATATTCGGTTTTGTCGCCTGTTTTTATGTCCTCTAGGCCTTTTCCGGCCTTGAGTGTTTCCCAAATTGTGCCATATTATTTTTTCTTAATGTTTTTGCCCCGAGGGTAAAGGAGATATGTATGAAACAGAATGTCGGAAAAATTGATCGTGTCGTTCGGGTTATAGCCGGATTGGCTTTGTTGTCCCTGTTTTTTGTTCTGGAGGGAAGTGCCCGTTATTTGGGATTGATCGGCCTTGTTCCGCTTGCAACAGCTTCTCTGGGCTGGTGTCCGCTTTATTGCCCTCTTAAAATCAGCACAGTCTGTGAGGGCGAGAAAAAAGGTGCGTGTTGTGGCGGCGGCGCATGTGACGCCCCTAAAGAGTAGTTCTAGCTATTTAATGCTGTGATTTGCGGCGGCGGGAGCTCTTCCCAAGATGTTACCTTGTTATTTTCAAGCGTAACTTTTGTGGGGGTGTCCCGCCCTTGCCATTTATGGTAGATCCAGTTTTCTTGCGTAAAAGATAATTTCTCTTTTGATGTTGGAGCGCCAAAAGTCATGCGCAATTGGTCGGCACTCATGCCGATCCAGATTGTCTCGATAATGTCTGCTGTATTGCTGCCGTGTCGCGCTGCGCGTGTAGGGTCGTTTTGAGCTTCTGCCTGCATAGATGCAACATCCCCGAATGCGCGTTGGAGCGCGCGTTTAATCAGGAAGAAAATAAAGGCCATCAACCAGCCTGCGATCAGGCCTTTGAGCCAACGTCCGAATAATGTCAACATGGGATGATATTAGGTCCTTTATCAAGGAAATCCAACTTTTTATGGAGTTTGTTGATATTGAAAGTTAAGCTCAGTTAGATTGTTTTTTGCACAAAATTGTAGAGATGCAATAAAAAGCCTAATTCCGAATCTCATTTTTTCAAGTGTTTCATATTCAATGTCTATTAATGTCTTGTTCCAATGTTCTGTGAACAATTGGCTGGCTAGATTAAAATCTCCGTGAAAAAACCTTGAACGCATATCGTACAAGCTAGAAACCATTTTGGTCTCTTTATCTGTAAGTTGTAGTACTACATTAAGCTTTTCTTTTATTTGATTCAGAATGTTTCCGTTTCCTTTTGCATATAATGCTTCTAACCCTAGTATGCTCCATATAAAATACCCTGGGTAGAAATACTCATTACTTGTGGGGAATAAATTAGTATATGCAACGACGGACCTTGAAACATTGGTGTCAGAAACATTACCATCACATACACCTCGTTGTCTAATTATCCAGTTCCATACGCACTTTATATCTAGCAATGATAAAAGCCTTTGTGAGGCATTTGCATTTCCTTCATATAGGCATTCGCTAAGTTCATTTTCGTAGGCTGGGTATAAAAATACTATTTTTCCATTGATGTACAGGGGGATTTTCTCATACGTATTTATAATGCCCGGGATAGCCAAATTTGCCGCAAATATAAAGCATTTGACCCAATCATAGAAACTATTATGTTCATCTCCGGATGGTATAGTTGAGGTAAAAGTTAGTTTGTTCTTTAAGATGGTCAATTTGCAAATGTATTTGCTTCCTTCGGTAAAGTTTGTAAATGAAAGGTTGTTTCTTTTAACAAAACTCTTTATTTCCTGTAGTCCAGAATCTTGAAATATGTTCCGCTCTGAAAGTGGAACAGAAATTTTGTATCTATACGAATTAGTGTCTGTCAATTTTGAATCATAGTCCTATTTCTCATCGCCCATTTTGAGAGCGGCGATAAAGGCGGATTGAGGGATTTCAACGTTCCCGTATTGACGCATCTTTTTCTTACCCTCTTTTTGTTTGTCGAGGAGTTTGCGTTTCCGTGACACGTCACCGCCGTAACATTTCGCAGTTACGTCTTTGCGCATGGCTGATACGTCTTCGCGGGCAATGATTTTCCCGCCGATGGCGGCCTGAATGGCGATTTTAAACAATTGGCGCGGGATCAGGTCTTTCAGACGTTCGCAAAGCTGGCGACCGCGGCGTTCTGCTTGGGAACGGTGAACGATCATCGCAAGGGCGTCAACGCTTTCTTGGTTGACCATGACGTCCATTTTGACCAGATCACCTGCAACGAAATCATCGAGATGATAATCAAAACTTGCATAGCCTTTGGAAATGGATTTTAGACGGTCATAGAAATCGAAAACGATTTCGTTTAACGGCAAGCGGTATTCAAGCATTGCACGAGAGCCGACATAAGACAGGTTGATCTGTTCACCGCGACGTTCTTCGCAGAGTTTCAACAATCCGCCCAGATATTCGTCAGGGGTGAGGATGGTTGCTTTGATCCAAGGCTCGTAAATTTCCTTGATGCGTTGGACTTCCGGCATATCGACAGGGTTATAAATTTCCATTTTTGACCCGTCGGTGAGGTCGAGTTTATAGACCACACTCGGCGCTGTCGGAATCAGGTCCAGATCAAATTCGCGATCGAGGCGTTCTTGAATGATCTCCATGTGGAGGAGGCCCAAGAAACCGCAGCGGAATCCCATACCCAAAGCTTGGGAGCTTTCTTGTTCATAGTGGAGAGATGCGTCATTCAGAGCGAGTTTGCCCAAGCAGTCACGGAGTTTTTCGAATTCGGAACTGTCGATCGGGAATAGGGAGCAGAACACCATCGGGACTGAAGGTTTAAAGCCCGCGAGAGGTTTCACTTTATCAGCAAAGCTTTCTTCTGTGATGGTATCCCCGACTTTGGTTTCGGAGATTTCCTTGATGGCTGCGGTAATAAAGCCCATTTCTCCCGGGCCCAGTTCGTCAACCAGCACATGTTTTGGTGTAAAGATACCGACACGGTCAATTTCGCGCGTGGCTTTACTGCCCATAAAGCGGACTTTCATGCCTTTTCTCAAATACCCGTCAATAACGCGCACCAGAATAACCACGCCCAGATAGGAATCGTACCAGCTGTCAACCAGTAGCGCCTTGGTTGGGGTGTCGGTTTGGCCTTTAGGTGCGGGCAAGCGTTTGTAGATGGCCTCTAAAAGTTGGTCGATGTTGATTCCGCTTTTTCCTGAAACGCAGACAGCGTCAGATGCGTCAATCCCGATGACATCTTCAATCTGTTCTTTCACGCGTTCGACATCTGCTGCGGGCAGGTCGATCTTGTTAATGACGGGGATGATCTCGTGATTGTTGTCAATTGCCTGATAGACGTTGGCAAGCGTTTGTGCCTCTACGCCCTGAGTGGCATCCACAACGAGCAGGGAGCCTTCACAGGAGGCCAGAGAGCGCGAGACTTCATAGGTAAAGTCCACGTGGCCTGGTGTGTCCATGAGGTTGTATTGGTATGTTTCGCCATCTGCCCCTTTGTAATTCAGGCGGACCGTTTGTGCTTTGATGGTGATGCCGCGTTCGCGTTCGATCTCCATGTTATCAAGCACTTGTTGTTTCATTTCACGGTCGGTAAGGCCGCCGCAAGATTGAATGAGGCGGTCGGCCAAGGTGGATTTCCCGTGGTCGATGTGGGCAATAATCGCAAAGTTGCGGATTTTGTCTAATGGCGTTGTTGTCATGCCCCTTCAATAGGGGGTTTTTGTCCTTTTTTCAATGGTTTTATGTGATGCCCCATCGGATTAAAGACTGAATTTTGCCATAGACAGGCTACATTCGGGGAGGCGGTACGGCCTGCTCGAATTGCTCGCCTCTACCTTCAAGAATCGCTGCCACGCGTCTTTCATTAGTTCCTTGTGCCAAGGATAGGACTGCAGAATCAGGAGTGTTGGCTGTTCTGAACTTTTGTATGAGCGGCTCTTCCGTAACTGCAGCTTGGGATGGTGCCGTTTTGGAACGCGATGTGCGTGTTTGTTTCTTGTCTGGCACTATTATGGCATCCGGCGTTTCTTGGAGCAGGGCTGTCATGTGAGTTACATAAAATTTCCAATGACGGCGCTTCTCAAGCAGGACCATATAATCTTCAACGGATAAGGATTGAACTCCTGTTTTTCCATCTTTTTTATCGCGGCGAGAAGTGCTCTCGGCAATCATAAGTTTTTGGGATTGCGTGTCCCTGTAAATAATCAAAATATGATCAATTCCCTTGTCATATTTGTGTTTATTTACGCCAGAATCTACGCCAACTATATCCCCTGGTCTGAGTTTTAGAAGCTCTTTTCCGGAGGAAAGTTTTCTGGGGGCTTGTTTATTTGCTTCTGACACATAGGCAACTAAAGCCGCAGAGTTATAGGGCAGATGGCGTGTCGGGAGGCTCATCCCGACTTCGCTAGCATGTCTATTGACGTTCCCGATGACGTTTCTGATAAAACTAGAGCAACTTACTCTGTTCCTCTGGCGAATCCCATCAGCATAAAAGCCGTAAGTTTTATGGTCTGCTGATTTCACCCATTCGGCAATCGCTGTGTTAACGATTCCCTCAACATCCCTCGGGGGCTGTAAAGACGGTATGTGTACCTTTACAGGGTATTGTGAGCGATCCAGAACTTGGGCTTTGGGCTGAGGGATAAAAGCCAGTGGCTTGGGAGATGCTGATCTTGGTTCTACATTATTCGAGATGGTATTGGCGTGATTATTTGTAGGTTCGGGTTTTTGATCCGAAATGTTTCCTCTGGAGGCCGCATTAAAATTTGTAGAAAAACGAGGTTCCACGTTTGAATTGTTTTGCCCGGAAACAAGAATTGCGGGTGCAATGATGATTGCAGTAGCGGCCGGGACAACTCGCTTTATTAGTGCGGTGCAGATGCGCGTGTAGTTGTTTATAAACAATATAGTATCTGAAACAGCGCGGTTATATCGTGCTGTCATGTTTCTTTTTTTGTCTTCAAGACTGAGGCGTACGACGTCTGTTAGGTTATCTATTTTCTTTGAAGTTGAAGATAACATTGTCGTTATATATTGCTTTCGTGAGCCGCGAGCTTTTGTCTTTTCTTGTTTGGGACTATCTTCGGAGTCTTGGGTAAATTTTTGCGCAGTTTCTTTTGCTTCTTGTTCCGGGGCGGGATTGGAATTTTTAAATCTTGCAGATTTTTCTTGGCGCAGGATTTGTAACGCTTTTATATTGCGAGCGACGATTAAGCTTAATCTTATATTCTCGTCTTTTGATCTTTGATCTGCATTTGGATTTGCTGACAGGGATTTTCTTTCTGCTTTCAATATTTCATGCAAATGAATGAGCTTTGCCTCTTTTACGCTCGCAGAAACTTGCGACAAGACTATATTTTTTATGTAGTTAATAGTTGCAAGTTCGCGGTTGCTGGCGTGTACTTTATTGGTTTCGGATATTTCCTTCCGTTCCATTTTTTACCCTTGTTATTATTACCGTTTGGAGAGCTCTTTGAAACTCTTTCTAATTATCTCTATTTTAGCTGTGTGTTTTTGACTACTATTCTCTTTAAGTTAGTTGATATGTACACTAGGTGCAGTGTTTGAGCTTGCTCTGCTGGCTCTACTAGGTGTTTCTGTTAATGATGCTCTTTGTGAGGCTCTAAACTGCCCCGATATCTGGCTCTCTGCCCTTGATGGGCGATCATTATCTGTAATGCTGTTCCCTCTAACCGGTTTTTTTACAGTATATTTGTATTGAGTAGTGTCACTATATGTTGTGACTCTTTCCGTCAGAACATCTGGCCCAAGTTTGCTAAGATCAATCAAACCCAATTTAACCATGGTTTGGGCGATGTATTCTCTGTTCTCCATGTTGCGGATATTGCCCATGAACTCAACTGTTTTATGCGGATCGTTAGTTGGGCTATAACCGTTCCTGCGCATTCTCCATTCCAGCCCACCAGGCCCACCGTTATAGGCCAAACCAGCCAGAATGTTGTTGCCATAGGTTTCGCGCATGGCTTTGAAATAACAATAGCCCAAGTCATAGTTATACTGTTCGTTGTAGTAGAACTTGTTCCAAATAACCGGTTTTCCCGTACAGTCATTTGCAATGGTTTCGGCGGTGGATGGGAGCATTTGTGCCTTTCCAATGGCGTTTGCTCTGGATCTTAATGGTTTTCCTGTGCTGTCAAACTGTTTTCCTCCGGATTCGGTCATGATGATCCCTTGATAGACCTCTTCTGCGCTATATTCATGAATCATTTTATGAGCCGCTTGGACAAGCAGGTCGCGGTATTCCGGATTTCTTAAAAGGGCTGTGTAATTAATATGTACACGTCCTCTTCCAAATTTTCTTGGTTTGGGCGCAAGCTCTGACGAAGCTACAGTTTGTCTCTCAACCTTTATGGTATCAGGCTTTGGTGTTTGCTGAATAATATCTTTAACAGGCTCAGGGATTGGTGTTTGCGCGGCAATTTTCTGTTCAGCTTTTTTAACAGTGATTGGAAGAGGTTTAGAAAGTGTATTGAATTCATCGATCGGTGATGTCATCCGATTGGAGGGTACATCGTTTGATGACATCAATATAGCTGGTGCAATTACAATTGCCGCGGCTGCCGGAATAACTGTTGCAGCCAGTATCTTTTGTGTGCGATTTAAACGCTCAATTAGGGAAGCTGCATCTGATTTAATTTCTTTGTATTTATACCGAGCATAGAATGTCGCATTTTTGACTCCTTTACGTGCTGCGTCTATGTGATCTGCAAGACTATCCTGCGCTCTATTTCGAAATTTTATATATAATTTTTTTGCGCCTTTGGCATTATTTTCCAGATAGGGTTGTACATGCGTATGTGCTGCCTCAACCTGCTTTTTCCCAGCTTGGTAAGTGGATGTTATGCTGTTTACAATTCGGGAAATAAATTTTCCGATGTTTTCAGAAAACTGTTTTTTATTTGGAGCGTTGTTTTTAGGCGTATTTATGTCTCGTTCTTGACTAGAAGTTGTTCTTTCGGTTTGATTGGCCTGTGAAGACTTTTTCGCTCGTTCCTGACGTTCGGTTTGAAATGTTTTGATATGACGTGCGACGATCAAGCTTAATCTTATATTTTCGTTTTTTGAGCTTTGGTCTGCATTTGGATCTGCTGACAGGGATTTTCTTTCAGCTTTCAACATGTCATGCAGGCGAAGAAGCATGATTTCTTTGTGGGCATTAGATGACGGATTATTTGTTATGTCCGATATTATGGACATGACTGCTTTTTCGCGATCGGAAGTGCGCGCAAATGTGGGGTCGGATGGTGTTGTCCGTTCCATTAACTCAGTCCTCTATTATACCTTGTTCGGGCTCTATCGGCCCTTTTTACTTTTATAACGCCTTTTATAGCTATTATTAATTCAGTGCAATATTTAAGCAGCTTTGCAGCCCTTCGCCCCCATTCGGATATACAAAGTTACATGCCTTTGTTCTGTCCACATTGGAGATTCCTGTTGGCTCTGCGGCAACAGACGCTTGAGCGAATTGGGATCGTGCGGATGGAGCTTTTTTGTGGGCTGGTTTTGCGGCTTCCGGTGTTTCCAGAGGCTCTCCAAACATAGATTTGACCTCAGCTAAGGTAAAATCACCATGCATCACTTGTTTCGGCGCATCTGACACTGCTGGTGTTGATTGTGCGGCAGGTAGAGTTATTGCGACAGGGGTGATTTTTTGTGCTGTCGATGCTGTTGGGGCGGTTACTGTCGGAGTTGTCGCTGCCGTAAAATCCGTTTTTACATCAGGTGTGTTTGGTGTTGTTCCCCAAATGGCTGCGGCGATTGCACCCGCTCCCAAAACGCCAAAAGCCAGGCGTTTAGGTGTTACAAATTCTCTGACCGACTTAACGGCATGTGTGAACGCGGAGGTCAGGGAAGATACGCTTTTGCCGATTCGCCCGAGAAGTCCGTTACTCTGTTGAGGTTGAGGTTCTGTTTCAGGGTTGGCTATATCCCATTCTTTTATTCTGTCTTTTGCGATTTTTGCACTGATTTGAGCATGCAAGATGAATTTTTCGATATGCGAGACATCTTCGCCTTTTTCCCGACGCACATTTGCTACGTCTCGAGCTTCATTCAAATCATCTACCATTGAGCTGAATAAATATGCTTTCAGAGTTGATACTTCATCAGTATGAGCAAAGTCCCACAATGTTTTTGCGCGATCCTTTAACTCCTCAGGAGCAAATCTATCGTGTTCTGAATCATCCAGACTTTCATCCTCCAACGGGGGGGCGTAGTCGTCCTGCGCGGCCAACACATATTGATCCCCCTTCAAACCAAACGCTTCTTTAACCTGTCTGAGATTGTTCTCCGCCGTGTGGTGGTTATCAAACTTTTTAGCATAAGCGATCAAAGCATGTTTATGTTCGATCAATTCTAATGTTTGCTCGTCTTTAAGGCCTTGTTCCAGACGGAGTTTAACGGCTTGTGTTGCGCGAGCGATCGGTTGCTTGAAATGTTGTTCCGCGAGTTTGTTCAGGTCTGGGTTGTTTTTGTGGTTCTCAAAGTTTTCTGCCAAATCACGCGCGGTTTTTAATTCGTCGAATTGTTTTGCAAACGCCATGAGCGCCCGTCTGTGCTCGATCAATTCTAATGTTTGCTCGTCTTTCAGGCCTTGTCCCAAGCGTTCGTTAATTATGCGTGCCGTGCGTGTAACGGGTTGCTTGAAATGCAGAAGGATCAGTGCTTCCAAATCCGGATTGTCTTTATATGTCTTGAAGTTTTTGGCCAAGTCATGGGCTGCTTCTATTTCAAGGTCACGTTCGATCTTGTTAAGCGTGCTTAATACCGGGGCAGGTTGACTTGCCGGTGCCAGTGCCGGTTTTTCAGATGTTGGCTCAGTTGGTTTTGCTTCTGTTGGGGCCATCGCTTTTTCAATAGCTTGTGCGGCTGTCTTTTCTGCTGCAGCTACCTTAGGCGCGGTTACTTCCGAAGACAAGAAGTCTTCGACTGCCAGACGAATCTCGCTCAGAGGAACGTAAGGGGTCTTTGACGGGGAGGTACGCGGGAATCTATCTGCCTCAGTCAGTTCAACAGTGTCTATGGTTGTGGTGTCTGGATCAAGGCCGAATGATTCGATGCTGCTTCTGGTTTCTTCGTCCAGAATGGCAGGTTTTAATCGGCGGTCTTCCGGTAATGTTACAATCAGCTCGGCCGCTTCTCTTAAGCTGCGGTTAAGTAGAGTTTGGGTTGCTCTCTTCAGACGTTCGGCAATTTTGATTTCATTCAGTGGTGCTTGGATAGATTCTTCGTTATCGCGAATAGCCTGATCGAAGTCTGCTTTATCCTGATCTGTAAAGTCGTTAGTCGCCAGAATATTACGAATGCTCTCTATTGTTGCTAGAGTCGGATTAACTTCGCTCTGGCGTTGTTGGATATAACGTTGAAGCTGATCCTCTTCGAGAGAGAACATGTTTTGTGTCATGTTCAGTTTTTCGAGAATGTCTTCCTCTGTGAAAGGTGTACCGCTTTCCGAAAGAGCTTTTAATTCCTGAACAAAGGCCGCTCTGTATTGTTGAAGTTGGGCTGCGCTATCCCATTCGTTCAGGCGACGATTTCTGGCTTCCTCCGTATTGGCTCCAATCAAATGGTCCCAAACGCGAACAGGTTTCTCGCTTCTGTCTACAGAATCTTTCACTTCATGAAATAACATGACACTACCCTCTATTTATCTTTCACTCTAATGCCGTTTGTTCGGAATTTCTGGCAATCTCTTTTTATCCGCTTTTTCTGGTGCGTGTTGCCTAGTATTATGTCTCGAACGCACATATCATGCCATATTTTCGTCATATTTTGCAAGCTTTTGCGATATAGAAAAAACCGCCTTGAGGCGGTTTAAGCTAAAGGACCTGTTTCTTGCGATTACCTTGATCAGCTAGGCTGGCATTCGGGCATTTTGCTGCCGAAAGATGTGTTGCAAATCGCAGGTTTATCTGCAGCAGGTGTAGGTGCAGGTGTGCCACTGGCTGCTGCTGGTGTCGTTGCTGTAGTCCCGTTTGCACTAAAAGGCGTTTGCTGTGGGGCATCCGGATTGGTTCCTCCGCTAGCGCGTTGTGAGCCTCTTGATTCACCAACGATCTTAGCATCATTCATAATTTGAGCTATGATTGCATCTGCTTTCTTTCCGGCATCTTCAGCAGTGACTTCGCCGATTTTTGGTTTTTTAGCGTTCTCGCGGTCAGATTGACGGATGGCATCTTCTTCTATCTTGTCAACTTTCAGCTCTTTTGATGCTTGGATGGAGGATTGGACCAAATCCTTGCCGATTTGTTCCAAGCCAGGAATAGCTGATAGGATAGACCCTATCATTGCCAGAAGCTTGTAACCTCCGGCTGCACCTTTGATTACCATTGTTTGAACATCAAGTTCAGCTGACAAGCGTTGTTGTTGCGTGCCATAGTAAGCATCCAGATATTGACTTTGATCTTTTTCTTGAAGTTTTTGCTCGGTTGTTCTCGCTAGCTTCCATATTTCAAGCGTAGAGTCGCCAAACGCTTTACGAAGATCTAATTTACCTTCCTGTGCTTTTTTGAGAACTTGGTTTACGTTCTCAGCGAGTTGCATATTACCGGTCTGTTTGTAATAGCCCTCAAACAGACGCATCATTTCTACCGCAGCTTCAGGCGAATTCGGATCGATTTGTGCAATCGATTTGAACAGACCCTGTAAGGCAAGTTCTTGTTCGTTCTGCACTCCTGCAGCGCCTGCTGTAGATGTTTGATTACCTGTAGCCATTTTGCCCTCTCTTATGTGTAATCTCTATATATAAATATTCTGTGTGGCTTACTTATATCCTGTCATAGCAAGGGTTTGGCTTGCTACATAAGCTTTTTGTTGCTCATTTATCGGCAATCCCTCAATTAGCTTAATAAAGCTATCTGATGACGCCAAGCCTTTTGCTTCTGCTGGCTGTAACATAGAATCTTTATTTTGGTCAATTTGTTCTCGCAGAATACCTCTAAAGGCAGTTTCGTACTCGGTTATTTTCTCAGCAGTCAAAGCCGCACCTTGAGACTTAATAAGTGCTCCGAATTTTGAGGCTGCACTATCAACACCTACCTGAGGCACTCCGGTCAGGAATGCGGTTCCTACTTGTTGGGCAACATTAACAGACCCCTCATTTGCTCGAGCAACTTGAAGTGCTCTGTTGGTATCAGCTTTTGTTTGTCCTGATTCTTGCGCGTCAGCAATATTTTTATCTATGTTCCCTTTTAATGCTACGGCGATCCTGTCGCCTGGGTTTTTGTTCAGTGCGTTTGTAACCCAAGTATCTTGTCCGTATCCTGTAATGCCCATCCAGAACTTTTTGCCATTGTACACAATACGTTCACCAAAACTGAGGTTATTGTCGTTTTGGTCTGATTGAGATTCTAGTCCATTATATATTCCCGCAGAAGCTACAGCGACTGCACCAACTATGGCTGCTTTCTTCAGACCGGATGTTGGGACGAGGGTACCTGTGGAAAGTTGTTTGTTTAACGCTCTGAAACTTTCCGGAGAAATTCTGTAGCCAGAGTAAAGAGCATCTAGCGCTTCTTGAGGCTTTAGATCTCCTTCCATTAACTTTAATTTACCATAGTCCTCTGAGGAGATGTGCTGTCTGAGTTCTTTTGTTGCTTCTGCTATTGTATCTTGCTTAGATGCTGCGCTATTCGCCGCTCCTGATAAATTAGGCCCTGTGCCTTTTCTTAAGTTTCCTACACTCGATGCGGCTTCCTTTGCAGATTCTCCGAGCGTTTTGTTCCTTGGGTTCAAGGCAGCTTCAATGCCTTCCACAAGTACGCGTTGCTTATCGTGAATTTTTGCTATCTCAGGCGTTATCTCCTCGGCTGTGTATGCGGCTGCGCGCACGCCTTTCCTGATGGCGTCGCCCTCTTTAAATGCTTTATATGCAGCTTTTAGCTTGCTAACTAACCCCATCTTACACACTCCTTATTTTATATGTTAATTGCATTCTATCATAGCTCTATAGAAAAATGCAAACTTTTATAGTTCTCTATCGTCCGACATTTGTTTAAATGTCTCTTATGGTGCAATCGTTGCAAGCTCTACTTTTGGTGGTTGCGGTGCCGGACTTGCCGCAACTTGCGTGTTGTTTACGCTAAAATCTTTATTTTCAATAAGTTGGGCTGCTTTCATGCTTGATGGACCCATCAGGCCATCAATCTTTTTATTATAAATACCTAGTGCGTATCCGCATACTTGAAAAGCAGTTACTCTCGGATCGTAGGCAAATTCATTTGGAGGGTTGTTCCGTAAGTCTTTTGATAATTCTGCCATTTTGTCCTTGTAAAGAGATTTGATGTCATCACTTAGGCTGGTTGGCTTAATTATCTCTTTTATCGCAGAATCGAGCCCGTTCATTGTATGTTTACCTGCAATTCCGTCTATCTTATGGGAGTATCGTCCCATATTTGCGAGTTCCGTTTGCAGCAGGGTTGTTTTTTCAGTGTCAAATTTCGTCGTTCCTCCATCTTCTTGAAGTGTGGTCCCGATTGTGAGACCTAGAATGATCGCGTGCGACTTAGGGGGGGAAACTAGAGGTGCTGAAGATGCGGCATCTGGTTTGATCGGTTCTGTGGCCGTTGGTGCCATATTATTTGCTTGATTAGATGTTAAACTATCCTGAGGTGGCGGTGAAGGTTTATTGGGAAGTCCAAATCCTACCAGTTCTTGTGTTGCTGCTCCAAAATCCAAGTATTCCTCCGCAACTTCATATCCTTCCGTGGCTGTAGTTGTAGCAAAGCCTACTGCCCCAAGTTTCGGGGCGACGAAAGATATAACTTGCCCTACTTTCGAAGCGCCAGCGGCCTGGCCGCCAGGAATAAAAGCAGATCCTATGAGTGGTACAAAGCTGGCTCCAGCGTGAATATATCCATCATAGGTTCCGGGCCTAAGTTCTGGTCTAGTTTTTCTTAAAATTCTGAGATTGTCCTCATATTCTCCCATTAGCTGACTTTTAAACCATTCAGGAGAATATTCTTGCTTTTCCGGCGGCTCTTCAAAGCGCTCTCCGTCAACATGTTCTTTCCAAAATTTATATAAAGTTTGCGGAAGTCCTAAGCCGTAACCAATTGTTTCAGCCGTGCCTTCGACTAGGCCATCTCTAATAACTTTTGCAGTATGGTTTGAATCTATAAGTCTATTGATGATATTTGAGGGCAGTGGGGCGGCGTCTATTGCTCTTACCAAAGTTTGGTATGAGGAAGATGATTTAATATCACTCCAGAAACTCGCCATTTTACACCCTCTTTCTTCTTAATTTTTTCCTATTCTACCTGATCCTAGATAGGTAATGCCATAAAAAAAGGGTAAAGAAAGTCTTAATGGAGTTAGGACAGAATTAATGCCTGAAGTGGCGCATTCCTGTTAATACCATTGCCAATCCACGTTCATCTGCGGCTTTGATGACGTCGTCATCCTTGATTGATCCGCCCGGTTGGATGACGGCTGTCGCGCCGGCGTCGGCGGCTGCCAATAGGCCGTCAGGGAAGGGGAAGAACGCGTCTGAGGCTACGACAGAGCCTTCGATCTCTGTACCCGCTTCCTTGGCCTTCCATGCCGCGATGCGGCTGGAATCAATACGGGACATCTGGCCTGCACCGATGCCGACTGTTTTTCCGCCTTTGGCATAGATAATTGCGTTTGATTTGACATGTTTACATACGCGGAAGGCAAAAAGCAGGTCTTTGAGTTCCTGTTCCGTGGGGGCGCGCTTGGTCACGACTCTCAGGTCTGCTTCGGTGATGTGACCGTTGTCAGCTGTTTGTAACAGCCAGCCGCCTGAAATTGTTTTCAGCGTCATGCGGGCTTGTTTCGGATCGGCCATGCCTCCTGTTTCTAGTACGCGGACATTTTTCTTGGCGGCAAGGATCGCCTTTGCCTCGTCTGAAATTTCAGGGGCTATGATAACTTCCGAGAAAATCTTTATAATTTCTTCTGCTGTCGCACCGTCCAGTTTGCGGTTCAGAGCGATGATGCCGCCAAACGCGCTGACTGGGTCACAGGCAAGGGCGTCTTTATAGGCAGAGATCATGTCTGCACCTGTTGCCACGCCGCATGGGTTCGCGTGTTTGATAATTGCGACAGCGGGGCTGTCAAATTCCGAGACCAGTTCGAAGGCTGCATCGGTGTCATTCAAGTTGTTGTATGAAAGTTCTTTCCCTTGTAACTGTTTTGCAGTGACAACGCCTGCTCGACCTGAGCCGTCAGCGTAAACGGCTGCGAGTTGATGAGGGTTTTCTCCGTAACGCAACGTGTCGATTTTTGTTGCCGAGACGGAGAGTGTTTGTGGAAAGCTTTCGTCTAACTCTTTGGCAAACCATGCGGAAATTGCGGCATCGTAGCTGGCGGTTGCGGCGTAGGTTTTTGCCGCCAAGCGTTGGCGCGTTTTGAAAGTTGTTCCGCCGGATGCGATTTCTTCAGCAATGGTTGTGTAGTCTGACGGGTCTGTGACGACTGTCACAAAGTCGTGGTTTTTGGCAGCAGCACGGAGCATTGCCGGTCCGCCGATGTCGATATTCTCGACACAATTATCATAGTCCGCACCGTTTGCGACTGTCTCTCTGAACGGGTAAAGATTGACGACCAACAGGTCGATTGCTCCGATCCCTTGTTCTGTCATGGCTTTTATATGGTCTGTATCATCACGGCGCGCAAGAAGTCCTCCATGGACTTTCGGATGGAGCGTTTTAACGCGACCGTCCATGATTTCAGGAAAGCCAGTGTGTTCTGACACATCTGTAACATCTAAGCCTGCTTCGCGGATGGCTTTGGATGTGCCGCCTGTCGAGAGGAGTTTAACGCCTGCCGTGCTTAGGGCTTTTGCCAGTTCTATCAAGCCGCTTTTATCCGAGACAGACAGCAGGGCTGTTGTCACTTTGACACGGTCAGGGCGAGGGGTCGAACGGGGTTTTGCGGCTACAGACATAACGGGCTACTCCTTGATTAAGTAATGCAGCCCGTTTGTAGCATATTATGTGCGTTTGAAAAGTCCGGATGTGAAACTTGATGTGCTACTTGTCGAAGAGCCTGATCCCGTTGCCGACGGCGTATCGGTTTTTGGTTGTGTTTTGACATATAGCCCACGCTTTTCCGGATTGGGTTGGAACTTGTCCGTAATACCCAATACTGTCTCGGCCCCGCCGAGAAGCAAGAAACCGTCATTTTCCAATTGAGTGGACATTCTGTTCAAAATGTCGCCTTTGGTTTTCTCATCAAAGTAGATCAGAACGTTCCGACAAAAGATGATGTCGAAGGAACCCAAACGGGACATCGGGTCCAGTAAGTTGAAGTTGGAATAACGAACCATATTCCGAATTTCGTCTTTCAACTGCCATGTTTCGCCGATCTGCATGAAATATTTCATCAGATATTGAATGGGTAGTCCGCGCTGGACTTCAAATTGTGTATAGCTTGCGCGTTTGGCTTGATCCAGAATGTCGTCGGAAATATCTGTTGCCATGATTTCAAAGCGCCAGCCTTTGAGAAGGGCTTCCTTCTCTTTCAGAATCATAGCCAACGAATAAGGTTCTTGCCCGCTTGAACAGGCTGCGCACCAGATACGAATGGTTTTCTTGATTTTTCTTTTTTCCAGAAGGACGGGAAGGATGGTTTCCTGAAAAATCTGGAATGGTTTTGTATCGCGGAAGAATGACGTTTCATTCGTCGTCATGGCTTCTACGATGTCTTTAATCAGCTTGTTATCAGGAATGGCCCGCAATTGCAGGGTCATAGCTTCCAAAGACGCAAAGTTCCATTTTTTGGCAATCGGCGTCAGGCGGGAATCGAGCAAATAGGATTTGTCCGGTGTTATGACTAGACCGGATTTTTCGTACAGAAGAGATTTATAAAGTTCAAAATCAGAAATTTTCATGGGTGCTATTATCCTTTTCCCTAAGCTAAACGCAAGGACGATTTACGTAGCCAAGGGCCGATTTCTTTTAAGGGGAGGACCGCGGAGCAGCTTCCGTCAAGTGCGACGGCTCCGGGCATTCCCCAAACAATACTTGTGGCTTCATCCTGAGCGATGACGCGACCGCCTGCGGCAACAACATCACGGGCGCCGAGCATTCCATCTTGCCCCATGCCTGTCAGAATAACAGCCATAATTTTCTCCCCGTAGATTTTGACAGCAGATCGGAACATCGGGTCTACTGCCGGACGGCAGAAATTTTCCATCGGACCGTCATTAAGCGTAATCACGGTTGATGGGCCGTTTTTCTTTAATTGCATATGATAGCCACCCGGTGCGATATGCACGCGTCCCGGTAGAAGGGGCATGCCTTCTGCGCCTTCAACGGCTTTAACGCCTGTTTGTTGTTCAATATGTTCAGCCAGAATGCGTGTAAAAGTCGGCGGCATATGCTGGGTGATAATGATCGGGATTTGTACCCCTTTGAGGTGTGGGATCAGTTCGAATAGGGCATTCGGCCCCCCTGTCGAGCTGCCGATAACCAGAATTTCCGGTTTCCCTGTGTAGCCCTGATTGGACGGACGTAAAGTGAATGTCTTTTTCGATCTGTCTATCGAGACATGCTCTTGTGTGGTTTGGGGCGCGTTTGTCGGTGTCGGGGATGATTCTCTAAGTGTTCTGCGTGGGGCAGCATTATCCCGAGCTTGCGGTTTTTCCTGCTGAGGCTGTGGTGTCGGGGCTTTGTTCTGGCTGATGCCGCCGATCCCGCGCAGAGTATGCGTGAGGATATTGCGAAATGTGTCTTTTGCATAAATGTCTTGAGTTGTGCTTGGCTTAGCAATGCAATCTACCGCGCCGAGTGCCAAAGCGCGCATGGTTGTTTCTGCGTTCTCTGTGGTCAAGGTCGAGCACATGATGATCTTGATGTCAGGTTGGGCTTGCATCAGAAGTGGTATGGCGGTCAATCCGTCCATAACAGGCATTTCAACGTCCAAAAGAATCAGATCGTGACGTTGGCGTTGGAGGTTTGTAACGGCGCTTTGGCCGTTGGCGGCCGTGCTTAGGACTTCAAAAGCGGGCTCAGATTCCAACATCTTTCCCAAAAATCCTCGTATGACCGCAGAATCATCAACGATCATAACTTTCAGAGGCGTTGTCGAGGAGTGTGGCATATGTGCTGAGCCCGTATTGTTTTGTTGTAGATATTATCTTTTTAGAGCAGGTCTATTACGCGAAAGAAGGTTCTTATTCTTCGTCGATCAAGCCGATCTGAATGAATTTTGATTTAATAATATCCGTATCAAAGGGCTTCATAATATATTCATTGGCTCCGGCCATCATTGCGCGCTGGATATGAGACATATCATTTTCTGTGGTGCAGAATACGACGCGTGGAGAATCTCCTGAAGGCATCTGGCGGAGTTTTTCCAAAAATTCGATACCACTCATAACCGGCATATTCCAGTCCAGCAGAATGACTTCCGGCATTGCTGTTGCACAATATTCATAGGCTTGTTGACCGTCTTCGGCTTCTTCGCAATTGAAGTGAAGGTCTTCAAGAATACGACGGGCAACTTTTCTGACGACGCGGCTATCATCAACAACTAGGCAGGTTCTCATAGGTTCTCTCCTGGACGGATCTTATTTTTGTTCGAGACAAATTCTATCTTATCCGTGAACGATAAATAAAATCTTACTCATATCCTTAATTAGGGTGTTGTAGTGAAGACAAAAGTTTCGGGACATCCAGAACAACCAGAATGCGTCCCTGAAGACGGTAGACGCCAAGTGACACAGACTTCCAAATCAAATCCAGAGTTGCCGGATTGGCTTCGAAGTCTTTATTATGCAGTGTCAGTACGTCGCCGACACTGTCAATAATCAAACTGTAGAGTTCGTCATCATGGTTTACGACGACACTCATGCGATGAGAGTCTTCGGAGCTTTCCAAAGAAGGTAATCCCAAGCATTTGCGGACATCAATGGCGGTCACGATACGACCGCGCAGATTTAGGGAACCGGAAACTTGTGGCGGGGCCAAAGGAATACGCGTTACTTTAAGCTCGCCCAACACGTCTTGGACTTGCAGGATAGGAATACCGAACAACTGACCCTGAATTTCGATGGTTAGAAATTCTTTTGTTTTGCCCTCTGTGGAGGAGAGCGCAGATTTGCCTCTTTCGGACTGGTTATGTTGTGTTCCTTCGCTCATGCTTCGATCCCTCTTGAGAGTGTCTTGGAAATTGTGCTCAGTAATGTGTCACGGTCGAATTTTGCAATATATTCATCAAATCCGGATTCATATCCGTGGTCGATGTCTTCCGGTGTCGCGTGAGAGGTCAATGCCACCATTGGTGTGTTTTGCCATTTCTCGTTTGCACGCACGCGGGTTGCAAAATCGTATCCGTTCATATCCGGCATTTCGATGTCGGAGATAATGATGTCAAAATTTTCTTCTGATTCAGTCAGTTCCAGAGCCTTTGATGGGCCTTCAACGGCAACGACTTCATATCCGGCTGCCGTGAGCAGAGGGCATAGCATGTTGCGGAAGAATGGGCTGTCATCCACGAGAAGAATGCGCTTGGAAGAAGATCCTCCGCCTTGCTTTCTTTTGTCGTGTTGTAGGAATGGTTCGTCACCATGGTCTTTGAACCAGTCTCCGTGAACAGAGTTCAGGAAGTGCATGACATCAACGATCTCGGTCGCTTTTCCTGAGATGATGGCACTTCCGAATACGCCTTGACGTTTTCCATCAAGCTGGATTTCGATGGCTTCTTCGCGGATGTCGACAATCTCGTCAACGATCAAGCCAACACTCTTGCCCCGATCTGCGAATACCAGAAGCGGTTTGGCTGATACGCTCTCCAGATCAATATCGTTCGAGAACGGCAGAATGGGCATCAAAGAGCCACGATACTGGACAAGCATTTGTCCGTCTGTTTGTTCAATGGATGATACTTCAACATTTTCCAGACGGGAAATGAGTGACAATGGAACTGCTTTAGGGGACCCTTGACCTGCTGTAAAGAGGAGCAGGGAGGTTTTTTTGTCGGCGGCAATACGGCGGTTATCTTCCGCGGTATCCGAGGCAGAGTCAGTAACATTGTTTTCGCCTGTGACTTTTGCAATCCCGCCCGGATCCAGAATCATAATTACGCTACCGTCACCCAGAATGGTATTTCCCGAGAAGAGATCAATATCTTTCAGGATTTTTGCAACCGGTTTTACCACGATTTCTTCTGTGTCAAACACTTGATCAACAATTAGACCGAAAGAGTAGTTTCCGACTTGAGTTACGATAATATATTTATGCTCGAAACGAGTTGCCAGGTCGGTGTCTGTATTGTTGCCGAGCTTGAGCAAATCTTCTAGAGAAACCAGTGGCAGCAATTTATCACGTAGTCTGAAGACAGGCGTGTTGCGGATCATTTCAATTCTGTTTTCTGATTTCTGGGAAACCAGAACCAATTCGCGAACGGCCAATTGTGGAATAGCAAAACGTTCGCCTGCGGATTCTACAATCAGGGATGAAACAATTGCCAAGGTTAGAGGGATTTTGATATAGAAGGTCGATCCTTTACCTTCCGCGGATTTCATTTCGATAGATCCGCCGATTTTTTCAATGTTGGTTCGGACCACATCCATACCGACTCCACGTCCTGATACGGAAGTGACTTTGTCAGCGGTTGAGAAACCTGCATGGAAAATGAATTGGTGCACTTGTTGTGGAGAGAGCTTCATGGCTTCTTCTTCACTTGCCAATCCGTTAGAAATGATTTTCTGTCTGATTTTTTCAGTCGGAAGACCTTTCCCGTCATCGGCGATCTCAATGATGATATGTCCACCTTCATGGTAAGCACGCAGATGGATTTTTCCTGTCTCAGGCTTGCCGGATTTGGCCCGTTCTGCAGGAGTTTCAATTCCGTGGTCACCCGAATTGCGGACCATGTGAGTTAACGGGTCTTTGATCATATCCAGAACCTGACGGTCAAGTTCTGTATCCTGACCTGTCATTTCGAGATCAATCTTTTTACCCAATTCGATGCTGAGATCGCGGATAATACGCGGCAGTTTTGCCCATGCATTGCCGATAGGCTGCATGCGGGTTTTCATCACGCCCTCTTGCAAGTCAGAGACAACATGGTTCAGACGTTGCAACGGAGTAGCGAAGTTATTTTCTTTTTCGGTTCTGGCAATCTGCAAAAGCTGGTTCCGTGTGAGCACCAGTTCAGAAACCATCGTCATGAGGTTCTCCAGAACACCCATGTTTACGCGCAAAGATTGGTTGGCAATTGCACTTTCTGCTGTTTCTTTTGTTTGCATTTGAGCCGCGGCTGGAGCTTCCGTTTTAGCGGCTGCGACTTGAGGGGCGCTCTCTTCTGCATGTTTTTCTTGGACAGACGGGAATTCAACTTCGATTTCTACCGGTCCCGGAGCCGCAGCAGCCGGAGCGCTTGCTGTGTCTGCACCACCATCACGACCTTCGTAGACGGCATCTAATTTTTCAGTCAGATCAGAATCCTCGCCTTCAGGTTCTGTTCCTGTTTCTTCGATATGGCCAAGCAAATAACGAACGCGGTCCAGAGATTCAAGGATAAGAGACACGTATGCAGGTGTGACTTCCAGATTTCCGTCACGGAAGCGGCCGAGCACGTTTTCTGCTCTGTGCGCAACGGTTTCAAGGCGGGGCAGCCCTAGGAAACCACATGTTCCTTTGATGGTGTGCATCAGACGGAAGATTTTAGAAATCAAATCCTTGTCATTGGGATTCTGTTCGAGCTTGATGAGGTCTGTATCCAGCTCCATCAGGCTTTCATTTGTTTCTGTCAGAAATTCTACAATTAGATCGTCCATGTGCGGCCCCTGCATTATGGCTATATGGGGAAAGTCATTTTCCCAGTGTATTCGTCGATATACTCAGTGAAATGCGGTAGTCGAAAAGAATAGAATTCTCTCTACAATACCCTAGACTATAAGATGCCCTATAAGTGGTTAACAGAGCGTTAGGATTTCGGATTACCGAACAATAATATGCTTCCTAATATATAATAAAGAGTAGGTCATTCTCCAAGAGAATAGTTTAGTTTGCACTGCGCTATATTCTTTCGGGCATATCTATGAGACATTTTGTCGTAAGTATATGGATATTGTTGTGCCCATTCCTGGCTCAGAAGATATATCCATATTTCCTCGTGTAGATTTCAGAATTGTATCAACGATCGTCAACCCTAAGCCGTGATGTTCCGATGCATCTCGATGCGAAAAAAATGGTGTGCGGCATTGGTCCAGAACCTCTTGCTCCATGCCGTCACCCGTGTCGGTAACTGTCATGCACAGGTATTCAGAATCCTGTTCCGGCTTTGACAAGGTTACGGAAATGATTTTCGGTTTGCCGGGTTCTGAATGCTCTTCGAAGGCTTCAATGGCATTGCTGACGAGCTCCAAAAACATTTGAGTCAGATAGCCGTGGAATCCGATCACTTTTGTATTTGCCACAGAATCGGCAATATCAAACTCCATACTGATTTGCATATTCTTGAAAAGTGTTTCGCTAATCAAGAGAAGCTGTGTTTCGATAATCTCGCTCATGTCAACTTGATCCGAGGCCTCGTCATACGAAATCTCAGATATGGCATTCAATGTCCACATTTGGCGGATTAAATCTTTGATATGCTCGCTGGCCGACTTGATGTTTTCGGCAAACGCATGGGGCGGGGTATTTGCTTCGAGATCCTCGGTTAGAAATTCCGAGAATCCAATGATCGAGCCCAACGAGTTATTGATATTATGGAGCAGCCCTTGTGTCAGTCGCCCCATCTCCTCATATTGGTGAGAGGTTCTTTTCTTGAGAGTTCCCATTTGTAAATTTCCGCTTGTCTGTTAGTCGACTTTCTTGATTAAGCCCAGCTCATAGGCTCTCAACGCAGCTTGTGTTCTGTTGTTGGCCTCAAGTTTGCGACATATGCCGCGAATATGCAGCTTGATGGTCACTTCCTGCAAATCCAGATCTCTGGCAATATCCTTATTGCTCATCCCTTTGCCGAGACGCTCCAGAACTTCTTCTTCCCTTGGGGTCAGGTTGATGTCCGTTTTAGGCGGGTCTTTTGGCGCGCGCGTATGCATGGGCAGGGGCGCGGTCGGTGAATGCTTATTTCCGTCGCTAAAGTAGGAAGGCATCAGCCCGTTTGTGGCGTGGTCAACAGGAATAAATTTTTCTCCCGAAAGAACCAATTCTATGGCTTTGAGCATGGCGCGGCCTGAGAGTGTTTTCGGGAAGTATCCGATAGCACCCAGATCCATTGCTTGTTGGACATCGCTGATTTCTGCGACCCCCGAGAGAAGCGCGACAGAGACGTCGGGAAAGGTGTCTCTGAAATTCTTGAAGCCTTGAAGACCGTTCATTCCGGGCATATTCAAGTCCAGAAGAACGAGATCGGGATGTTTCTCAGCTTCCTGCATATATTTAAAAGCTTCGTCGAGATTCTTGGTTGTAACGATATTTGCGTCAGGATTTGATCTGGTCAAATACTGGGACATTGCATCCCGAAACATGGTGTGGTCGTCGGCTATCAATAAATGCATACGGGTCTCCTTTGCCATTTTGGCATGTTCACTATATTCCTTATATTATGAACCGATCGTTAACCCGCATTCATTGTAACATAGTTTCATGCGCTGGTGTTCATTTATTGCGAAATATGTGTGTAAATTTCATAATTTTCCATGACGCGCTGCACATAATTTCTGGTTTCTGCAATCGGAATGAGTTCTATCCAATCTACCCAAGCATCTTGGTCATAATGTGCACCGTTTTTGGTTCGCGGGTCACCGAACTCTTCGATCCATCCGTTGACGCGAGACGGGCCGGCATTGTATCCGGCGATGGCCATCGGCAAGCCGTTCAGGAAGCGGCCTGTCAGCATATCAATATATGTCGCACCAAGCGTAATGTTATGCTCTGGTTTTTCCGTGAGCCAAGATGTCTGGTGAGCTATTCCGAGTTTGCCTGCTGTTTCTTTGGCTGTTGCGGGCATGAGCTGCATTAAACCCAGAGCGCCTGACGGGCTGCGGGCTTCCGTATCAAACTGGCTTTCCTGACGAATAATTGCGTGATAGAGCGCATGATTACCATTTGTTCTGCGCATGCTGGTCTCCCGAGACGGGAATGTGTGACGGCCCAGAATAATATTTTTCCAACTTGCGGCTTTGGCGATACGAAATCCTGCTGTGAGGTCTCCTGAACTATAGAGAAGGCGTGCCGCTTCTTCGAACTCACCCGGTGTTGAGAGTGTTGCGATTAAAGCTGACGTCAGTTGTGAGTGGACGCTATCGAGATGCGCCATATTCGCGACTTGGACGGCATGAAGCAAATCTGACGAACTGACTTTTGTTTTGTCTTGTTCACTCGGGACCGGAGCTGTCGGCAAAGAAATGGGTTGTCCGATTTTGAGGGCAGCCAATTGTCCGTAATAGGTATGAGGATAGGTTGCGGCTATTTTATACCAATTCTGCGCGAGATCTTTATGACCCATTTGATCTTCTGCACGGCCTGCCCAGTATGCGCCGCGCGTTTTACTGATGGCGGTTGCGACAGATTCATACATGGTGTTGAAATGTCCCAGCGCCAGTTGCGGCTGGTTCAAAAAGCGCAAAGCCAGCCATCCTGCCAGCCATTCAGCCTCAGCTTTGTTGGCTTTGTCCGTTTGGTCATGGTGGGCTGCCAAAACGTAAGCCGATTTGAAATCGTGATCTTCAATGGCACGACGGATCATGATGTGGCGTTCCTTCCACCATTCATTTGCATTCGGTGCATCGGTCAGAGGCGGTTGGTTATTCAGGATTTCGCGCGCGCCTTGGTCCTCGTTGTTGCGTCGTCTCCAGCTCAGGCGTTCAAATTGTAAGCCAGTGTCACGAGATAGGGCTGAAGGAACTCTGGCAATTAAGGCATTCACGTTGGGTTTGTTTTCTGCCAGCGCGATGCGCGCCTCGGCTAATTGCGGATAGCCGTGTCCCAGTGTGGACGCATAGGAACGGGCAAGTGTGTATTTATGATCGAACAGCAATTTATCCAAGCGCAGGATATGTTGTTTCTTGGGGATGTAGTTTTGCCAATAGGTCCAGAGAGATTTTGTATCGCTGTCGGACATATCGAGATCCGCCCATGATTTTTTTATGATCTCTCCGGCAATTGCAGTTTGTCCTGTTGCTTGAGAGGCGGTCGTCAGCAGAATTGCTCCGCGTCCTGTGAGAGGCGGGTATTTCGAAAACCACGCCATGATCTGATCGGCAGGCATGGATGAGGGCATGTTCCGTTCAGCACTTTTCTTCAACGCAGATTGGTTCGGCCAGTGTGGGTTTTCCTCGATAAAGGAGGCAATGCGTTTAAAGGGAAGCGTGTCGTAATCTTCGCGGTAAAGCATCCATTCATAAAGCTTTACCATGTCAGGAGATCCGATCGACATGACTTTATTGCGAGCGTCTATCCATTCGTTGCCGCTCATTAAAATCATGGCTTCGGCTTCTGCGGTTGCGGCGGCGGCGCGCGGGAGGGGCTTCGGAACAGGCTTTAACGGTGGGTTTCCTTGGGCTAGGGCGGTGGAAATCGTCAAGAACCCATAGACACAGGCCGCGCCAAGGGATAATGTAATCGGCATAGACCTAGAAAAATTTACAGGAGAGAGACAATTATGTTCCACGGATCTATTACTGCGCTGGTGACCCCTTTCTGCGACGGAGCTTTTGATGCCAAGTCGTTTGAAAAGGTTTTGGCGTATCAGATCGAACATGGGTCTCACGGTCTGGTTCCTTGTGGTACGACGGGTGAAGCCCCGACACTCGAAGAGGATGAAGTCCGGGCTATTCTTGACATGTCTGTGCAGGCGGTCAAGAGCCAAAATAGCAAGTCGGTTCCGGTTATCGCAGGAACAGGGTCTAACTCGACATCCAAGACGATATACATGACCCGTCTTGCCAAGTCTTGTGGCGTCGATGCGGCTTTGGTCGTTGTTCCTTATTACAACAAACCTTCCCAAGACGGGATGTATGCCCATTTCAAAGCCGTTCATGATGCGACGGATCTGCCGATTGTTCTTTATAACGTGCCAAGCCGCTGTGGCGTTGAGATTTCTGTCGAGACTGTTTGCAGATTAGCGGAATTGCCGCGTGTGATGGCGATCAAGGATGCTACGCCAGACGTTTCGCGTACGACAGAGATCAAGTCTCGTGTTAAGGACAGTTTCCGCGTGTTGTGCGGGGATGATGCGATTGCAGGGGCTGCTTTGGCTCATGGAGCGGACGGGTGTATTTCTGTGGCATCCAATATTGCACCAGCCCTTTATGCGGCGTTCCAAGAGGCTTGGGCAGCGCGGAATATAGATTTGTTTCAGGAGTTGCAAGCCAAGTTGATGCCTTTAAACAAGGTTCTTTTTACCGAGAGTTCTCCGGCACCCGTCAAATATGCGGCATCCCGTTTGGGATTGTGTCGGGATGAAGTTCGCCTTCCTTTGGTGGCGGCAACACCGGCTTGCCGTGAGCGAGTTGACGCGGTATTGACAGAATTGGGCTTGATTAGCGGGGCAAAATCAGAGAAACTCCGCGCCTAACATCAAGCAGGAATTAAATTTTCATTATGGCCAAGGATAAAAAAGCCGCAAAAGGATTAATTTCGGTGAACCATACAGTTGCCGAAAATCGTCGTGCGCGCTTTGATTATTTTTTGGAAGAGAAGTTCGAAGCCGGCGTGATGTTGACGGGGACCGAGGTTAAGTCATTGCGTCATGGTCAATGCTCGCTCAATGAATGCTTTGCGGAAGAGCGCGGCGGTGACCTATGGTTGATCGGGTCCTATATTGCGCCTTATGGACCTGCGGGGGCGCATTTACAGCATGTTCCGCGCCGTGAACGGAAATTGCTTTTGCATAAACGTGAAATTGCGCGACTTTATGCGGCTGTAAAGCAAAAAGGCTATACAATTGTGCCCGTGCGGCTTTACTTTAACTCCCGTGGTGTGGCTAAGGTCGAGATCGCCTTGGCTAAGGGGAAAGCCCAGCATGACAAGCGCGAGACGATCAAGCAGCGCGACTGGAATCGCTCGAAAAACCGTATTCTGCGCGGTGACGGGGAATAATTTCCATAAATTTGCGAACGCACCTGATCTGTGCTATACATCCCGAAAGACAAAAAACGGGTGTTTATATGCAGCGGTACGGACGGCAGGACCAAAGTAAAGCCTCTATTCATTTTATTGATAATAAGTGGGAAGATTACCGTGAAGCCTTGCGCTTGATTGCAATTCATGATTTGGCGGCTGCCGAGATGCCGTTGTCTCATGAAGCGGTGGCTTTTCGTAGTGGGGAATGGCACGCCAAATTCATGCGCGAAAATCAGCGGAATATTGGGCTAGCTCTAGCTGCTGCCCAAGACAAGCTCCGAGAGATTTCACCAAATAAGACAAGTTCGTTTAGAGTACACGAGTTGTTCCTTCAATAAGTTGTTTTTCCCTTATAGTTTTCTATGATGGCGGCTGATATAATTCGATTATGACCGTTCACCATTCTTTTGTTCTCCCACCCGACATGTCTACGCCTGAAATCCGGAAAATTTTTCGGGCTTTGGGGGCAGGATCTGTCCGTTTTGTGGGAGGATGTGTGCGCAATGCTCTTTTAGGCGAGGAGATCGGGGATATTGACCTTGCAACGAGCTTAACGCCACAATACGTGACGGATCGTCTTGGGAAAAACAGAATCAAATCAATACCTACCGGGATTCAGCACGGGACCGTAACAGCAGCCATTAAAGGCAGAGGTTACGAAATCACTACGCTGCGTATTGATAAAAAAACGGATGGGCGGCATGCAGATGTCGAATTTTCGACCGATTGGCTAGAGGATGCGCGGCGGCGGGATTTCACCATCAACACATTATATGCTG
>QKCR01000119.1 GCA_003245575.1 Alphaproteobacteria bacterium | reverse complement strand
GTAGACCATTCAAAATTCCTTAGATGATGTGCAAAAGACATTTGGCAACATTTGGCAGGATATTTGATGTCGGCAGACTTCGAACTTACGAGTCGTCTTCCGCAGTTTCATTTTTGCTGATTTATGAAACGAAAAGCTGAGTCAATGCTGACCCAACTCCTAATATGCGATAGGCGCAATAGATGGAGTGTACGATAGCCGCAAACACTTACCAGTGGCGCACCCGTCCAGTGTCGAGGTGGACGAAGTTTGAGGAGGGGTAGTAGCCGGTTCCACCGCGTTTCATCTGCATTGAGAGGTCCCGCAGTTGGCAGGTCGTTGTCCCTTCTAGCCGGACGTCTATGGCCATCCCTTGCATGTGCAGGCTACTCTTGGCTACCCCGCTTGATTTCTGGCGCAGATTGCGATTGGTCTCCGGAGAACGATAGCCGGAAATCACCTCGAAGGTTCCGTTTAGATTCCCTGCCGCCTGCTGTAGATCATGGAGGATATCCAACAGGACCGGATCGATGGTGTGGACCGCGTCGCAACGGAAATCGCGCAGGTAGTGGTTGATCTTTTTTAGGGCTTGAGGAATGTAGTTACCGTTTTTGTGATAGACAAGAGACAACTCTTCTCCCGTATGGGTATGGTAGAAAGAGAGTTTGCGCTCCGGGGCGAAGGCGGCCAAGGTGGAAATCGGCGCCACGGCAACGAGTAGCGGTACGGTGAGAAGGGCCTTACACAGATGCCTGCGGTCCAACTGGGCGGGAGCCTCCGAGTCGGTTGTCAATGGATTGGGACTTTTCATTTTATGAGCCAGTGTTGCTGTGTGAATTAACAGTCGACTGAAAAAATATCTGTGTTGCGACTGCGGTGTTGAAAATTGGTTACTGTAAAACCAATTTCAATGCATTGTCAAATAACAAATATATTGTTTCAGCGTAGATTGTTTTAAATTAGAGATTGATAATAAATCAGGAGGACAGCCTATTCAAGATTTTTTTTTCCTGTTGGTAGACATCTTTTCTAAAAATGACATCTCCATTTTCCGTAACCGATACGGTGGCGTAAGCAAGAACAACTGTTATGGGGTTTTTGAGATGAATTCTCATTTTTTCTTGTGTTTGAATCATCTGCTTCAGAGCATTCAAATCCCATTTCTCATCGTCCAGAAGTAATTGGGCTAATTCCAGAGGCTGTTCGATTCGCACGCAACCGGAACTGAAGGCCCTTTCTTTGGCATTGAACAGGGACCTGTTCGGCGTATCGTGCAAATAAATTGCGTACGGATTTGGAAACATGAACTTGATTCGTCCCATAGCATTTTTCGGACCGGGAGCCTGCCGCAAAGCGTAAGGGAATTCATGCTGCGGATACATGGACCAATCGATGTTTGCAGCGTCAATAGTCTTCCCCCGCCAGCTCATGATACGCAACCCTTTTTTCTGCAAATAGTCTGGGTCAGCTTTAACCTCCGGGAGGATATCCTGCTGAAAGATTGTTTTGGGTACGGTCCAGGTCGGATTCAGCTCAAGGTCGGTAATCGCCGACCGGAAAACTGGTGTTTCCCGATCTGATTTGCCGACCTGCACACGTGCCGTGAAAAGCGACGCCCCGTTGTTGAAAAATTGCACCTGAAAACCGGCGATATCGACAAAAACAAATTTTTCTGGCAGTCGCGCCATCCAGCGGGCGCGTTCCAGATTGGAGTGGATCCGGTGAATTTTTTCTTCAACGGATTGATTGAGCGCGGCCAGAGTCACAGGTCCGACAACGCCATCGACGGGCAAGGTATGGCGATGCTGAAAACGCTTGACTCCGGCTTCAACCGCAGCATCGAAAAATATACTTTCCAGATCTTTCGTGACTATGTCGGCGGTGGCAGAGAGGCGCTCGCGCAACGCCGCCACGCGCTTGTCCCGCAGCCCATTTTTCAGAACTTTGCCTACCGGAATCTCTTTCCAGCCGCCTTTGGCGGCTATCCTGCGGTATCTGTTCAGCGCTGAGCGGAGCCGCGCATAGGTGGCAGTTCGGGGTCTGGAATCAGCGACAAGTTCTGTGATGGAGCCTTGAGTTATGGCCGAAGCAATTATTGCTGGAGATAGCGTCGCCGAAGATGTCTTTGTAGTTGCTGGTGAATAGTCGTCTAATTCGAATGAATTGATTTTACCTGTTAGCAGGTGGTGACAGAGAAGCGTCAAGCTGTCGCTCAGCAGCAGATCGAAGTCGACGATCAGGTCCTCCGGGGGGGCGGCGACGGACTCCAACAGATTGTTCAGCTTCATCAGTTTGGAATAGTGATAATCTGCGGCATCAAGGCCGTCGTCGGCGATTTCTTCCAGGACGCCGAACAGTTGGTGAATTGAACGCGAATTGGTCCACAGAGGGTGGAAATCGTTTTGTGCATAGAGTTCTGTAAGCACTGGGGAATTAACAGGGATCGTGTTAATGAGCAACCCAGTTTCGAAGTCCAAACCCCTCAACCGTTGGCGGAGAAGATTTCGGGGGGACAGATCAATCTCAACTTGATCACTTGGAGTTTGATCACTTGGAGTTTGATCACTTGGAGTTTGATCACTTGGAGTTTGATCACTTGGAGTTTGATCACTTGGAGTCGCCAGGCCGGCAGGCGTCAATTGAAGACGATCTATTTCACTGTTGGAATAATAAGAACTGTTTTTTTCGTGGGAGGCGCAACTCGCAAGTGTAATGCAGCACAACGCAGTTAGGGTGAGGCTCAAAAGCTGTCGCACAAATCTGCCTGGTGTCGAAAAGACTGTTGTTGAAACAGTACTTTTTCGTCCCTTCTTGATCTGTCCTTGTCGCATTCTTCCGCCTAGTCACTGATTTAGATTTTAATATTTATAAAGGGTTATGACACTTATATATTATCTGGCAACCTTCGGGGGCTGTCAATCAGGAGAACCGGTAACCGACGCTGCACATGGTTTCTAGCCAGACATCTCAATTGTCAGATATTGGTAGTTTTGAAACCATATTCGTAATCAAAGGTGCGATTTTATCTAACACTTCCTATCAAGTCAGTTCTAGGTTTTTACAATTGAAGGGGATGTCTGAAATGCAATCAATTGCAAACCTCCTTCAAAGAAAAACCTTCAGCAAATTCTCTGTTTCCATAAAGCCCTTGAGTTTCTAGGCCATGGATACAACATTAGTTGGACCGATGCCCTACCCATAACACTCATGCTTGCCCGGTCCAAATCCCATGAGGCGGAGGACATCAAGAGTCGTTTTACGTCTGGTCTCCTCATTCTCTGGTTTTTCCATCTATTCGATTAGGATCTGCACTACTCTGCTGGGAGCTTTCTGAAGTGGGCATCTGGCCACTTCTAAGGCATCCATTTTTAGTTGGTTAAGGCAAGCCATAAACACTGGTGATTTCTTCCGCTCAGAGACCGTCCGGGGGGCAGACATCTCTTTAGCTACATTCACCTCGGATATGCCTTGAGCCAAGAGACTTTCTGCTTCTTCTAAAAATTGGTAGTACGTCCAAATCTGTGACACACAGAAGGAAGCTACATGACCAGTGGAAGAAGTGGAGAGAAACGCTCTAATGCGGCAAGAGTGTCTGGCAGGAGAGATGGTAGCTTAAACTTGGACAGATAGACACCTAAGCGAAACAGGTAACTGTCAGACCAAGCTGGGACTTCTACCCGATATTCTTTCCATTTCGTGGTGTTCAATAATAGCGGGTCAGTTGTTTAGATGGCCGTTCAGGTAAAATGCAAAAAAAACAATTAAAGCACTTCTGGATCGATGATACCTAGTTTAATGGCGTAGCGCAAATGACCAATTGGCGTTTTGATATTCAGTTTTTTGTTGATGTTTGTATAATGCTTTTGACACGTCTTCTGACTAATTTCCATAATTTTGCTGATTTCGATAGTGCTTAGTCCTTTGACCAAAAGGAGGAAATACTCTTTCTCCCTCTCTGTCAGCTTTTCGAATTTGCTCCGATCGTCTGAGTAGGAATGCTGATGTTCGCCGATATAAGTTGAAACGAGAGAGGAATGCAATTTCTTACTGAAGTGAAATCCGTTATTAAATACACAGCGTATCGCTATTGGAAGCTCCTCACTGTCGTCTCCCTTCAATAAATACCCTGATGCTCCGGCTTTCAGGGCTTCCTGAACGAACATCTCTTTTCCGTGCATTGAAAGAACTATAATCTTGGTGGCAGGGATCTCTTTTTTTAAAAGTTTGATCGATTGGAGACCACCAATTCCCGGCATCGAAATGTCAAGGAGAATTACGTCCGGAATGATTTTCCGGCATATCAGAAGCGCTTCTTCACCATCTTTTGCCTCAGCATAAACCTGGATATCTTCTTCTGTTGCAAGAAGCTGTCTTACCCCCTTGCGGAACATGCTATGATCGTCAACAATCAAAACTTTTATGCTGCTATTCATATTTCCCCGCCCAAAAATCATCTAAGGGAAAATCAACTTTAACGAGTGTCCCTTTGTTTGGTTCTGTCAAAAGTGTAAAATTCCCTCCCAATTCTTTGACTCGTTCATTGATGCCTAAAAGCCCTATGCCGAGTTGTCCTTTTCGTTTGCCACCGTGGATACGACGGACCACGAAACCTTTACCATTATCCTCAACAACGAGTGACAAGAGGTTGTCTTTTTGTTGTAAACAGATAGTGACCTTCGAAGCATCAGCGTGCTTCGAAATGTTGTTAAGCAGTTCCTGACAAACCCTGAAGACAGAAATGCCTATATTGCCCATTGGTACGGACCGCGGTGATTCGACCATAGAAAGATCTTCCTTGATTTTGATCAATGGGTGTTGTTCTGAAAACTCTAGGATCAGGTTGCGGATTGAGGAAATTAGCCCGATATCTTCAAGCATGACTGGTCGGAGTTCATGGATAATCTCTCGTAAATCATCGCTCAAGTTAGCAATGTCGCGAATAATACTCCGAGTGAGATCCATTTGTTTCTTCTCAGCGGCAGGAATGCCTTTGCGCAATGTTTCAAGTTTCAATTGCAGGGTCGAGAGGGACTGCCCAAGGTGGTCATGGAGATCAGTGCTTATCCGTTTACGTTCTTCTTCTACTAAATTCATAAGTTTGCGTGATAAATAACTGACCTCGGACGCATACTGCAATTGTTTTTCCCATGTTGGCCGATAAATCACCAAATAGAGGAAGAGAGTAAAACCTGTTATTAGGGTGGCATCGATAAACGGGTCAACAAAATCGTATTTAATCGGAATCAAATGCAGCAAAAACATGATGGCCAGTTCAAAAAGGAATAGTGCGCTGGCTGTTAAGATTATCAGTTTGTTGATAGAGCCAAGACCAAGTGCGTGCCACCGATATCGATGTCTTTTATTTCCTTTTTTCGAAATACAGCGTGATTTAATTGGAGTTGAGATCTCCTTGCCCATATAAATGCCTGCTCCTGAAAATACATCAGTTGAGATTTCATTATAACAATAATTGTTATGGGTTACAGGGGTGGTGGTTTGATTGGCAGAATTGTTTAAAAAAAATCTGGTTATCCACTTCGCTCAAGTAACCGGCTCCAGAACCAGAAATTTTAAAGGTGCTGGGCTGACTAAGCAGCTTGTTGCATGATTCGCCAAAATCCCTTGTCAACTGATCTGCAATTACGGCGATTAAAGCGAAAAACATATTCATCCAGGTAGCGCTGCAAATACTGCGAATCAAATCGTCCCTGGAACGTACCGAGCATGACCCGTTTAGGCAGTGACGCAACCAAATGGACGCCGGGCAATGCGCTTTCTTTTCCAGTGGTTTTTCTCTGAACGATGGCTTTGTGGTTATAGCCTTCCTTCTGTAAAACACTGTAAGCTCCCCAGCCATCAGTTGTGACCTGGCTGTAGGCTAAGATATTTGTTTTGAAGAAGACGTCAGCTCGTCCGCGCTACAGGTCTAAACGACTTGCATGCGCAGTCGACCAAGCTTACGCCCTTTACGTTCGACGGAAATCGCGACTTTACATTTGTGCTCAGCCCCTCTGCCTCGCTTGCCGCTGTGTGCGCCGCCGAAAAAACATTCATCAACCTCGACGGTGCCGGAGAGCTTGTTTCGATTCGGAAAAACCGTGCAGGATCGTAACGTTTGCAGCCCGGACCAGGCGGTTTGGTAACTGCTGAACCCAAGCAAGGCTTGCAGGGTGGTGGCATTGAGCCCGTTCTTAGGGGTCGAGAATCACCAAAGAGCCTTGAACCAGAGAGTCAAAGGCTTTCTGGTTCCATGAAAGATCGTTCCTGCAGTGACTGAGTTGATATTCACAGTGCCTGCAGGGAAAAAGGCCTCTGGAACCCATCCAGAATTGGTCATAGCCACAGCGGGAGCATCTGAACCCCTCTGCCCAGCGAAGTTGAAGGAGATTGTCAGGGCAGGCATCTTCCGTATGGAACTTGCGGTCAAATTCAACTTCATTGCTTGGAAAATCTTCTATCCTAGCCGGCCTTCTCTTTAAGGTGACGCCCGTTTGTACCAACTACGTGACAGCTAAGGTACCAACTGGAGCGAAGTGGGCAAGCAGAAAAAAAATATTATTTCAAA
>QKCR01000015.1 GCA_003245575.1 Alphaproteobacteria bacterium | reverse complement strand
AGATCTCCGGTTTTTGTATCAAACAAATAAGAGCTGACACTAGAGTTTGTTTCATTATTTATAAATAGGTATGGCAGGGAAGGATGAAAAGCAAGATGACGGGGGCCAGTTCCTCGAGAGGTTGTTACATATGGGGGTACGTTCGGCATCAATTTACCTTCACCAAAATTTATTTTATATAAAACAATCCTGTCGGTGCCTTTATCACAGGCGATCACAAATTTATCGGTTAGGTCTACATTAACTGAATGTGGATGTGCGCTCGCTTGGAAAAAAGGATCTACGCTGCTTCCGGTTAACAGTTTCACATCACATGCATCACCAAGCCCACCATCCTCCCTTACAGGAAACATAACAACATTGCCATCATCGTATTGTGGCTTGACTACATAATTTCCTCCATTGTTTTTGATTACCCTGGTAACAACATCCATGTGGTGCCCATGATTACAGACAAATACGTATGAACCTGTTCCGTCTATAGATATATAACATGGATATGCTCCCATAGATTGCGTGCTGTTAATATATTGAAGCAACCCAGTTTCCGGTTCTATTGCATAAGAACAAACACCCCCTCCGTTGCCTCTTATACCACCAAGGTTCTTTCGTTCGTTGACGGAATATAAATAGCGCTGATCAGATGAAATACACAGGATTCCCGCATTCACATCCTCTGAAACATTGCTCAGATGTGTAAGCTGTCCATCCTGTTCAAGTAAAAAGACATGGATCCCCCCGCTACTGTTTTCGGAATTTTGTTCATCATGTAAATCAGATGCCCATGTACCCACATAGGCATATACTTTTTCAGCCTTTTTGTTTTTATTCATTTCATTAACCTTTCTTGAGTAGAAGTTTCAACTCGAAAAGGGACGTCAGATCAATTTATGCAATTAACAAGTATTTTGTGTGACATTTACACCAAATTTACTTTTCCAATTAATTTCAGTATACAGATTTCTCCTAAAGCAATCTTTTTTTTATTTACTCTGTATTAACCGATTATTTGTCTTTTTTGCCGAAGTGAGTCAAAAAAAGTTTAAAAGAACAAAAAATATATGTTGTTTTTTGTTCTTTTAAATAATCGTGCACTTTGAAGAAATAAGGATGATGAATTATTAGATAATACTGGTTAAATTTTACAAAGATTTCATTAATTGAAAATGCTATTCTAATAAAGAAGCCAAAATGGATACTTGCAAATTTCCGAATGACCATTTAAAACTTTTAACTAAACAAAAATTCTAATAAATAAGTTTTGAATTGATGAACCGAATCTTAAAAGTTCAGAGAATATTTCAAAGTTAACAAGGATGGCACTCATGAAGTTGCTTTACCCCAATGGAGCGAAAACCGCTTTCAATACCAGGAGCACTATCTGATGTCGGTAGATACTACACCCCAAAAAGGTATCGCCATTGCTGCAGAGCATGTGAGCAAGAAATTTGGTCATGTTCAAGCACTGAGGGATGCCTCAATTCAGGTTCGCTATGGAGAAGTCGTTGGGCTTTGTGGTGACAACGGAGCTGGTAAGTCAACCTTTCTGCGAATTCTACAAGGAATATATCACCCTGACAGTGGTCGTTTGTATATTGACCACCATCCAGTAACCCTGCACTCGGTCCGAGACGCGCAGAGACTCGGCGTGGATACCGTTCATCAAGATCTGGCGCTCGCACCTGAACTCTCGGTTATTGACAACATGTTCCTTGGACACGAGACCTTACGCAGTGGAATCCTTGGCCGCTTTGGTGTGTTGGCCCACAAGGAGATGTCGGAGAAGACTGATGCTGCGCTGCGCGAGTTGTCAATCGCATTGCCCTCACTGACTGTTCCTGTGCGTGATCTTTCCGGGGGGCAACGACAGGCGCTTGCGGTTGCAAGGGCCGTCATGTGGTCGCGATCAGCTATCCTCATGGATGAACCCACAGCTGCACTTGGAGCCCGTCAATCAGAAATCGTCTCCCAACTCATACGTAGGGTAGCTCAGAGCAATTTGGGGGTGTTGGTAGTATCGCACGATTTACCGCGCCTCCTCACCTTCGCCGATCGAATTGTTGTCTTGTGGCGTGGTGAAAGTGTATTGGATGAACCAGCCGCAAATCTAACCGTACCTGATCTCGTCGCTACAATGGTTGGATATCGTTCAGGAGAGGCAATCTAATGGCTGATAGCGGCAAAATCCCAACAACCGAGAAAACTATAAATCCAGAAATCGATACACGAGCTGTCCCGTCTCGTTCCTTTTTACTTCGCTGGATGAGTACACGCGCCGCATTCATCTTAATAGTTGATCTTGTGCTCATCGTATTTTTTACCCTCCTGTCAAAAAACCATGTGTTCTTCTCGGTCGCGAACTTCAAGTCGATGCTGTTGAATGGCACCGAAATAATGCTGCTTGCGCTTGGACTTTCTATGCTTCTTGGCGCTGGCGAGTTTGATTTATCGCTAGGATCGAATCTTGTGCTTTCATCGGTGATTGGCGCGAATTTGATGGTTGCTGTCGGAGGCGGTCAGACTGTAGGGAACCAACTTCCACATGTGATCTTGACTATTTTCCTTGGTTTATTGATATGCCTGCTCGCTGGAATGTTGTTTGGCTTGGTAAACGGGCTGCTAATTGCGTATGGCCGTATCAATTCGTTGATCACCACACTCGGCACTATGGGCATAGGGTTGGGGTTGGCATTGTTGTTCAGCAAAAACGGTCAGGATATTACTGGTTTTCCAATTCAACTGCAGTCAGAATTCGGACTAAAGACAATTGGTTCATTCCCTGTACCAGCACTCCTGGCCTTGGCCATCGCAGTTGTGCTTTGGGCTATTGTAGCCCACACAAAATTTGGTCGGCATACTTTAGCGATCGGATCCTCCCGAGTTGCCGCTGAACGCGCGGGATTGCGGATAAAACCTCACCTTCTCAAACTGACAATTATTGCCGGTGGGCTTGCCGGGTTGGCAGCCTTTGTCGATCTTGCACACTTTCAAACTACGGTCATAAGCGGCCATCCCAACGATGCGCTGATTGCGGTGACCGCTGTTGTCCTTGGTGGCACTCTGCTTGAAGGAGGTCGCATCTCGATTTTCGGTACTATCTTTGGTGTTGCGCTTACCATGATACTCCGGAATGGATTGGTTATTGCTGGTATTTATTCATCTTACCAACTCGTTGTTGTTGGTGTAGTGCTCATTATCGCGGTGGGCTTAGACCGGATATCTGTATATCGAAGGTCAGTCTGACCACGAATGAGAATAGACACAAACTAAGAGATATACCAATAAAACTATCAGGCCGAAAACTGATGGCAGGATCGTGTTACTTCATTGGTTGATTGTAAAAACAGAAAGGAGGACGATTGCAAATAAAAAAAGAAAGAGAAATTGCCCCTGACCGGATAATAATTTTTCGCTAACATCCATTCAGAAAGAAAAATAGCTGTAAATATTAAAAGGTCAAATCGCCACTAAATTCAAAGAAGGAGATTTACATGAGAAAAATAACATACTTGCTTGTTTGCCTTAGCCTTGTTGCATTGCTCGCAGCATGCGGCCAGGCCCCTACGGAAGTCTCCACAGAAGCTCCTGTCAAAGCCCCTACGGATGCTCCTACAGAAGCTCCCGCAGCTACCCCGCTTGTCATCGCCGGCATTACTCAAAACACTGTTGATCCGGTCTGGGTTACCCTCGACTGTGGCGCACAGGCGGCGGCGGATAAACGCGGTGTTGAGTTACAACTCTTCACATCTACTTCAATGGACGCGAATGAGTTGACATCCCTCTTCGATGCTGCACTGCTAGCCAACCCGGATGGTCTCTTCCTGAACACAGAGAATTTTCAACAATTTTCCACGCAGATCAATCAATTGACGGCAGATGGTGTGCCCGTTGTCTCGAACCAACAAACGGATCCCCCTGCGGTTCACGCTATGATCTGGACCTCCGCGGATACCAGTGGTTTCATGACGGACCTGCTTGCACTAATCCCGGATGAAGAGGGTAGCATGGGTGTGTTGGGAGGTGTTGCGGGTATTGTGCCAATGGAAATGCGTTATTTCCCAGTTGTAGATGAAATTGCAGCGGCGAGATCTGGACTGACAGTTCTCCCGACTGAATATAGCTTCTTTGATGTCAATAATGCTACAAACATCGTGTCGTCATGGCTGATTGCCCACCCCGATTTGAAAGTCATTCTAGCTTCCAATGGTCCAGATGGCATCGGTGCCGCGGCAGCGGTCAAGGATGCAGGCCTTTCCGGAAAAGTCACTGTTATCGCATTCGACTCTGTACCGCCTGAGGTAGAGGCTTTGAAAGAAGGCACAATCACTGCTCTGATCGCACAACCCGCCTATGAAGTCGGTGCTGCCCAAGTCAATGCACTTGTTGACTACCTGGAATCTGGCGAAACAGGGTCTGTTCCTGTCGCAACAGAGCTACAGGGTATTCCCCAACGTCTACTGACAGCGGACAATATAGATGATCCAGCTAACGCCGATTTCATATATATAACAGAGTGCCCATAAGAGTTAACACCTGGTAAAAGTTGAGTTGAGAAACGTGGGTATGCAGTTTTTCCTCCTTACTGCGTACCCACGACTCGGAAAAAATTATAACAATTGGTCAACTGGTATTGATCGTTGGCACATACTTCTAAATTGTGATACGGATATCCCGGGCTGATGGGTGAGGCAGAACTATTGGTAACAATATCACAACAATTGGGCCAGGTTCTAAAGCGAAGGAAGTTGTCAGAAGATGGGCGAATCGATATCTATTGTGTCAATTCAGCAGCAATTATTCTTTGATCAAGAAGGAGAAAATCGTGTTAGATAATTTCTTGGTTCGAAAAGATAGCTTAATGAACTTTTTCGAGAATGGAAAGGTGGCTGGCTTTAAATTCGCCGTGCGCAACGCCAATTATCGCGGTGTTTTCCTGTCTCTCCACAATGGTTACTACATCAAACTGGATGATGTCGTTTATCCCAGAGAAGTTCAGAAGTTCGAAATAAACGGAAAGTCGCCTCGTGATTTTGAAGAGATCAAGAAAGCAGTTTATGAGCACTGGGACTACGATGACGAGGCCATTGTGTATGTCTATAAAGATGGGGGCATTTCTTCAGGAAAACATGTGATGGAATTCCAGCAGTCCGTGCTAGCAGCATACGGCTATATGCCGACGGATGAAGAATGGGTAAAGAATCCGCCAGTTCCTGGTTCTGGTGCCGGCTCGGATAAAACGGTCCACATTGTAACGTATGAGCTTGAGTTGAATGAAGGGATAGATCAAAATGGCTAAGATCAAGAGAGGTGTCTCCTTTTACAGCTACCAGCAAACTCAATTTTTCAAGCAGCTGGGCTTGGAAGGTCAGATCCGTGAGGTGAGCGAAAACCTATATGGTGCGGACGGCATTGAAATCTTAGATGAACAATCTCTCCGCCAGTATCCGAATTCTTCCGATGAATTTGTGGCTCAATGGCATGGATGGATGGAAAAATACCATGTTACGCCGGTAACAATGGATGTGTTCATGGACGTCCTGCAGTTTCGTGATCACGTAATGTCTCATCACGAGTGTGCAGAACGGCTCAAAGGTGATATTCGCCTTGCTAAAAGATTGGGTTTCAAAAACGTTCGTACGCTTGCGGTAGTGCCAATCGAAATTCTGGTGGAAGCCTTACCTGTAGCGGAAGAATTAGATATTCGTATCGGTAAGGAGATTCATAACCCGATTCCTTTGCATGGTAAGTATGTGCAGGAAATTGTGGATTATGTAGATAACACCGGGACAAAGCATTTGGGAATTGTTCCGGACTGGGGCATTTTCCAATACCAGCCATCAGATGTGAAACTGGAATGGATGATACGGCATGGTGCCAGCCGCAAAGCAACAGAAATACTCACCCAAACTTGTTTGGATATGCGGGTAGGTGTGGGTCCGCTTGCCGATGTGGATATATCTTTGGTGACGGCAGGGAACATTGAAGTGAACTGGCATCGCTATCTGAAAACAGATGAAGCCGCCCCCTATTTTGTGAAAGCCTTCAAAGCTATTGTTGAGATAACCAATTCAAATATCAGTGAGCCCTCTGCTATGGATTATGACGTTGTATTCCAAGCTCTCCTCTTCTCCCAGACGAGGCCAGAAGATATGGGGAAGCTGATGCCGTATATCATCAGCATCCACGGTAAGTTTTATCACATGACAGAAATTCCAAACCGACCAGGCGAGTTTGAAGACTGCTCTATCGATTACGAAGGCCCGATCAATTACCTCAAAAAAGCAGGATACGAAGGATATATCAATTCAGAGTATGAAGGTCAGCGTTTTTATCAAGACCTGCCGTTAGAACAACTGGCTGATGAAGTGGATCAAGTTCGTAAACATCAAGAGATGCTAAAACGCCTGATCGGTGAATAATTTTATGGCTGTCTTTTTATTTGGTTGATTAGTAGGAGATGTCATATGTTCGACAAGTATCTTGTAAGGGCAGATAGTCTCGAGAATTTTATTGAGAACGGAAAGGTTGCCGGCTTTAAGTTCGCTGTGCGAAATGGAAATTATAGAGGTGTTTTTGCATCACTGCACAATGGTTACTATCTAGTAGTTGACGGCGTTTTGTATCCGAGGGAAAAACAAAAGTTTGAGCTCAATAACAAACCGCCACGTGATTTCGATGAGATGCAAAACGCCGGATATGAGCATTGGGATTTTGATGATGAAGGGTATGTTTATGTTGAAAAAGATGGTGGGTTATCCAAGGGTAAACATACCATAATTTTCAAACAGGCAGTATTTTCAGCTTATGGTTATTTTCCAGGATGTGAAGAATATATTAAAAATCCGCCTGTGCCGGGACCAGAAACCAAGCACTATTTGATCATGGATAAAACATTTAATCCTGTTACTTATGAACTGGAACTTCAACGGTAATAAAAACAGGAGCGTGGAATATGAGCAATATTAAAAGAGGAATATCTCTATACAGTTATCAGCAAACTCAATTTTTCAAGATTTTAGACGTATGGGAACAGATTCAAGAAGTTCGTGAAAACCTGAAAACAGATGGAATCGAAATTATAAGTGAAACGACAATAAAAGGATACCCTTTCCCGTCCAATGTATGGGTTGATAAATGGCACGAAACAATCGAAAAATATAATATGAATGCCGTAACATATGATGCGCATGTTGACGTCCTGCAGTTTCGTGATCATTTAATGGACTATGACGAGTGTGCCGATCGTTTGAAACGTGATTTAAGAATCGCCAAGAGATTGGGATTTAAGATAGTACGCACGCATAGCTCACACAAAATGGAAGTGATGTTAAAGGCATTGAGGGTGGCAGAAGAAGTCGATATACCGATGGCTATTGAGATTCATGCCCCAATGTCCCTGTATGGGCCTGAAGCAACAGAGGTTATAGAGTATGTGCAGAAGACTGGAACCAAGCATTTAGGTATTTACCCTGACTTTGGGATATTTCAGGTAAGGATACAGAAACCGGTGGAAGATTGGTATCTTCGTCAAGGATGCAGTCCAG
>QKCR01000007.1 GCA_003245575.1 Alphaproteobacteria bacterium | reverse complement strand
AGATTATGTCTCAAAATTCCATATCTTGCAGAACCCAGAGATGCTTTGCCGTGCCATTGATTTCACGCTTTGTCGACATCAGCAAAGTAATGCATCCATCGGGCCTTTGCATGAGGAGTTAGAAGCGAAAGTTCAACTTCTCTCCCAGATGGTATAGAAATCCGGATCTTTCGCCTGCATATTTGGATTTTTGGTTATAGGACCAAAGATTTATAGCGGGAGGGATTTTTCCGTGATGCCTGAGAAATACGAAATAATCATCGGAATGATCTTATCATTGAAATCATATTTCGGGTGGTGGAGACCAAAGTTATGCGGGCTGTCTTTGTCATCAGGTTCTCCCTGACCAAAGATCGCGTAGCATCCCGGTTTTTTCTGGAGCATGGCCCCGAAATCTTCAGCTCCCATACTGGGTGGGAATTCTGTATGCACATTATCCGAACCGAATAATGTTTGGGCAACATCGGCGCATAGGGCAGCTTGTGCAGGGTCGTTTAAAGTCGGTTCATAATTGCGGATATATTCTGCCGTGCCTTTTGCTCCATGTGCATGGGCAATTCCTTCCACAACTTCCTTGATCCGTTTTTCGGCGATGTCCCGAACTTTATTACTGAATCCGCGCACTGTTCCATGAAGTACGGCTTCGGTAGGGATGATGTTATTTGCACCTGTTCCCGCATTGAAATTGGTTATACTGATGACGCATGAGTCTGACGGATCAACTGTTCGGGCGACAATCGTCTGGAGGGCCAGAACAATTTCTGATGCGATGACGACAGGGTCAATACATTCATGCGGCATAGCGGCGTGTCCGCCTTTTCCAGTCACTTTAATGACGAGTTCATCGGAGCTGGCCATGATCGGGCCGCCTTTAATCCCGACATAGCCACGCGGGGCGTAAGGCCAGTTGTGAACCGCATAGACACTGTCCACCGGGTATTTGTCAAACAGACCCTCTTCGATCATGCGGTAAGCTCCGCCGCCGCCTTCTTCCGCAGGCTGGAAGAAGAGGTGGACTGTGCCGTTGAAGTTTCTGGTTTCGGACAAATATTTTGCCGTTCCCAACAACATCGAGGTGTGTCCGTCATGTCCGCAGGCGTGCATTTTACCGGGGACTTTAGAAGCATGGGCGACGCCGCTGGCTTCGATAATATCAAGGGCATCAATGTCTCCGCGAAAGCCGATGCGCTTTCCCGAGGAGGTTGATTGTCCGTGAATGGTTGCAACGATGCCTGTTTTTGCCCAGCCGCGTTCGAATTCTATGCCCCATTCGGTGAGTTTGCGGGCAATCAGATCGGATGCAAAAACCTCTTCGTAAGAGGTCGCCGGATTTTGGTGCAGCTCGTGGCGGCATTCGGTCACTTCTTCGGTGATGCTGGCGAGGAGGTTGTTGCGTGTGTCTGACATTTTATTTCCTTTTTATACTTCTTTAAATAGGGGCGGGTCCGTATTTGTTTTCTCCGGGTTGGCCAGAGAAAAATCCGCAGTAAATGAACAGTCCAAGCCACAGAAGAGGACCTACAACTGGTACGAAGCCCAGAAGAGAGAACCATCCTGAATGGCCTAGATCATGAAGGCGTTTGATGAACGGGATTTGGAATGCAAGTATCATCATAAATATTCCCAAGATATAGCCGAAAAACATAAAGGCCATTACAGAGGATGATGACTGATCTTCACGAGTGATTTCTGTTTGTTGCTGCGTTTGTATAGGTTCCCAGTTTCCGTCCGGCATTTGTTGACGGACGACAGCTTCTGTTGCGTATGTGGTTTGGTCCGAGTTTACAAAAAAATAGGCTGTTGAGAGGAGTGCCTCCGCTATAAAAACCGAGCAGGCTAGGAGAAATAGAAATAAGAAGTTCAGCCAAAATTGCTTGCGGGCGGCTCTTCCGATGAAAAATCTGTTTTTGATCCAGTTCATAGATTTGTCCAATTAGAGGTTGGTTTTGCGTGGGTCAAAGGCATCTCGAACAGCTTCACCGATAAAGGTCAGCAAAGTCAACATAATTGCCAGTGAGAAGAATGCGGAGCCGCCAAGCCATGGGGCGTTGATGTTGTTTTTTCCCTGTGCCAGCAATTCTCCCAAGGACGGAGAACCGGGCGGCAAGCCAAGTCCCAAAAAGTCCAGTGAGGTCAGTGCCGTGATCGAGCCTGTCAGGATAAAGGGCATCATGGTCAGTGTTGCGACAACAGCATTAGGAAGAATATGTCGGCGCATCAGCGTGAAGTTTCCGACACCCAGAGCACGAGCCGCGCGGACGTAATCGAGAGAGCGGGCGCGTAAAAATTCCGCGCGAACTACGTCTACCAAATGCGTCCACGAGAATAGCAGGAGGATGAGCAGCAGCGTCCAGAAACCCGGGATAAACATTGCCGAAAAAATAATCAGGATGTAGAGGCTTGGGAGAGAAGACCAAATTTCAATCAAACGCTGAGCAACCAGATCAACCTTGCCGCCGTAAAAGCCTTGAAATGCGCCTGCGGTGACGCCGATGATCGAGGAGAAAATTGTGAGGGCCAAACCGAACAACACGGAAATACGAAATCCGTAGATCATACGGGCCACAACATCACGGCCTTGGTCGTCTGTGCCGAGCCAGTTTTCTGATGTCGGCGCAGACGGGGCGGGGGTCGGCAGGTTGTAATTAATGGTGTCGTAGGAATAACGGACAATGGGCCAGACGATTTTACCGCCTTTGCTTTCGATTAATTCCTGAACGTAGGGGTCGCGGTAATCGGCTTCGGTTTCAAAATCTCCGCCGAAGGTTGTTTCGGGGTAATAATTCATGAACGGCGTATAAAGTGCGCCCTCAAATTCAATGAGCAGCGGCTTGCTGTTTGCCAGCAGATTGGCAGACAGGGCAATCACAAACAGGGTCATGAATATCCACAAGGACCAAAACCCTCGTTTGTTGGCTTTGAATTGTGCCCAGCGGCGGCGTGTGATGGGTGAAAAACTTATCATGTGCAACAGGATAGCAGCTATTTCGCGGGCGACAATTACAAACCAATAATATTTTTTATTGACATATTGACATAACATTACTAATGTCTGTCAAAAATCGGAGGAACTTATGGTCCAGCTTATTGATGCAGCTTTTGATAGCGCAACTTCTCCCGCTCAGTCTGATACGTCTGTTAGTGTGTATTCCGGATATAACGTCGGATATTTCGGTGATTATGTAGGTGTTTATTTGAAGCTGACAAATCCTGTCCGTAGCGAAAGTGTCCAGCATCTTAAGTTCAAAGATATTCACAAAGAGGTTATGACCGAAGGTGAACATAAGACACGAGAGCAAATCAAGGCAATGGCTGATAGCGATGCGTTTTGTCCTAAAGATAAAGCTTTAATTGTTGAAGCACATCAGGTTCTTGAGGCTTTTATTGACCGTAATGGCCGTTACAGGCCAATGTCGACACTTGATCTGGAAGGTCGTTAGGCTTTTTCAGATTTTGTTCTAAACATTGGGACTTGCGTCGAAATTGATCCGCGGGTCCACCATCACATAAATAATATCCCGTAGTAATGTGATGACCAATCCGATCAGCGCATAAATATAAAGAGTTCCCAAAACAACCGGATAGTCGCGGTTGATAATGGACTCGTACCCTAACAGTCCCAGACCATCGAGAGAGAAGATCACTTCGATCAGCAGGGATCCTGTGAAGAAGATATGCATGAAGGCTGCGGGAAAGCCTGCGATTACGATCAGCATTGCATTTCTGAACACATGACCGTAGAGGACTTTTTTCTCGGGCAGTCCTTTGGCGCGCGCTGTTTGCACATATTGTTTGCCGATTTCATCCAAGAAGGAGTTCTTGGTGAGCATGGTCAGGCCTGCGAAGCCTGAAATGACCATGGCGAGCACAGGAAGCGCCATGTGCCACATATAATCGAGGGCTTTTTCAAGAGGGGGCATGTCTGACCAGTTGTCGGAGACAATGCCGCGCAGCGGGAACCAGTCGAAATATCGGTCCCCCGCAAAGACGATAATCAGCAAGATTGCAAAGAGGAAAGACGGGATGGCATAGCCGATAAAGATAACGGCAGATGTCCAGATGTCAAAAGCCTGACCATCTTTGACGGCCTTCTTGATGCCCAGCGGGATCGAGATAAAATAGATGAGGAGTGTTGACCAAAGGCCCAAAGAGATCGAGACGGGCATTTTGTCCAAAATCAAATCCACAACTTTGGTATCACGGTAATAGCTGTCCCCCAAATCAAAGGTCAGATAATTCTTGATCATGGTGAGGAAGCGTTCGGGGGCAGGCTTATCGAATCCGTACATGGCTTCGAGTTCTTTGACAAACTCCGGATCAAGGCCTTGTGAGCCGCGATAATTTGAAGATTGTCCCGTCATTTGTCCCGACATGGCATTCGAGGCCATATCGGCGCCGTTGCCTGCAAAGCGGGCCGTTGCTTCTGCGCCGTGGCCTTGCAATTGGGCAATCATTCGTTCCACAGGACCACCCGGGACAAATTGAATAACGACAAAGCTGACCAGCAAAATCCCGAAAATGGTTGGGACGATCAGCGCAAGACGGCGAAGGATATAGGTTAACATGGTTCGTATTGAATCACATTACGGGCGGATATTCCAGTCCCTAACGTGCCAGACGGATGATGTATCATCATATTCCAGAATGCCGAAAGCACCTGTTTTAAGCTTCATGGGTAAATCTGCGCCGTTTTGGGTATGGGGCAGGGCAAAGCGGGCAATGCCGTTCGATGTTACAACCATAGTTGTCTGGTCTTTGTGGTTCGCGGCGCAGTCTTTCAGGAATGATTTCCAGTTGACCAGAATTTCGACAGGCCGCGGCGACCAGTCATCGGGCATGACAGCCATTTCATCCCAATTTTTGAGAGCATTATCTCCGAGACGTTTGAGGACAAACTCGTCAGTCTGGTTTTCATCCGGGCCGTAGTCAATTTCGTTCAAAAATTTAAGGGGTGTATTTGGTGCAGCACATTCGAGTGCAACACAGGCGAGACGCGCCGTATCAATTGTGCGTTTCAGTTCCGATGTAAAGACCGCAGACGGCATCACATTCATTAATGCGAGATGATGCCCGAGTTTCAAAGCCTGCTCTTCTCCGTCCTTTGTCAATGGGAGGTCGGTACGCGCTCCGACACGGGTCGGGGTTTGATCTGCGCGGAAGGTATTGCCATGGCGGGCGATAATTAACCTAGTTGAGGTGGGCATTGATCTGTGCTCTCAGGGTTATAAATATGTCTCTCACCTGTCCGGAATAGGGGTAAATCACTCCCTGTTCAAGATATTTTTTAGCGTCTTTATAGTTATTCTGTGCCATTAGCAGCTTGATTGCCATTTCACGTGATCTCCAATATGTCGGGTCACGTCTGAGGCTTTCGTCCAACAGAGGGAGTAGCTGTTCCTGATTTTGAGGGTCACGGATTTGCAGAAAGCGCGCGCGCAAATAGGGTAATTCCGGATTGAGCGGATTCCGTCTATAGGATTCCAGTAAATGGGATTCCAGTTCATTCGGATCGGATTTTTGCGAGAGGGAGAGAAATCTCGCTGCCATGATGTGACAATCAGGAAACTGCTTATCTCCTTGATTAAAGCAGGCTGTGATCGCCGCATCAAATTTGGCTTGATCCTGAAAGTTTGCAGCGCTTGAGGCTTCGCGCCACAGCATGAATGTGTATCCTGCGGACAGTGCAATAATAGTGGTGCACAAGAAGGTGATGAGAAGTGCGGATGAGAGCAGGATTGGTGTTTTTATTTGCTCATCGGATGTGGGCGCAGTTTTTGCGAGAGATACTGCCAACATCATCATGAGCCCGACCACATGGAGGGGGTAGGTCAGATGGATGGATACAAAAAGGACACTGAGGATCGAGGCTGAAAATTTATTCCGTGTTTTGACGGCACGATACAGTCCTAAACCGAAGATTGCGTACAAAAGAGCCATAGCGATCCATCCGGATTCAACGGCTGTTTGTAATGGTTCGTTATGAGCCATGAGGCCGAGAGAATCGTCGCCTTCAAGGCGGAAGGGAGGGTAGTTTAAATGAAATGTACCAAGGCCAAATCCCGTTAACGGATGTTCTGCCGCCATGGTGAGGGATGCTGTCCAGATCGCAATGCGGCCTTGGGATTGTTCGACTGTATTGAGAATACGATCACCAAACCCTGTCATATATAAATTGAGGCCCAGCATCACAAGAATGGCGAGGGTGCCGTAGCGGAACATGTTTCCTTTCACAAATTGTTTTAGCTTGTCCTTATCATCAAGGGCCGCAAACATAATGGCGCCTGCAATAATTGCGAGCAGGGCTGTCCGGCTTTCTGTCAGAAACAAAGACGGGAGCATCAGGAACACTGCATAGCTTGTCCGTTTGTTCATTTGCGCCGCTAGAATGCAAATCGCCAGTGTAATGCCTGCAAGATTGGTGTCATCAAAGAAACTGTCGGGGCGATTGATCCCTTGGGCGTATTCATAAATTATATGAAGAGCAAGTGCGGACCCGAATAGTGCGAGCGGTCCTGTCAGGTCTGTTTTGGGGAAGGTCCTGACATATAGATAGGTGAGCGGTAGGACGGCGAAGATCACCCATGTGACTTT
>QKCR01000010.1 GCA_003245575.1 Alphaproteobacteria bacterium | reverse complement strand
TGAAGACGAGCGCGAGCCCAACGAGCCCGGCGATGATCCCCGCCGCGATCTCACCGGCGACGACCCCCGTGACTCCCAGGGCCCCATAAATGTGATCACACTAATCTGCATCATCGCATACCTTACATTTTGTGTAATCATCGGCTTGCGCAAGAACGTGACGAACACCTCAACAAAAGAATACTTCATCGCTGGTAAAAAAGTTGGCCCGTTCCTTCTCTTCATGACCTGTTTCGCAAGTTTCTGCGGATCCGGCAATTTTCTTGGTTTCGCCGGAAAGGTCGCCTCATCAGGAACCACCGCATATTGGCTCTTCTTTGGTGACGTGTTCCTGGGTCTTGTCTGCTTCTCTATCTTTCTCGCTCCTTATCTCGCGAAGTTTGACTACTTCACCATGCCGCATTATATCTCGCATTATCTTTGCGGCAACGACATGCTGGTTCGGCGCATCAGTGGTATCTCTGCTGCCATCGGCAACGTCGCAATCACCGGCATGCAAATCATGGGTATGTCGTACATGCTGCGCAATGTATTAGGCGTTAATGTGTATGCAGCTTTGATCATCGCGGGTGCAATCGTCGTTTTCTACACCGCATTTGGCGGCATGGACGCAGTTATTTTTACCGATTCAATTCAAGGTATGCTCCAAATTTTCGTAGTGGTCTTTACAGTTATCTTTGGCTTTAAGCTCGTAAACTGGAATATTGCCGGTATTTTTAATACCGTCACCAATATGGATCCCCAAATGACTTCACTTTTCGGCGTAGGTGGATGGAAGGCATGTATTTCTGGCGCATTGACCGGTTTTCTCGGTACTATGTCCAATCCAATTTTCTGGAATCGCGCATTTGTTGCACAAGATGTTAAAACCGCGAAAAAGGGCTTTCTTGGTTCCATGTCAGTTTCCGTGCTGGCAACCTTCTTAGTCATGACGCTTGGTTTTCTTGTGTATTCTATCAACAAAGATGCTGGCGATATCGCAATCGTCTGGTTAATCGTCAACAAGTTCCCCGCTTGGTTTACCCCGTTTGCAGTTATCGGCTTGATGGGCGCGATTATGTCCACAGCGGATACGCATCTTAACTCTGGTATTGCGAACATCGTTTGCGACGTTATTGATCCCAGAGAAAAATTGTCTGTTGAACAGTCTATCAAAACCTCTAAGATCGCAGGGTTTGTGGCCGGTGGTCTTGCAATCCTTGGTGCAGCTGTCGCGCCGTCACTGCTCGATCTGTCCTACACAGGTTTGGTCATCTTGGGCGGAACTCTCTTCCCGATCTTCATCATCGGTTATATCCTTCGTGATAAAACGAGTGAACAATTCCGCTCCAATTTAAGTATTAAGGCAGCACAATGGGGCTTGGGCGTTGGCTTGGTAGCAGCTCTGGCTTTCCAGTTGATCCCCTCCCTCTCTGCAATCATCGGCGGCGGCATTATTCCCAGCATGGCCGCTACCACAATCACCGTCCTCGTTCTCAACAAGGTCTTCAAGCCCGAGTACCCTGTTGAAGCAAAATAAACCTCCCTCCTACTTATTCGGATAAAGACATTGCCCCAAGCATGCTTGGGGCAATGTCACATTTAATTGATAAGCGTTACCAGAGTTCACTGTTTCCGTTTTTTAGGCCACTATAATGTTCTTCCTCCCATTTTGAGTGTTTAAAATCCGGTTAGAACAGAATGTCGAGCTTCACGCAGGTTCGTGCAATCATCTTAAACCGTAAAAAGGGCTGTAAATCCTGCTGTTTTCAGAGAATATGCGCGACCGAACTATTTCTCTTCTTTAACGAATTTTAGAGATCAGACATACTTCTTGAAACGCGCGTATTCTTTAGTGACAACGTTTGCATATATTTTTCTCCAGATGCTTGCTTTTTTTCATAGTATGTATCGCTTCTTTTTTACTGCGCGTTCCTGTTGCGCAACTAAACACGCGATATTATCTATAAAAATCATGATTTTCTTGCTGTGTTGATTGACAATAGAAATCGATTATGTTAACATACAAGAAAAAGAGCAAACGTTTGCTTTGCTGTAAGTAAACTAAAATACAAATCTGCAAGGGAGCGATCAGAAATGGAATTTAATTTTAAAAACAAGATCTGCATCGTCACAGGTGCTGGCGCTGGCATCGGTCAGGCTTCGGCCGTCAAATTTGCCCAAAGTGGTGCAACGGTAGTCATCAACGACCTTCGCGAAGATATCTGCAAAGAAACATTGCAGTTGCTTTCCGAAACAGGTTGTGAGCACTACGGTATATACGGTGATATTTCCACAGCGGAAGTAGCAACCCGCTTGGTTGATGAGACTGTGCAAAAGTATGGTCGCGTTGATGTGCTGGTCAATGTTGCAGGCATTGTATTGCCGGGAACGATTATGACCGTAACCAACGAAGAGTTCGATCGCACCTTCCGCATTAACGTCATGGCCCCCATGATGACCTGCCAAAGAGCTTGCATTCACATGAAAGAACAAGGCAGCGGCGTTATGGTGGTAATCGCTTCCACAGCGGGTATATTGGGTGTTGGTAACCGCCTTGCATATTCCACATCCAAAGGCGCACTGATCTCCATGACCAAATCCATCGCCGCAGATATGGCACACACCAACGTGCGCATTAACTGTATCTGCCCGGGCACGGTCAATACCCCATCTATGGAACGGCGCTTCCAAGCAATGCCGGATCCTGTAGAAGCAAAAAAGAAATTCCTCTCCAGAGAACTGAACGGCCGCATTGGCGAACCGGACGAAATCGCCCATGCTGTACTGTTTGCCGCGAGCTCCGAGGTGGATTATCTGAACGGCTCTATTATTACCATAGACGGCGGAATGACCTGCTGCACGCAGTAATGGCTTGCGAAAATCGTATTTATTGCCGAACAAGCAAGGATGATTGCGTTTAAGGCAGTGAAATCAGGAGAAATACTATGCTAACAAGCAAAAAAGTTCTGAAGATTATCGAGACCCATACCGCGGGGAGCCCTACAAGACACATTCTTGCAGGGGCTCCTCGTATCGAAGGCGCCACCATGGCCGAAAAGATGCAGAATATGCAAGACAATTATGATTGGATTCGTCGCATCACCATGATGGAGCCCAGAGGGCACGCCAGCATGTCCGGCACGCTCTATACAACGCCCTGTAACCCGGAAGCGGATATGGGTATTCTCTATTTCGATGCTTGCGACTATATGACCATGTGCGGACATAGCACCATCGCGGTAACAACATTGCTGCTGGAGACCGGTATGGTCGAAATGACCGAGCCTGTAACCACAGTCAAGTTGGACACCCCTGCCGGTCTAGTCATTGCAAAGGCACGCATTGAAAACCAGCGGGTGGTGGATGTAACTTTCCGCAACGTGCCTTCATTCTTGTATAAGGCTGGCAAGGTACAGGTGCCCGGCTTTGGTGAGATATACACAGAAGTAGCGTTCGGCGGTATGGCTTACGCCATTGTCAGCGCAGACGACGTGCAGGTCGATATACGCCCGGACAACGGATCTGAACTGATGCGAGTCGCTCATATTCTGTATCCTGCGATTGCGCAGCAAATTGGATTCTGCCATCCCACTCAGCCGTTTATCAACAGAATTCACAGCATTCTTCTTTACACCAAAGGAAACCGTCCGGGTGTAGACAGCAAAGAAGTTGTTGTACTCATTCCTCCCGAAGAGGGGAATGCCACTGCAATCGATCGTTCGCCATGCGGCACCGGAACTTCTGCGCGCATCGCGGCTGAGTACGCAATGGGGAGATTGGGCTTGAACACACCGTTTGTTCAGGAAGGCATCATAGGCACAACTTTTACCGGAACAATTGTTGAAGACTGTGTTGTCGGCGACTTTAAAGGCGGTATCCCCGAGATTTGCGGTTCTGCATATATCACGCAACATATCGACTTGGTTCTTGACCCATACGACGTTATTCAAGACGGATTCATCGTCAGTTAACTAAGAACAAATCCATGGAGTCATGCTTGCACTTTGCAAGCTTAATTAAAAAGATAAACATTGTAAAAACGAGGCGTATCACGCATTGGTTATACGATACGCCTTTTAATAGGAAGGTATGTGGTCAAAGAAAATGAAAAATGCGGATGTAGTGGTCATCGGTGGTGGCATTCAAGGTCTTTCCAACGCTTACTACCTTTCCCAGAGGGGGCTTCGTGTCATCCTTGTCGAACAAGGCGATCTTGCCAACGGCACCACGAGTCGCTCTGACGGTGACAATTTTGTCTGCGATGCAGCCCCTGGTTTCACAACTTCATTTACAACTGCAGCTGTAAAGCTGATGGTTGAGCTCGTTCACAACATTGGTTACGACGTTGATTGGTTGGAAAAAGGGGCCGTAATGCTGGCAGAAACAGAAGCCGAGCTTGCGGTAGCGAAGGAAATCTACCAGGCAAAAATCGAAGCTGGTGTGAAAGTCCGTTTTATGGACCAAAAAGATGTTCATGACGACGAACCCAACACGGCTCCGGATATCCCGGGCGGACTGGAGTTTCAAGAAGGCGGATCGTTAAGCCCTATGCTTTTAGCATTCGCCTTAGGTGAGCACATCAAAGCTATGGGCGGCGAAATGCTCCGTTTCACAAAAGTAACCGGGTTCGGTTTTGATCAAGATGGCGCCGTTAACAAAGTAATCACCGATCAGGGAGACATCTTAACGCCGCGCGTCGTACTGGCAGCGGGCATCTGGTCGACCGGTATTGCCAAACTCGCTGGTTTGGATATTCCAGTTACCACGATGAAAGGTGATTTATTGGTCGTGGAACCGGGTGTGTATATCACAAGACGCAAGACTATGGAAATCGGTTATGCGCTTGTGCGTAACGAAAACTCGGGTGTTGAAAGAAAGATTACACCGTTCATGCAGCAGCACGGAGTTGGATTTCTGGTTGAGCCCACAGGCAGCCATAATGCCTTAATCGGTTTCAGCAAATATCCCGCCGACACAGTTGATAGTAACTGCCGTGTTGTCAATGCAATTGCACGCCGGGCAATCCGGTTCTTTCCCTGCATCAGCGATGCCAACATTATACGCACATACTCCGGACTTCGTCCTTGGACGCCGGATCACGAAGCTATTGTTTCCGAAACGTCTATCCCCGGCTTCTATCTCTGCACGGGACATTGCGGCAACGGTATCACAAACGGTCCGCTGAGCGCAAAATGCCTTGCGCAGATCATGTTTAATGAGCCTGCTGATTTTGACATGTCAAAATTGAGTATAAATCGTTTTCAAAACCAACAGTAATTTTAGGAGGAGAATTTATGTCTTATTACAACCTTGATGAAACCAAGAAGCGGCTTGCAAGAATCCGTGAAATTCTGAAAAAGAATAATCTTGATGCTGCGCTTGTTTATTATGACGAGGTCAATATTGCAAACGGCTGGTATCTGACCGGCTGGTGTCCGCAGTTTGAGAAGGGCGCCGTATTGGTTCCCGCCGAAGGTGAACCGATGCTCCTGGGCGGCCCGGAGAGCGAACCTTTTGCAAAGATGAGCAGCGCCATTACCGACACCCGCTGCTTCTATACCTTCATGGTTCCCGGCGAAGAATACCCCAACGCCACCATCAGCACTTTCCAAACTTTAGCAGCTGAGATGGCCGGCAGAGGATTGCATTTCAAACGGGTTGGCATCGTGGGCACGAGCTACTTCCCCTATTCGCTGTATGTGCAGTTTCAGGAAGGTTTTAGCGGAGCGGAGCTCATCGATATCACCGACGAATACGATCGCCTTCGTTATGTAAAAAGCCCGTGGGAAATTGAAAACATCAAAACCGCTTTTTCGTTTACATATGATTCTTTTCTGGCGATGCAGAAAAAAGTTCGTCCTGGCGCTACTGAAATCGAAGTTGCCGCCGAAGGCGAATATGTTGCCCGCAGCAAAAATGCCAACAATTTCGCATTTGCTTGCATGGTAGGCAGCGGAATTCAGAGCAATGCCGTTGTACCCACCGCCACCAACCGCGTTATGCAGGCGGGCGAAATGATCATGCTGGGCATCGCACCCCGTTTCAATGGTTATGCAGGCGTTATGGGAGAAACCCTTCCTGTCAGCGGCGAGTTTACACAAGCGCAAAAAGATGTCTTGAATATCGTTCGTGAAACCTACCGCGCCACCAAAGAGATGTTAAAGCCCGGCCTATGTGGTAAAGAAATCGACGTCGTAGGCGCGAAAATATATGAAAAGCATAACCTAACCCCTTATATCGTCTGCCCGTTCCTTCACACAATTGGTTTGATGGAAGCAGAAGGCCCCTTCTTCGGACCGAATGGCTCGGATCCGTTGGTTCCCGGCATGACGGTTTCTATCGACATCAGCTTTTTCGGTCATCCGGTGCATCACGGCGTTCGTATCGAAAGCGGCTTCTTGATTACGGAAGACGGTTATGTTCCCCTTTCTCCGGAAATGGACGAGCGTTTGAGTGCTGAACTTTGATTTCGGGATTGAATGAAACAATCTGGAACCTAACGTTCAGAATCAGATTATTTAATTAAGATAGGTGAAGAAAATGTATATTACGGATCATCCCATCTTGGGTGCCGAAGAAAACACTGAAATGGTAAACATCACAGTTGACGGTGTGCCTCTGCGAGTCAGGAAAGGATCCATGATCGCCGCCGCTCTCCTAGCCAACGGAATCAAAGTAAACCGGTATACATTGAAACATCACGAACCAAGGGGCGTATTCTGCGGAATTGGCCAGTGCACGGACTGCGTTATGATTGTAAACGGTCAGCCAAACGTCAGAACATGCATTACACCGGTTGAAGAGAACATGGTCATTATGACCCAGAACAAGGACTGAAAGGACAACTACTATGCTTGTTAATCGCCAAGTGGCCATTATAGGTGGTGGGCCGGCCGGTTTAACGGCAGCCATTGAGGCGGCAAAAGTCGGTGCTCAGGTGTTGATTATCGACGAAAATGCTAGACCAGGCGGTCAGTTGTTCAAGCAGATTCATAAATTCTTCGGCTCCAAAGCGCACAATGCGGGCGTAAGGGGCATGGATATCGGTCTAAACCTGTTGAAGGAAACCGAGGAATCTGGCGCAGAGACATGGCTCAACAGCACTGTAATCGGTCTGTATGAAGGCAATCGACTGTCCGTTGTTCGCACAATGGAAGACGGATCCAAAAAAATTCACACTGTGCAGGCGGAGAAAATTCTGATCGCCACCGGCAGTCAGGAAAATACCATCAACTTCGATGGGTGGACCATCCCCGGCGTCATGGGTGCGGGCTGTGCTCAAACCATGATTAACGTCAACCGCGTTATGCCGGGCACGAAAGCACTTATGGTTGGCTCAGGCAATGTTGGTCTCATGGTAAGCTATCAAATGCTTCAAGCCGGCATCGATGTGTTGGGAGTTGTAGAAGCGGCGCCCAAAATCAGCGGCTATAATGTACATGCCGCAAAAATCTGCCGGGCAGGCGTTCCCTTTTATCTGCGCCATACTATTATTCATGCTGAGGCAGACGAATCCGGCACCCTATGCCGCGCTACAATTGCCGCTCTGGACGAAAAATGGAACCCAAGCCCAAATACGGAGCAAAGCTTCGATGTGAATCTAGTTTGCATTGCCGCGGGTCTTCGCCCTCTGGCCAAGCTAGCTCAAATGTATGGTGTGGAACATGGGTTTATACCGGAGCTTGGGGGTTGGATGCCTCTGCATGATGAAAACATGGAAACAAATATTCAAGGGATCTATGTCGCCGGCGACACGGCGGGCGTTGAGGAGGCAAACACCGCGATGGACGAAGGCCGCCTGGCGGGTATCTCCATAGCGCAATCCTTACAATTACTCCCTGATCAGGAAGCGGAACAATGCAAAGCGGAGATTCGCGCAAGGTTGGAGTCCCTGCGCCTCGGGCCGTTCGGTGAACGCCGCTTACAAGCCAAGAATCGTATTGTGAAAAAGGAAGTCCAATTATGAAGGGTACAATTCTAGAAAACGGATATCCGTCAATTGAGGAACTGAAGAATGCGCACCGCTTTCCATCAGAAGAGCGTTTTCAAAAAGGTCCCGTAGCGGTGATCGAATGCCTGCAGCCTATTCCCTGCAATCCTTGTGAAAATGCCTGCCGCTTCGGCGCAATTTTAGTTGGAGAACCCATCATTAATCTGCCCGAGTTGCAAGAGGAAAAGTGTACCGGTTGCGGTATGTGTGTTGCGAGCTGTTCCGGCCTTGCAATCTTTATTGTGGATAAGACCTACAGCGCAACCGAAGCCACCATCAGCTTTCCATATGAATATCTGCCGCTGCCCGTAAAAGGCCAGGCAATCAAGGCAGTCAATCGTGCAGGCGAAGTTGTTTGTGACGGCACAGTTACGCGTGTCATGAATGTTAAGCAAAATGATCATACTCCGGTGGTTACCATAGCCATCCCCAAGGAGTTTTCGGACGATGTTCGAAGCATGCAGCGGCTTAATGTGGCACCGGCGGAAAAAGATCACGAATGCTGCGCCGATTACACCTATGATCCAGCCGATCCGGACGATCTGATCGTCTGCCGCTGTGAAGAGGTCACCGTTGGCGACATTCGCAAGGCAATTGCAGAAGGCGCAGACACAATAACCGGCGTCAAACGGAGAACTCGCGCGGGCATGGGCCTTTGTCAGGGTCGTACCTGCTCTAAAACGGTCAGCAAAATGATTGCCGATGCAAAGCATCTGTCTGGAGATAAAATCCCTCTTGATACTGCTCGTCCGCCTGTAAAGCCTGTTCCTTTTAGTGTTCTGGCTGGCGACGAAGATATTTAATAAACCAATTCGAATATAAATGAAAGGTGTGTTTTATCATGGCAACTTCTCACAAAGATAGACTGAAATGCGTTACGCCTGCTCTTTTAACGCCGCTTCACAAAGATGGGAGTCTCGATGAAGCCAGCTTGAAAAAGCTGATCAACCGTGTGGTCAGCGCGGGCATGAAAACACTGTTCATGCTTGGTTATACGGGCGAAGTCCGCGCCCTCAAGAAAGAAGAACGCCAGCGTGTTATCGAAGTAACCAGAGCAACTGCAGGCCCCGATGCATATATCATCGCCGGGTGCCTCGGGGACAGTTCCGATATTATCGAAGAGCACTGTCAGGTGGCTTATGAAGCCGGCGCCGACATGGTCCTGATTACGCCGACCGATTTCTTCCACTTGAATGACACCGAACTCGAGGGTCTCTTTGTCCGGCTGAATCAAACAGTTCAGCTTCCGATCATGATTTACAATTGCCCGGAGAATCAGCATTACGTCAGCGCGGAAATGCTGGCGCGGTTGGCAAAGCTGGATAAAATCCAGGCGCTCAAGCAGAGTACTTCTACCGACAAAGTTCAAAAGATTCTGCTGACCCTGGATCCGAAGGATAACTTCATCATGGTTTCCGGCGACGAATTCGAGTATTTCCCGGCCATGTGCCTCGGCGTTGAAGGCTTCATCATGGGTGGACCCGGCAACATTACGCCGAAAACCTGCATTGACATTCTAGACGCTTATCAGGGTGGAAAGTTTGAAGAATCTCGCAAGATGTATCTCGACTTCGTTTCCTTTTATGATGAGCTGTACAACTCCCTCCCCTACGATGTCATCTCCGTTATCAAGGCCACAATGGAAATCGCAGGGGTATGCGAACGTTGGATGAAACACCCCACTATGGCGGTCTCTGATGAAGATATGCTAAAGATCAAGGATATGATCAAGCGTCATAACATCAAACTGTAAATTCAATGAGAAATCTGAGGCCTCAAAACGAGGCCTCAGATTCTATTTGCCACGAATAGGAGAAAAAATGGATTACGGAAAAAAAGTATGGATTTTTGCAGATGGTGATCTCCCCCCCAGAGGAGATTCGGAACCATATGGTCACGAAGCGCTCATGGTAACCAATTGCGGTGATATAGACGCGCAAATCAAGGTCACTGTTCTGTTTTCTGATCGGGAGCCGGATTACCTAGACCTGCAAGTGCCTGCAAGACGTGTGAATTGCTTCCGTCTTGATGGACCAATCGGAAACATGCAATATAGAATTCCAATGGGGCAGTACGCGCTTGTGTTGGAGAGCAGCGTTCCTATCGTTAGCGTTCTGGGCCGGCTAGATCGGCGAGAAAACGTTTCTTATTACGAGCTTGATGGTTTTTGCGTATAAACGCTTATTTGAAAATACCGCCTCGTAAAAAGGCCATCACAAAGTCCATCTAAAAACACTTTCGGGTAAATATGTGTCAAAAGTCATTCCTCCTTTGCTTTGACACATATTTACCCGATTTATTTGATGATTATGAAGATTGAATCGCTCTTAATTAATAAACATCAAGCAACTCAATCCTATTTTTGCCCGTAATAAGCGTTGGCTCCGTGCTTTCTGTAATAATGTTTATCGAGCAGGCACTGTGGAGCGGAATCAACGCCGTGGTTAAGCGCCAGGGTCATTGCCGCCATCTTCGCAACTTCTTCCAGAACAATCGCTGTTTCGGCCGCTTTTTGAACAGTTGCGCCCCAAGTGAACGATCCATGCTTTGCGACTAAAACCGCCGGTATCGCGAGCACATCCAAGTTGCGTTTTTGAAAGGTATCCGCAATCACTACGCCCGTGTTCTTTTCATACGCTTCCTTTATTTCTTCATCCGACAGAGGTCGCGTGCAAGGAATGCTTCCGAAAAAATAGTCAGCATGCGTTGTTCCATAGCATGGTAGGTCGAGCTCCGCTTGGGCAAATGCCGTCGCGTGCGGCGAATGTGTGTGAATGATGCCGCCAAGCTGGCGAAACGATTGGTACAATTGTAGATGTGTTGGCGTATCAGAGGAAGGGCGATATTTGCCCTCAACACACCTTCCATCTAAGTCAACAACAACCATATCTTCCGGTTTCATCGCTTCATAAGAGACCCCGCTTGGCTTTATTACCATCAATTCGCTCTCTTTATCAAAAGCGGAGGCGTTGCCCCATGTAAGGGTTACCAGCCCTGATTTAGGCAGAAGCATATTGGCTTCATATACTTCCTGTTTTAACCGTTCTAACATGAATTTATATTCTCCCGTCTTTATATGCCTGTATATCGTCCCATAACGGGTCGAGCGCATCGATCGTCGCCTTATAGATTTGATATTTTCGATCATAAATCGCTGCTCTTTCCTGATCCGGGATCACAGGATTTGATAATTTACACATTTTTTGTGCAGCTTCTTGAAGCGAAGCATATGCCCCAGAAGCGGTTGCGCCTATAATTGCGCAGCCCAGCGCGCCGGTTTCCTTTACCCGGACGGTTTCCATTGGCAGATTCATAATGTCCGCGAACATTTGCGTCCAAACCGCGCTGTTCGCAACGCCGCCGGCAAGCCTGATTCCAAGCGGCGGTTCCGTTCTGGACTGAAGCAATTTTTCCAGATGGTAACGATGCGAAAACGCTATACCCTCGTAAATACTGCGCACAATATGCGCTCTGGTGTGATAATTGCTCATGCCAACGAAGCAAGCCATCGCATTGGGATGCACGTTGCTAGCCATTAGAAACGGCAGAAATATCGGGCATAAAACACTTGTCTCAATCGCATCTGCCCACTCATCCATCAAATCATAAAACCGTTTCCCCTCAGCTTTCGCTATTTGCTTAGCCTCGGGCAGCATTGTCTTGATAAACCATTCATTATTGCCTGCGCTCGTTGCGCTGCATTCCTCTACCAAATAATAGCCCGGCAGACAGAAAAAGGAATTCATCAGCACGCTACCATCCAGCACAGGCGCTTTGCGAATATATTCGTTAATACTCCAAGTACCCGCAATCATGCAAATGTGTGTTTCATCCGTAACGTTGACCGCAATTGCGCATGCATCGATATCAAACGCACCACCGGCGACGGGTGTGCCTTCCATCAAACCTGTTTTTTGAGCCGCTTCTTTCGTAATATACCCGCAAATATCGGTCGCGTTCCGCAGCGGTGGTAATTTATCAAAGCATTCGGATAATCCGAATAGCGCCAGCAATTCCGGATCATATTCTCCGGTTGTTAGATTTACAAAGTTCGCGCCCGAATAATCGGTTCTTTCCGCGTACGCTTCGCCGGTCAAGCGAAACCGCACATAGTCCTTGCACTCGAAGATATATTTTGTCTGTTCAATTACATTCGGCTCATTATCACGAAGCCAGGCAAGCAGAGAAACCGGTTGACTCGGCAAGATGTTCTGACAAGAGTACGCAAATACCCGTTCCGTGACCCCAGCTTTTGCCCATTGTTTCGGATACTCCCATGCGCGATTATCTGTGGAAATAATTCCGTTTCGAACAGGCGCCTCATTTTTCCCCCAGAGATAAAGGCCTTTTCCGTGTCCGCAAACCGCTACTGCAGCTATATCATGTGGATCGCAACCGGACAAACGGAGCGCTTCTTTCACAACGTGGCAATTGGCTTCCCACATTTCCTCCATATCGCGTTCGGTAAAACCAGGTTTCGGTACCAGCATTTGCGTTGACATTCCTGCTGTTGCAATCTGCTTGCCGTCCTCGTCGAATATCGCGGCTTTTGTGGTAGTCCCGCCATTATCAAGTCCCAAATAATATTTCATACTTTTTGCCCCGCTTTGCACATGCGCATGCCCTGCTCAAACTGGCCTTTGATCCAATCCAAATTACTCTTAGCCAGTTCTTCTCCCGTCGTGGGGCCGTCATGCCACATCTCAACCATGTATGGTCCGGTATATCCAAGTTGTTCAAGCTGGGCAAATCGAGCGGGAAAATCTACACATCCGGCGCCAAACGGAACGCACTTAAACTTGCCGCATTCGTCCCCATGGGGCGGTATGGTGTCCTTTAGATGTACTGCAACGATGCTGGAAATGCCCTTCTCGATTTCTGCAGCTTCATCATTTTCAGGCCATGCCGTTAAATTTCCAAGATCAGGATATACTTTGTACCAAGGAGAATCGATTTCCTGCTCATAAACCATGTGTTTTGAAATTGAATTCATAAATGGCGTATCCATGATCTCCATCGCCAGCATAACCTGCTTTTGCGCGGCATATTTTGCCGCCCAATGCATACCATGCTTAAAAAGGCGCACGCTTTCCGGAGAAGATTGTTCATAATAAACATCATAACCGGCTAATTGAATCACGCGTATGCCCATTCTGCTCGCAAAATCTATTGCTCTTTGCATAATGTCATATGCTTTTTCGCGCTTTTCAATATCTGCGCTACCAAACGGAAATCTGCGATGAGCCGAGAGACACATGGACATGATTGGTATATCTTGCTCAATGGTGCTTCTTCTCAGTTCCTCGATTTTTTGATTGTCCCAATAAAGCCGCTCAATGCGGGTATCGTCTTCATCAATGCTGATTTCAACATAATCAAATCCGATTGCTTTCGCAATCCGTAGACGCTCGTCCCAGTTAAGAGTTGGTGAGAGCGCCTTTTCATACAGCCCCACTAAATGCGTCCCGAGCACTTTTTTCGTTCCTCTCTGCATAGCAATACCAAACCACCATGATTTCACTCATCGCAGTCCGTTAAAATCCCTGTTTGTTTTACAAAATACTAGTTTCTAATCGAGTATCACTACGCTATAAATTTCGTAAGTGTTATGTTAAATACGTTTGTTACTACTTGCCCCAACTTTCAATTCCGGAGGCAGGCGAATCGTTTGCGTTACGGTATACACGTCTTCTTCAACATGCTTTTTATTGTTTTGCATGCTTTCAAGAAGTCTCGATGCTAGAACGCATCCAATATTGCGAACCGGCTGAATAATCGATGTGATCGATGGTTCAATCAGACCGTACTCATCGATAAAGTCAAATCCAACCAATGCGATATCATCCGGATATCGCAGGTTGAATTCTCGCATCGCTTTGATCGCGCCGCAAGTCATCTTATACGAAGTGGCATAGACTGCTGTAAATGGATGCTCCTTACGATTGTTAAGCAGTTCTACCATCGATTGATAGCCAGACTCCAAATGAAAGCTTCCTTCTTTGATCAAAGCCAAATCGACAGGAAGACGTTTGTTTTTCATGGCAATTCGAAAACCGTCGCTGCGTTCTTTCGCCGTCGATTCGCTGCGTTCTCCGCAAATAATCGCTATATTCTTGTGACCCATCTCAGCTAAGTGGTTTACGACCATTGCGCTCGCTTTGATGTTGTCCAGCATAACAGCATCACACTTTTCAGACGTAACAGGCTCGTTATCAAAAAACACAATAGGAATGTTCTTCTTTTTATATTCCGTAATCCATTTGTTTTCTTCCGGATCAACCGTAGCAAGAAGCAGACCATCGATTCTCTTTTCGTACAGCAACCTCATATAATGATGTTCCTTTTCCGGCTGCTCATTCGTATCCACCAAAATAATTGAATACTCTTTGCTTGCCAGAACTGCATCCACACCTTTAATTACCGTAGCAAAATAATCCGCTATATCCGGAACAATCACACCTACGGTCATTGTCTCGTTTGTTTTAAGCGATCTTGCAATTTGGTTCGGCACATATTGGTGTTTTTCGAGAGCCTTCATTACCTTTTTTCTAGTTGCAGCAGAAATTTTCCCCGTGCCATTTACCACACGAGAAACTGTTGAAATTGACAAGTTCAATTCTTGTGCGATGGTCTTTAGGCTGCTTCGATTTATCTCGTCCACGAAAACTCTCCTCTTATGAATACTTTACATTTTGGTAAAGAATCAGATTTGATATGCTAGATGTATATGCAATTGCTTTAACTTTTATTTTATCAGTTTCTACTGAAAAATACACAATCGTTTGCTAAAAAAGCAATCGTTTTAGCAAAAATGTTTTAGCAGATAGTTATAGCTCAATTCTGCTGTTTTTATTGAATCGCCATCTACCCAGTTTGTGTGCGTCTCAACAATGTACCATTCGCAGCCAACGCTGTCCGCCGCTTTTACTATGCTGGAAAAATCGAGATTGCCGTCACCAAGCGTCACAGGAACAGGCGTCTTAATATAATGGTCAAATGATCCACCGGTGACACCTAAATCTTTCAGGTGCAGCGCTTTGAGTCGCTCTTGTAGCTTGTTGCACCAATAGATTGGGGATGCGCCGCTTAGCTGAACCCAGTAAATGTCTAATTCTGCACCAACTGCTTCCGGATCGGTTTCGTTGAAAATTGTTTCAAGACAGTTTTCAGAGGCGCCTTTACTCTTGTAAAACTCCATATTATGGTTGTGATACAGGCACTGCAATCCGGCGCTTTTTACTAATCTTCCAAATGTATTCAGTTCAGCGATCAACTTTTTGACCGATGCTTGGTCTTCCCAGACCGTGCTTTGGGCAAGACCCGCCGCGATATATCGGCAACCCAAGTCGTTCGCTTTTCGAATCACCGCTTCGGGATCTTTTTTAATATCATCGAAAAGTTCATGTGTTGAGCTCGCCTTCAATCCACAGTCATCCAAAATAGTACGCCAGGTAGATCCATCATCAGGGTTTTGGCAATGCAGAATTTCAACATAATCATATCCAGCCAGTTTTAGTTTGCTTAACGTATCTACAATTTGTTTCGTGCCCGACATTCTATCCTGAACAGATTCAAGATTGATCGAAATTTGATTCTTCTCCATAACACCCTCTAATTATTAATAGGATTATTTGCCGCCCAAATATGCTTTTTTTACTTCGTTGTTCGTGCGAAGCACTTCCGCACTATCGCAGAATTTTACGCGCCCGGTCTCAAGAATGTATCCTCTATTGGCAATTTTTAACGCCATGGATGCATTCTGCTCTACAAGCATAATTGTTACGCCCTGTCCGTTGATCTCTTTGATCAATTTAAATATCATTTTCACTAAATTCGGCGCAAGTCCCATGGACGGTTCATCGAGCAGCAATAGCTTTGGTTTGCTCATAATTGCTCTTCCAATCGCCAGCATCTGCTGTTCACCGCCTGATAATGTGCCGGCATTTTGTTTTTCGCGTTCCTTCAGCCTCGGAAACAAAGCATAAACACGTTCATATGAATCGCTGATTTCAGCCGCATTTGTCCTGGTAAACGCTCCTAATTTCAGGTTGTCTGAAACACTCAATCCGGGGAAAATTTCGCGACCTTCCGGAGACACGCTTATTCCCCTCTTAACAATTTCACACGGTGACAAATCAGTAATATCCTCGCCCAAAAATTCAATCTTAGAGCCGCGCGCTTTTCGTAACACTCCGCAAATTGACATCAGCGTAGTCGTTTTACCAGCGCCATTGCTGCCGACTATTGTAACAATTTCGCCTTGCTTTACTTCCAGATTGATATCCTTTATCGCATGGATATTCCCATAAAACGTATTTAGATTGGTGACATTAAGCATATTCTTCATCCTCCTCTTTTCCCAGATACGCCTCAATTACTCTCGGATTTTGAGAGACTTCTTCTGGGAGCCCGGAAGCAATAATTTGACCGTAATCCAAGACATAAATCCTGTCGGATATGTTCATAACAAGATTCATATCGTGTTCGATCAAAAGAATAGTGCATCCTCTGCCGCGTTGCTCTTTGATGAAATTAAGCAGCTCTTCCGTTTCAGAGTGATTCATGCCAGCAGCAGGTTCATCGAGTAATATCAATTTGGCTTCAGTCGCAATAGCACGAGCAATTTCAAGCCGTCTTTGTACTCCATACGGCAGATTTCCTGCATAGGTGCTTATTTCGTTCTCAAGGCCAATTGTTTTTAAAACATCAATTGCCCGCTGAGTCGTCTTTCTCTCGCCTTCTTTAAAGCGCTTTGTTCGAAAAATGAGATCAAATATGTTGTAATCCGTATGAACATAATTGCCAAGCATTACATTTTCGATTACTCTCATATTTGCAAATAATCTCAAATTTTGGAATGTACGCGCTATGCCGGCTTTTACGATATACCGCACATCCTTATTCGTAATATTTTCGCCATTGAAAACTACGGTACCGCTAGATACCTTATAAACTCCAGTTAAAAGGTTGAAAATTGTTGTTTTTCCGGCACCATTCGGTCCAATAATACTTACAATTTCACCTTGCCGCACTTCAAAGCTTGCATTGTTTACAGCAGTCAATCCGCCGAACATCTTTGAAAGGTTTTTTACTTCAAGCAGCGCCATTCAGCTCACCCCCTATCGATATAAACGCCTTTGGGCAGTTTGTACGGTAATTTACTTACGCCGCTGATCAACCCCTGCTGCCTGAAGCGCACCATGATGATCAATATCAAGCCGTAAATAATAAACCTGTACATGGCCAGCGCACGCAAGGCTTCCGGAAATGCAATCAGCAGAAATGTACTAATCAACATGCCGACCATCGAACCCATGCCACCAAAGATAACAATGCACAAGATAATGGTTGAAATGTCCATTGTAAACGTATTCGGTTCAACATATCTGGTCATCGTTGCATATAACACGCCCGCAACGCCCGCCAACGCCGCCGAAAAGACAAACGCCGTCACCTTCGTCAGGCTTGTATTGATTCCTGCCATTTTAGCCGCTAGGTCATCATCTCTTATTGCAAAAAGTGCGCGTCCGAATTTGGAGTACTTAATGGCATAGCAGATATAAATCGAAACCGCCAACCAAAAGAGCATAAACCAATATTGTCCGCCGTTTGCATTCGTCAGTTCGATTCCGAATACTGTCGGTCTAATGATATTTCTTATTCCTGTTGCGCCGTTCGTGACACTCTTCCAGTTGAGCGCAATAACTTTTACCAGTTCAGAAAAACCAGTTGTTGCAATGACAAAATACGCGCCAGATAACCTAAGCGTTGGCGCACCAAGGATCAACCCCGCTAAAGCGCTGAATAAGATGCCGACGCCCATCGCCGGGAAGAAACCAATCGGATATTTAGTCGTAAAAACGATAAATGCATATGCTCCAATTGCCATAAATGCAGCATGGCCCAATGAAACTTGTCCAGCATAACCTGTTATCAGGTTCAAGCTCAGTGCAAGAATCGCGTAAATACCGATATTTGTCGCAACACGGAGAAGATATTGACTAGCACCGAAAAATGGAAGCGATATAACTAAAAGCGCAACAGCAGCTCCTACTATATATTTCGATTTTTCGAGACCTTCTAACAGCTTTATATCAAAATTTTTCATAATAATTGCTGTCCCTTCGATTAAACTTTTGTATTCTCACTTTTGCCAAACAACCCGGAAGGCACCAACAGCAATACTAAAATAAGTATAATATAGGCTACCGCGTCTCTAACGCCACCGCCAAAGAAGTAAACCGCTACACATTCTAATATTCCTACGATCAAGCCACCAATGACTGACCCATGCAAAACTCCGATTCCTCCAAGTACAGCAGCTGCAAATGCCTTGCCTCCAAGCGCTACACCCATCGTTGGATATATTAGCTGATAATAGCTAGCAATCAGAAATCCTGCAATACAAGCCGTTATACCGCTGATAAAGAAAGAAAATGTGATTACTACTTTCGTATTTACGCCCGCAAGATTTGCCGCCTTCGTGTTTTGCTGTACTGCGCGCATGCCCAGTCCAATCTTCGAGCCGTAAATTACCCAAGTGAGAGCGGCTAATATGACAAGCGCAGTAGCCATAATAACGATCTGCGAAGAGTCAAATATGACGCTGCCTACTTGAAGGCTGCCAAAGTCAAACACATTCTGGAAAGGTTTTCGTTCGCTTCCCCAAATAACCAGACATAGATTTAATAAGATATAGTTAAACCCGATTGCTGTTATGAGAACAGTAACGGAATCACTACCAGTTTTCTTTCTTAAGGGAGCCAACATCGATACGTCGAAAAAGACCGAGACCAAACCAGTTAACACCAATGCAACGATGATCGCTGGGAAAAAACCGAATTTTGCTTGAACCAATGACAAACAAAAATGAGCGCCAACAGTTAAAATCGAAGCATACGCCATGTTCATCATTCGCAGAACACCAAAGATCAGCGAATAACCAACTGAAACAAGCGCATAAATAAGACCAATTGAGATTCCGTTAATAATTTGCTGTAGAAACATGCTTCTACCTCCGACATCACTAAGTTTTCGGGGTTCCTGATAATTCAGGAACCCCTTTATCCATGAATTCAGGCAAAACCAGGTGTTTATGGATTAGGATAAGCTCGCGACGAATTCATCCCAGAGTTTGAATGCGCCTTCGACTTCGATAAATTGACCATTCTCGATTTTGAACATAACAACGGATTTTACGGCATCTCCGTTTGCATCAAAGGACAGATCACCCGCGGTGCAAACCACGTGGGCCGTCTTAATCGCTTCGCGAATCGCTTCACGGTCCGCAGAACCGGCCTGTTCGATCGCAGCTGCAATGATCTTTACGGAATCGTACGCGTTTGCCGCTACGAAATCAGGTTCAGCGCCATCATACTTTGCTTTGTACGCTGCAACAAATTTCTGCACTTCCGGGTTCGTGCTGTTGGGGTTGAGGCAGGAATACAGATACACGCCTTCAACGGAATCTCCACCGAGGTTAACAAGATCCGGCGTATAGCAGGTCATAAGGCCGATAAACTGCGCGTTCGGATCAAGTTTGCGGTACTGAATTGCGAAAGAAGCAAAGTTGTTGTATTCAGCGAAGAAGATGATTGTATCGCAACCAGCATTGATCAGCTCGGCGATGTTGGGCGCGAAGTCAACGGTTCCATCAGTGAACCAAGAGACGCATGCAATTTCAAAACCGACTTTGTCGCCATACTGCTCTTGCAATGCTTCGAAACCAGCCGTGAAGCTTTCGCCGAACTCGGACATCATGGAGACGATACCCAGTTTCTTAGCGCCAACAACCTGCGGCATCTGGTAAGCATATTGGAGTTCTCCCGCTTCAGTCAGGTTATTACGATAGATGCAATCACCTGTAGCAGAAAAATCCGGATGGGATGCAGAGTTGGAAATTGCGACCAGACCAGCTTCCTGGAACAGCGGGGCTTCTACAAGTCCTACGCTGGAACCGTAAGCAGCTGACGGAACAGCACAAACATCCTCATCGGAAATCAGCAGTTCAGCTACTGACGCGCCTTCTTCACCCGTGCCTTTGTCGTCATAAGAACGAACTTCCAGCATACGGCCGCCAAGCAAACCACCGTCGGCATTGATTTCTTCAATTGCCACCATAATGCCATTCAGCGCATTTTCGCCAAACTGTGCGTTATTGCCTGTCAACGGGCCGGAGCAACCAAGAACAATTGGATCCAGGTTCTGTGTTTCTGTTGCTTGTTCAGTCGTAGCAGTTGTCTGATCCTCAGAAGTAGTTGTCGTCGTTGTTCCAGTTGAGGTGCATGCTACCAAACTCAAAGCGATAGCTAAGGCCAGTACAAGGGATAAAGCTTTTTTCATTTGACATCCTCCATCTCTTTATATATTGAAACTAGTTATTCTAACTAGCTCAATTCCTCACGGTTTAATCCTTTGGACTCTTTCATGTCTGCCTTTGTTCTTGTAACGTCCGTCCCCTTTTTTTTTGCTACGATTATTTTCTATTTGTTCTTTTTGAGTGCGTCAATCACGCTTTGAAATATACTTAATATATGTCTTTGTGTTTTCAGCGTCTTTGCTAGAAACTCAGAAGACTTTTTAAAAAAGCATACCTCAAATTAAATTTCGAAAATCAACTGTTTGTAACGAGGAAAATTGTACTGTAGTTAGGTTTTATGCTTCAGTAATTAGGCAATCGTTTGCTCTATGCATTTTTTATATCATGCCAATATATGATTGTCAAGCGTTTTTTGAAATTCAACATCATTTTGGAGGAATTATGTCAATATTGCTTGTTTTTTCATGCGGAAAAACGAATTTTCATTCACTGGCAAGGCATGTTTTTACCAGATTTCTTACACTTAGAATGTAGTTTCTTGTATGTACATACCTCAATATTCAACAAGATTTGATTAAAATATGTCCAATTTTCATCGATATATTGCAAACGTTTTCATTTAATGTCGTCAAAAAAAGAAGAAGTCAAGTTCAATCGTTCCGTATGCGAATTATCCTGCCACGCGAAATACGCGCAGTTGCATGATCAGAACAAGAGAAATCCCCTGCTTCTCAAATTATCCGAGCAAAAAGTGACTATAGAATCCAAACGAACTAAAGTAATATAGATAGTTAAGCCTTAGCATACAAAGTTCGGTTGATTTGGGGTTGAGAAACCATTTGCTGTCAGGTTTTTCATTTTGCGCGGTTCGCAATTTTATAGTTTCCCAAGAACTTTAGAACGGCTTATATACCAATATTTCATATAATTAATAGCATTCTGAGGCATGGTTTATTATTTGATTATCGAACACAATGCGATTTACTCCTATCGTTGTCAGGGGCTTTGGTGATAAGTCGTATACTTGGAACAGAATGCACTTTTGCAACTTGCAATTATTTGACATATAAAAATGTATCATCTATGCCCTACATATCACCTCGTTGTATTTCGCCACTCAATCCATCCGAAGCAGATACCATTTCAGTTGGGTTTCCTTTGCCCATAAACGCGAAAAACACTTTAGCTGGGGTAATCTTAGGAAACAGATTTTCTTTTACGAGGCACACTCTCTTGACTAAAAGTGATGCAAGTGTATATAATTGCAAAAGTTGTATACAATTCTACAGTTCGATTTTAAGAGATGAAGAACGCATGCTATTGCTGATCCAAAAACCGGATTTGAGGATTAATAAGCCTATACGGATCTGTTTTCAACGAAAGTAAACGGTATGAGTAAATGATGGTGAAAATTAAAGTTTGGTATATACAGGCAGCAGCGTACTTCTTACTGCTGCTTCCGACATCCTTATTTATCATCGGCTGGATAAGGCCATTGATTGCAATACCGGCAACGGCGTTACTTCTGTTTTCATGGGTTCTCATTCTCCTCAATGCGCGGAAGACCCAATCTGCTGTTTTTGAAATCAGTGTGAAAGCCATTGTATTTGTATCCATCGTGCTTCTTCTATGGTGTTACTTTGCGGGTCAGGGAGGCTTCTATTATCAGTCAAGCGACCATAACTACCGGAATGCGATATTCAGGGATTTAGTTGCCTTTCGTTGGCCGGTCGTCTATGACCAGACCGGGTGTTCGCTGGTTTATTATATAGGTTATTGGCTTGTCCCTGCGTCAATCGGGAAAGTGGCTAATCTGTTTTTTAGCTTTGATACGGCATGGATTGTCGCTAATATTGCTTTATTTCTCTGGTCATTTGTTTACCTTTTTTTCGTATCTCTTCTAGTATTTATCTACATAAAAGCGGATTCGTTCAAAAAAATTGTTTTGGCGATGATATTTCTTGTATTCTTTAGTGGAATGGACATTATAGGTCTTCTTAGTGCGCTTCGTTTCGACGTTACAGCAATACCGAATCATCTGGAGTGGTGGTCGCTCACATATCAGTACAGTTCAAACACAACGCAGCTGTTCTGGGTGTACAATCAATCAACGCCCGTATGGCTCGCCACGGCTCTTTTTGCAAACGAGAAAAGCGTCCGGAATTATGTTTTCCTGTGTCTGATTATTCTAATATGTTCATCTATCCCGGCAGTAGGATTGTTCTTGTTTCTTTTCGTTGTAGGAGTGCAAAAACTAATTCCATTTATTCATTCAAAACAGGTGCCCTGTTTTCTGAAGGAAGTATTCTCCGTACAAAATATCGTTGCCGCCATATTGTTATTGCCAATTTATTATTTGTATTTCAAGACAAATCAGACGGTCAGTGACAATCCATTTCATTTTAATCTGTATGCCGAAGCATTCGGATGGGGATTCGCAATCTTCCGGTATCTATCTTTTTGTCTGGTCGAATTTGGCATTTTAAGCATAATTCTTTTCAGGGAAAATCGGAACAACATATTATATTGGATTTCGATTGTTTCGCTTTGTTGCGTAGGCGCGTTCAGCATAGGATCGACAACCGATTTTGCTATGCGTGCGTCAATTCCGGCACTTTTTGTGCTCATGCTGCTGACAATTCGCACACTATACGGCAGCATTCGCTTGAAAGCTGTCGACGGCCAACGCTGCGTTTGTATCCGAGAGGTTGGAATTGCAATCGCAATCATTTTTATAATCGGTACCGCAACGCCAATTACGGAGTACTGTCGTGCTGCCAACGCTGTGTTGGTACAAACTCAGTCAAGCTTAGTTGCGGATGATGTGAAAACACTATCGGATAAACCGGTCACGGGCAATCAGAATTTTCTTGCAGGTAATTACAAAGAATCGAACTTTTATAAATACTTACAGAAGCAGTCATAACATCATTTGTGGCGTTGGAAAGACAACTGACAACGAATCATTGATTTTTCTCTCTGAAAAATGAATACACCAATAAAATACTATCCCACAAGATTCAGTTCGTTTATATCTAGCACCGCAATCATTTAGATTCTGCGAAGCAAGTCAAGACCACCCGTAAAACGGGTGGCTTACTTTTGGCTATAAGCCCTTGGTGCCTACAAACGCCTCAAGGCGCTGCTTTCACTTTATTCAAGCTACCATGCAACTTCTTACTTTATGCCCCTAAAGGGGCTCTTTTGTTT
>QKCR01000029.1 GCA_003245575.1 Alphaproteobacteria bacterium | reverse complement strand
GGGAGACGGGCCATTTTTTACGCCCTTAATCAAACGTCCCATGAACAGAGGGCAGGCTTCCTTGTTGTCTCCATCAAAATCGAGGGTGACTTTTGGGGACGACTCAAATTTGCTCTCGATTTTTGGAGAGGCTAATGGTTTCAAAGTTCCCAAGCCTGCTGCTGCCAGATCACGCGCGATCCCTCTGATCCCTGCGCAATCAGGTCGGTTCGGAGTGACGTTGATTTCAATGACAGGATCATTTAGGCCAAATATTTCTGCCAGTGGTGTGCCGATCGGTGTGTCCACAGGCAGGTCAATAATGCCTTGGTGATCTTCGCCTAAATTCATTTCACGGGCGGAGGCCATCATGCCATTTGATTCCACGTCACGGATTTTTGTTTTCTTCATGGTCATATCAAGACCGGGAACGTAGCTGCCTTCCGGTGCCAAAATTGCCTTCATGCCTGCACGAGCATTCGGTGCACCGCAGACGACTTGAAGCATACCGTTTTCGGTTTTGACTTGGCAGACACGCAGACGATCTGCATTCGGGTGTTGTACAGCCTCAACCACTTCAACAACTTTGAACGGCGCATAAACAGCAGCGCGATCTTCTACGCCTTCGACTTCCAAACCGACATCGGTCAGTTTCTCAACGATTTGTTCTAGCGTTGCATCTGTATCCAGATAGTCTTTTAACCAGCTTAATGTGAATTTCATTTTGTATCTCTTTTAAAAATCTATTTTGTGGCGCGGTTCGGGCGGTCAAGCGGGTCAAATCCGTAATGGCTTAACCAGCGTGTGTCGGCTTCAAAGAAGGTGCGCAAATCAGGGATTCCGTATTTGAGCATTGCCAAACGTTCGATCCCCATACCGAAAGCAAAGCCTTGGTATTCTTCAGGGTCTAATCCACAGTTACGGATCACATTCGGGTGAACCATGCCACAGCCCAAAACTTCAAGCCATGAATCCCCTTTACCGACTTGCAACCCACCTTCTTTACGGGTGCAACCAATATCCATTTCTGCACTTGGTTCCGTGAATGGGAAGAAACTTGGGCGGAAGCGTGCAGGCAGATCGTCGATTTCAAAATAGCTGCGAACGAAATCCATCAGGCAACCTTTAAGGTGGCCCATATGTGTTGATTTATCAATCACCAAGCCTTCCATCTGGTGGAACACAGGTGTGTGGGTCATGTCATAGTCAGAGCGGTACACGCGACCGAAGCAAATAATTTTGATCGGTGGTTTGTTCTTCAACATGTGACGGATTTGAACAGTCGATGTATGCGTGCGCAATAATTTCTTTTGCGCTTCGCCTTCTTGACGTTCGTCATTCGGCAAATAGAAGGTATCATGCATTTCACGTGCAGGGTGACCCAGTGGGAAATTCAATGCTGTGAAATTGTGGAAGTCGTCTTCAAGATCGGGACCTTCTGCGATGCTAAAGCCCATGTCTGCGAAAATTGAAACCATCTCGTCAATGGCTTGTGAGATCGGATGGATAGACCCTTTACGCTCCGGGCGAGTGGTCAGCGTCACATCAAGCGTTTCGGCTGCCAGACGCGCATCCATTTCTTGGGCTTTGAGTTGTGAGGCCTGTTTTTCGATAAGGGCTGCAATTTCGTCTTTCAGGACGTTAAGTTCTGCGCCTGCTGTTTTGCGCTCTTCAGGGGACATTCCCCCCAGCGTCTTCATCAAATCTGTAATCCGTCCTTTTTTACCCAGTGCTTCCACACGGACGTTTTCGAGAGTTGTCATATCATTTGCGGACGCAACAAGGTCCACCAGTTCTTTTTTTAAAGCTGCAGTATCCATTATTTCCTCTTTGAGGGTGCTATTTTTGCAGCATTTTCAAGGAAATCGCAAGCAAGAAACGATGGACGCAAGAGGCTAAAAAAACAATCTGAAGTTCTCTAATCTAGAACGGAGAGTTTACCTTGATCGGTAATAGCTGGGGACGCCCAACGCCCAAAAGCATCAAGCTGGTTTTTTCAGGGATAACGGTCATTTGATCCAGAAAACTTCTCCAGAACCCCATATCCTCTTCATTCTTCAAGAAAATATAGCTTGGCAACCTGACCAAAGGCGCATCAACGGCACGCTGGATCAAGCCTGATTGAAAAATCGTCTGGCCGTTCATATAAGTCCCGTGCCCGTCACACAAGCGAACCAGGTGGGTTTTGCCGTCGCATTCCAGATGGAATGACTTTTCATTATACATCACACTTAAGTCGACCGGATGGTTGATATAAGGCATATCCATTTGTTCGAAGACATCAGCGCTACTCTTCCTGAGAACTGCTGCAACTTCTCTCTCTAACGGGGAGGAATCAAATTCGTCATCTTGATATTTCCATTCGGACGTTCCGACAAACCAACGGTCAGCATCTGCCAGCATATTGATCTGCGCACGATCGGGATGATCATGCATTTTTCTTATAAATTCAGGATTTGAAACCAAAGTGTAATAGATTGATTTGAGATCAAATCTTTCCTCTCCACAATGGTGCGCCAGGACAGAGTCCAAGACAGCTAACCCGTGCAGCATAAGAATTGCCTCGTTCTTATTCAGATGGTGATGATGTGCTTTGACATTATGGCTCATAGCCGCAAGAAATCTTTCTCCCGGATCAATAGCCAGATACGCCATTGAAATGACCAGTTTGCGCATTTCACGGACGCTCATGACTCTGGCTACCCTTGTCGCCTCTTCCACCATTGGGCCAAGAAGTATTTTTGGGGGGCAGTATCTTTCGCGGCTAAAATCGACAAACAGATGTGTAATTGCGACACCGCTTTCACGCGTACTTTTATTCTCGAAATTTTTAATCCAGCGCGCGATGAAATTTTGCATGGGCGCAATCGGATTGGTGCGCATTGTTGTGGCTGATCTCAATAGACTGAGAACTCTCTGAAAGCTATCAGTTCCTTCAAATCCGAATTTTCCATGACGTTCCGCTCTTTGGGCGAAATCTCTGTTAAGAGAGCAATCCACGTATGTAATCCCTGTTTTAGTCTTATTTTTTGTTTATAGGGATAACTATATGTACTGTTATGACTAACCGCAAGCGGAAGTTTGGTTATTCCCACAAAATCCTGACCAGGTCACCAATCTCGTCAATTACGTGATTGGTGTTTGATGCTTCCAGCCTTTTGCGTGAGAAGCAGCCCCATGTTACGGAGATTCCTGTCATCCCGAGAGTATGCGCGATTTCAGGTTCTTCCAGCGAGTCACCGATAATAAATGATTCTTCCGGTTTGTAACCGTGCTCTTCCATTATCTTTTTCAAGCGATCCAGCTTATTCATCTTCGTGATTTGGCTTTTATCAAAGGCCGTATTGCCTGAAATATGTTTGAATTTATGGTGCACGTGACGCGTCGCCATTTGTTCTTCCAGATGTTCTTGAAGATGGTTACTCAGAACCATCATGGTTATACCTCCATCCAGAAGCCTATCCAGTGTTTCTATTGTTCCTGTACGCAATGGTGATTGTTCGGATTTTTCTCGATACTCTTTGAAGAAGGCTTCACCGAATGATCCAACATTAGTCAGGTAAGTATCTGTATCAACGCCGCTGCGGTTATAAAAATGGATCAAAGGGAAATCCATCATCTCACGGTAGGCATCCATAGTCAGTTCCGGAACGCCAGCCAAACGAAATGTTGCGTTGGCGCCTGCAAGATTTGCATCAGCATCATCTATCAACGTTCCGTTCCAGTCAAAAATTCCGAATTTGTATTTCATTATTTTCTCCAAATAAAAAAGCGGCTCTGCATCGAGCCGCTTTCTAAATTATAATATCAGCTTCTCTTATGCAGCTTTTTTAACTTGCTCGACGATTGCTTTGAAAGCAGCAGCGTCGTTTACAGCCAGTTCAGCTAACACTTTACGGTCAACCTGAATGCCAGCTTTGTTCACTGCACCCATGAAGCGGGAATAGGTCAAGCCGTGTTCGCGTACTGCCGCGTTGATACGTTGAATCCACAAAGCGCGGAAATCACGTTTCTTGTTACGACGGTCGCGGTATGCATAGCGCAGCGCTTTTTCAACGCGTTCTAAAGCAATACGGTAACAGTTCTTGGAACGGCCGCGGTAACCTTTAGCCAGTTTCAAAACTTTTACGTGACGTGCGTGTGCACGTGGGGAACCTTTTTTAACTCGGGACATCTTTCTCTCCTATCCTATTCGTTTTCAACCGGAGCTGGGCTCGGATTGGCTTTGCTCTTACCACGTTGGTAAGGCAGGAAGTTTTCGAGAATGATACGTCCGTCCATGTCCGCCAAAATGGAGGTACCACGTGCTTTACGTTTCATGGATTTCGGTTTGTTCATTTGCATGTGACGCATTTTAGCAGGCTTAAATTTAACCTGACCAGAACCTGTCACTTTGAAGCGCTTTTTAGCTGCGCTTTTGGTCTTCATCTTCGGCATTTTCTTCTCCTTAGTTTAGGTATTTAAGTATCCGGTTAGCAGGGTCTTGCCGAGGCAGCCGATTTTAGCCAGGCCAGAGCCATTCCGGGACGGGTGGTTATACACAGAAATAGTCTCGGGATGCAAGCAGATTCCTTTATCTCTTGCCATATTTATTGACATAATTACTTGTTTCTGGCAGTGTTTTCCCAAGCTCTAGTTGAAAGAGCATCCTTTAGAGGCATAAAATGAGCGAATTATCATTAATAATCAAAGACTTATTCGGAGTATCCGCCCGCATTAGCGACCATGATGTGGTCTGGGCACGCGCCCCCAAAGATATCGGCTCTACAGATTCTTCACTCTCTATGGGGAAAAGATTAGCGGCGTTTCGTCGTGCCCATGGTTGGGATATTGAAGTCATGTCTTTGGAAAAAGGTGGACAAGATGGTGGGCAGTGGAAATTTGACGGGCCACTCACCGGTGGAAAGACACGAGGATTGGATACGATGGAAATGATCTCTCTGTTGACCGAATATGACCCGAATGATTACCCTGAGTGCAAACAACATGTTTCGCAAGTGTCAGCTCTTGAACCTTAATACTGCTACATTTTCGGCTTGAATGGCCGAAACGTTCTTTCCAGTAATTTATTCTTACTAAATCTTTTATGGATCGGAGCTGACGACGCTTCACTAATCATCGGGATTGGTGTGTTGGTCATAGAGGCTATTTTTCTCAATCGCGAGAATAATCTCGGATGTGTCGCGAAGAATCCGCCCCTCGGGTTATCAATACACAGGAACATGACGTCCGACGGAATATGCGGGATACGTGCGTGTTTGCGAATACGGAATAATGCGCGCATCAAAGCATCAGGATTTTTTGTGATCTCGGCAGCCAGCAAATCGGCCTGATGTTCACGTTCGAACATGATAAACAATCTGACAAGAGAGACGCAGAAATATCCCGCCCAAAGCGGAAATAGCACAATAAAGTATATGAGAAACATATGGACAAGATCTTCGCGTTTGTAATCCTGACTGAATGTATTGACCTGATCCACCATTGCAACAGGTAACGCACCAAGTAAGTTTGTAAATATGATAGACAAACCGATCCAACGTGTATCTTCACTTACGATATGCGCAAATTCATGTGCCAAAACGGCTTCGACTTCGTCTTTGGATAAATTATCCATTAGACCAGTTGTAACATAAATCCTGTCAGTACCGTCTGCCAATGTTGAGGCAAATGAATTCCTCGCAAATGTCTCTATGACATATATTTCCGGAGTTGGTCGCCCCAGCTGTATTGCAAGGGTTTCAACCATATTGAACAGATCAGGATTATCCTTACGTTCAATATAATGTGCGCGAAAGAGTTTCCGGATAATATCGTCCTGATTTCTTAAACATTTCAGGAACCACAATAAAAGTCCCAATGCGATGACAGGAAAGATAAAGATATAAATATTATTCACCCGCCCTGCGATATCGGGATGAACCTCATGAGCTAGTTCTTTGTGATTAAAAAATATATAGAGAAAGTAGAATTGCCAATAAGCTGTATAGGTGACAATCACAGGGTAGAGTGCCATAAGTGCAATGGATTTATTCCGTGCATTCCATCTCGATGTGGCAATCCCAATATCACCCAGTGACATTTCCCCTAGCCCTTCTTACGCGCCATGTTGACTTTCGGCAGTGATTTCTTTTCTTCCCCTTCTATTTTGAAGAATGGCTCTTCAAAGAATCCGAATGCGCGAGCCATCAAGTTTCCTGGGAATTGCTGGATAGCAGTATTGTATTCTGCAGTTGTGGAGTTGAAGAAACGACGAGCGGCAGAAATTTTATTTTCCAATTCGGACAATTCGTTTTGCAGGTACAAAAAGTTCTGATCCGCCTTTAGTTCGGGATAGTTTTCAACCAACGCAAAAAGTTGGCGCACCACTTTTGTCATTTCAGCCTCAGCGCGGAAACGATCTTCGCTCATTCCGTATGCATCTTTTACGGCGGATCTAGCAGCAATAACATCTTTGAACACCTGATGCTCATGACCGGCGTACGCTTTAACAGTTTCGACCATATTCGGAATAGTGTTGTACCGCTGTTCTAATTGTACATCGATGTCTGCAAATGAATTCTTTCGACGTTGCGAAAGTGCCGCGATGCGGTTATAGACGACAATCAGGACGGCAATTGCGCCGATAACAAATAAAGATAAGCTTCCC
>QKCR01000132.1 GCA_003245575.1 Alphaproteobacteria bacterium | reverse complement strand
CGGGTGCGGGAATTACGTCACCAAATCGCGAATGAGGCGGCGGAGTTTCACAACCAACGACCACGAAGACATGACAGCTCACGCAAAACCAAACGGCTAGGCCGGAAAAAACGTCGAGCAAAAACCTAACCGGAAATTACTGAGAAATTGTGAATTATAGGAATTCAAGGATTAAATGATCCGCTACATCTAATGGTGAAGGTAAAACTTTTTCATCCACTCCACAGCTCCATCAACATCAAAAAACCTTCGCCCATAAGCCAAATCACGAATTTCTTTTGGGAGAAGCGGATCATGCTTCTCAACAATTGTGTCCGGTATACCCCTGGCTAATTCTTCAGATGACGGTTTATCGCTTAGACAGGTGGACTCAACTGTTTTATAGAATTTATCCAAAGAGCAATTTCCGATATCAATAATACCCCCGAAGCAATCCGCAGCTAAACCTGCACGGCGAAGAAGTACCGTAATTGTGGTTGTAATTTGGTCGCCATGCCAAGGAAGGACATGAACCGTATTTCCTATTTGTAGAGCATTATTTTTATTTAAACCCAATGAGTGAAAACACTCTATGCCCTCAGAAAGCATTTCTTTAGCCGATTTATCTAAGTAAATAGGAATAGCTTTCTGCGTGTACACACATTGCATTTCTTGCCGAACGACATCGTGAACCATCTGCCCCGATCCCCCAAATTTTGGAGGCCTGCCGCCAGTTGCCCGCTTCAACATGATAATTTTCTTTTCAGCGTTGATGTACAAAACTTCCCAACGTTTCCCCGCAAAAATGATAAGCTGCCCGGTTACAAGTGGTTTATCTATCGGCACGGTGCCAATTACACGACCTTCACATTCAAGGCGATACTCTTCAGGGGTGTTAAATGCCGTATAGAATGTGTAGTTTTCAACGAGTCTTTCCCCCCTGGTTCCTAAAACGAGTTGTCCATCATGGGTTTGCGTTATCAGATCCTGTTCGCCGAGAGCTCTTAATAAACAAGCGTAAACTTTTTGATTAACCAATGAAAACGGGCCGGTTTCACACAACAAGGACCAGAGCTGATTTGCACGAACACCTCCATACTGGCCAATTACTGACAACGTTTGCTGGACAAGGGTAGACAGGTGATACTGATTATTCGGAGCCGGTTCGCACCATTTCCGCAGTAACAGATTTATCATTGCGATGCATTGTACGGTTTCCAGACGGAGCCGATCCAAAAGATGGCTCTTTGCCGTAATTTCATCCTCTGGAATGAAAAGTCGCAATATTGCAGCATCACCTCGACGGCCGGAGCGCCCAAGACGCTGGCGTAAGCTTGCCACGGAATGGGGTGCGGTTACTTGAGCGATTGAATCTACACTTCCGATGTCAATACCCAATTCCAAAGTCATGGTGCAAATCGCAGAAGTTGGAAAGTTTTCCTCCTGAAGTCTTACCTCGAGGCTTTCTCGAATCTCTTTGGAAAGGCTGCCGTGGTGTGGAAAGAATTCATTTGGGACACCATCTTTTTCGCAGCGATCCGATAAAGTCGCCGCTATCTCTTCTGTCCGACTGCGGCTATTTGCAAAAATTAGATGTGATCTGCCACGGAGAATTTTATAAAGGTCCTCGATTATTTCCTCAAATGCAGTAGCCGCGTCCTCTTCTTCTCCAGCCTTATTCAGATAGCCTCTTAGCTGAATTTTCAAATCTGAATGCGATGCGCTTGATTCTATAATCTCACAAGGGTAATTCTTTGATGCCGATCTCAAGAAGCTTGCCACCTGGCCCATATCTCCCAGGGTGGCACTAAGAGCAATTCTAGGAACCATCCGCCCAAGCATAAATTCAATACGGTGCATGAGAGACTGTAGTTGGCATCCTCGTTCCGAGCCGAGAAAAGCATGGAACTCATCAATAATGATATGACTTAAGCCTGAGAAAGCCTGGGTACACCAACCAGCCTGATTCAATAATAACGATTCAAGCGATTCCGGGGTGATCAGAATGATGCCGCTGGGTTTTTTCTTCTGCTTGTCTTTAAGGGAACGAAGGACATCCCCGTGCCATGGAGTTACAGGGAAACCGAGGATTTCACATAGACTTTGAAGTCTACGGAACTGGTCGTTTATTAATGCCTTGAGAGGGCTTATGTACAGAATGCCGAGTCCATCAGGAGTTGTATCGGCGATGCAAGAACAGGCGGGAAGAAAGGCGGCCTCCGTCTTGCCTGCTGCAGTGGAAGCGCTGATAATAACGTCACAACTTGCTCTCAGAATTGGCTCGATTGATCGCTCCTGAATATCTCTGAGCGCAGTCCAATTCTGCGCCCAAACCCAACGCTGAACATCCTTATGTAATAAATTGAACCCAAGGGACTCACTCATTTTGAGCCTCAGAGCTGAAATGTAGCCAACTCGTCGTTGTCCTCAATTTCAATTTCCGGCATGTCTGTATTACATTCTTCTTCCAAATGCACCTGTTCAATCAATTGAGTCCAGCGAAGATCTGAATTTTGTTCAAGTACTGCCAAAAGGTCAACGAAAGCCTTAATTGTGTTGCGAGGTGTCCGAAAATAAGCATCGCCGATCCGATTTGAACAATGCGCCAAAAAAGCCGTCAAAGCTTCATCAGGGAGAAGATACTTGCTCACATCACCAAAGGCATAAACATGCCGGAGATTTCTCAAAAGGATGAGCAATTCCTCGGGCGTGAGGTTGGCAAGATGCAACGTGGGCGAGGAATAATCAATGACTCCTGCGGTACGGGCAAAAGAGTTCTCAGCGAGGCGAGAATGCAACGCCTCGTAGCTATAAAGGCCTTTCCTTGGGTCAAGGAGAAAATCTGGTGTTCCGCCTAAGAGAAAACCGATGTGTTCCGCGCTGCCCTGTAAACAGTCATTTAAAATTCTCAGGATCTGTTCATAGTTTGAAATTCGAGCCTTCTGACTGGAAAGCTTGTAAAGATTCACCATTTCGTCCAGATTAACGAGAAGGCCATTATAACCGGCTTGACGGACAAACAGACTCAGGAGCTTGAAGTGGTCGTAAACGCTGGCATCGTCAACAATGGTCCGTACGCCTAAGGCATTGCGAGCATCAGTTTTGGTCGTAAATTCGCCTCGTAGCCAGCGAATTGCGTCGGCCTTGAGTTGTTCTTTGTCGTGCTCGTAACCATTCCAGTACGCCTCTATCACTTTGGCGAAATCGTAGCCGCCGACAAGTTCAGACAAGTGACAAAGTCGGTCCCCAATAACTGCTGTCACGGATTTTCCAGAAGTGTCGGCTTGTTTTCTAGCTTCAGTGATAAAGCGCTCAACCACACTAGTGAGCGCATTCCCCTCTGGCTTAGTACGGGTAGAAAGATTGCGTACTAGTTCGGCATAAAGGCTACGGGCCTGCCCCCCTGTGGCATGAAGTCTTCTGTCTGGTGAGAGGTCTGCATGAATTGTTACTAAACCTTTCTCAAGTGCGATAGCGCGAATCAATTGTAGAAAAAAACTTTTTCCAGAGCCAAATTCACCGATTATAAATCGAATGGCAGAACCACCATCTGAGATGCGCTCGATATCTTTAAGAAGGGCTTCTACTTCACGCACTCGCCCAACTTGAATGTGCTGCAACCCTGTACGTGGGGTTACGCCAGCACGCAAAGATTGAATAATAGCATCACGCTCACGTGGGCGAAGCCGTTGTTTATTGTTATTGGACATTTAGTATCTCCTTTGCAAGAGTTACATCTACAAAGACCGGATCGCCATCATCAATGAGTGGAGCACTGGCATTGTCAAATGCCCACTCATTAAGGACTTCCATTGCACCATCAACCATTAAACCAAGCTCCTTGCAAAGTTCATGTAGGGAGCTGCGTTCCCATGTTTCTTGTTTTAATAAGCGATGGAAAAAGTTTTGATGCGCCTGATCCAGAGAGGACAAAGGGGTAGCTGGTTGGGAAGTGGGCATAGAGACGTCGACGTCGGTCCGTTCTTCGTCTTGATCAGAAAATATTTCTTCCAACACACCTTTAACTTGACGTGTCTCTTCCTCACGGATGCGGATTAGCTCTTCATTTAAGCTAAAGCCCATCGGTTTTACAGACTCAAGTTTAGGTTTGGGAATAGAAAAGGAAGGCTCCGAATCTCGCAAACCGACGGTTACAGGTTCGCTTGCCGCCGCTAAGGTATGCAGGTCGCTTGTAACTTGCTCTTTATTCAGCCCAAGAGTCGTGTATAGTTTTTCCAACTGTTTGACCTCTTTTGGGTCGATTCGTCCATCTGCATAGGCAACTGAAATCAAGATGTGACTAATGGCAGTTTTTTCAACTGAACTGACTTCGGCCAGCCTCTGCTTGATACCGGCAATCCCTTGAGGAGTATTGAGGCACCAATGTAGAAGCGCCAACAATGATTCCTTCTCTAGCTGAATTAAATCACGATTTTCGTATATGAGCCTTTGCAGAATTGCTTCCTCGGCAGGAGAAAGATCATCGTCAATTTGGCTAACCATCGCACCAAGTCGAAGAATAGTTGCGAGTGTGCGGTATTCCCTGGATGGCCGGAAATCTACGCCATGCCCTTTTGGAAAAATTGCTACCTTGCCGTCGAGAGTTGGCTTCATGTTATGGAATCGAATATCTGGCGCCATCCCAAAGCCCATGCCTTCCACTAACATTGCCAAGTTTTCAGATTCTTTTTTACCGATTTGAAGAGGTGCCTTTTCACCAAAACTCTCATACAGACGTTCCACATTGATTAGCCCCGCACCATTCGTGCAGGCCTGTGCAAAATGTGATTGAATTTTTTTCGCCGCCGGTGCTTGCTGCATTAGCTCCTTGGGCAGTAACGCAAGAGCCGCAAGTGAATTTGGGTCATTTTCTTTGCGCCCCAGGAATCGGCTGTACTGTTCCAACTCTAATGTGCACTCCTCAACTAACGCGCTTAGTTTTTTGAGCGGCGCAGTAAGAATGAATGGGTTTGGCAACTCTGGAACGTTGAGATTGAGATTTCCGCGGATAGAAGAGCTTGCGGCACGATATTCAAGCTTCAAAGGTGTCTTGTTGGGCTTGATGAGCAACCCCTCCCCGAACTGCTGCTTATAGCGACGAACAAATAATTCTCTGAACTCTTTCACACAACGCCGAGCTGGTGTTCGTAAACCAAATTCGGGATGAAGAATTATCCATTGAAGAGAGATTTCGGCAGGAATTGGCTTTCCGGCGGCAACGTATTGAGCCAAAACGACCTGAAATGGCTCCGAACAATACCTGTCGTTAAAATCAAGATAACTGGGAACCGGCTTGTCGCTTTGATAGAGGACCCACTCCATAGCAAGGAAATTGCTTGCATAACCACGGAAAGAACGATTCCCGCCATAAATCTTCAATAAACGATTTACTTCTTGTACAATCTCAGTTCTTTCTCGCTCAGGCACGGCCTCTTTTGGGCCATCAACAAACAACCTTCTTTCCAAACCATAGAAAAAAAGGAAAACGTATCCAATATTAGTTTCAGGTTCAGAACGACCGCTAGCCAACCATTTCAAGTAAGCGCCACGACATCTTGCCGAAATACGACCATACTGTGGCCAGTAATCCATTTCATCGCCCCCATCCCATGGCTCTGCTGGAGAAACTTTGAGCTTTGGGTTAATGAGGCAGGCATCGTTGTTATAACCACTGGTATCAATCAAAGTCTCGCCAACATAAATCAGGCCACCGGTAATGTCGTAGCCTTGTACATTGACACTCTGACCAGCGCTATACCATTTTGCTGGTTTGCCGCTAGGTCGTTCATAGCGCTCGATTTCACCTCTGTCCCTACTATGATCAGAGACTTCGAATCTGACCGTGATTTCGGGTTGCGCCGGGAGCTTTTTGCTGGAGGATGTTCCTTTAACTAACTGATAAATAATATAAAAAGTGATTATCCCAATAACTATCCCAATAATTACTTCCATATGATTTCCCTTGTAGTCGTTAGCCGCTCTGTGCTTACACCAACATCAAAGGTCTCGGAATCCACCTTTGACATAAAACGGTCGTTATTCAAACCTCGAATGACGGTCTTGATGTCAACCTCTATAACAATGGAAATTTGGGCTCAACATTTTAATCCTTTTTCGGTAACCTCGTTTTTCTACTGGAGGAATCAAATGCGGTGCCCGGCCAAATCTCTGTTGGATAAAAAAATACCGCTGGTCAGCTTTTGGCCAGCGGAAGCGATATGTTTTTTAATCGTAGCAACCATCCTTCCCTCCTGTAAATCCATCAAAATAAAACAAAATCAATGTAGACCTGCCACGAACAACGGTCAAGTTTTTTACCCGTCCGGTAAATCATCTCGGATTTAGTTAAAGGGTTGTAATGGCCCTGCTGACCCCGTTCTCAGATTCCCTGCATTATGGAAAAAACCTTGACGGCTGGAATCATTCTTTTTCTTTAAGCTGGTCCCTAAAGAGGCTAAATTTCTTTTCGTTCCCTTCTTTATGTGCCCATCGCTCTATTTCAGAAAGATCGATATCTGTGCTGCTTCCGACAAGCAGGGCTTGCTCCAGACATTCCTGATCGTTCCAATAGAAGAAAGCGGCCAACCTGTCCTTGACGCAGTCCGTTGGCGAAAGAGCCGCCAACTCACCGGTTTCAAATCGTAACACGTTGACTTTTTGCGGTGGTTCGTCTCCAACCGCC
>QKCR01000061.1 GCA_003245575.1 Alphaproteobacteria bacterium | reverse complement strand
ATGCCTGCAAGATTGGTGTCATCAAAGAAACTGTCGGGGCGATTGATCCCTTGGGCGTATTCATAAATTATATGAAGAGCAAGTACGGACCCGAATAGTGCGAGCGGTCCTGTCAGGTCTGTTTTGGGGAAAGTCCTGACATATAGATAGGTGAGCGGTAGGACGGCGAAGATCACCCATGTGACTTTTGTCGGGAAGGGAACTGTGCTGGCGAGGCCTGTTGCGCCCCAAGCCAGATAAAGCCCCAGAACCAGCAAGAGCATCGGGTCATTGGTCGGAATTTTCGTCAGGCGGTTAAAGAATATCAGTGCCCCTGTCAAAAGAAGTGTCGGGGCCAGCATGAACGGATTATCTCCGCTTTGCGGGAAGAGACCCAGTATCAGGATTAACCCGAGAGCGATTGACGGGAGATTATTTTGACAAAAGTTTTTCAGCACGGTCCAAATCCTCGGGGCTATCAATTCCGGTCATGGCTGGCCGACCTTTATAATCCACGATAACAGTCTGGATGGTCATGCCGTTTTCCAGCGCACGGAGTTGTTCCAAACCTTCAAGTTCTTCGTAGCGTGAGGCAGGCAGTGTCACATATTTTTCGAGGGATGCCCGTTTATATCCGTAAAGGCCGATATGGCGATAGACGGGTGAAAGAGGTGCCGAGCGATCTTCTTTGCGAATGGCCGGTATAATATTTTTTGAGAACCACATGGCGCGACCAGATGCGTCTATGGTGGCGGTTGTCCCCGAAAACGGGGTCTGTTTTTTATGGTCTCTGAGCGTGTCGAGTTCGGCCCATGTGAGTTGAGCCACAGGTGTGATGATGTCTGCCGTTGTATTCTTAGCGGCTTCGTCAATCAATGCGCGAACAAAATCGGAAGGCGTGAGCGGCGCATCCCCTTGCAGGTTTATGATGAAGTCAGGTTTATCATCCATTTGCGCGATGGCTGCCATGGCGCGATCCGTTCCTGTGGCACAGGTTTCAGGTGTCATTAGAACAGGGATGTCTTGTTGCGTACAATGGTCACGGATACGCGCATCATCGGTTGCGACATGGACAGTTGTGTTTGTGTCGGCTGCGGATTGAGCCACTTCATAGACACGGTCGAGAACGGCTTTGCCCGCTAGTAGAGCCAGCGGTTTTCCGGGGAAGCGTGTAGAGCCGTATCGAGCAGGGATGATGATGGCGGTTTTCATGGGATTGTGCGTGGTTTCCTAATTCAAATATTTCCTGTCGGCAGGACCTAATTCTGTCGTAAATGCGGAGAGCGTCGGGATGTCTTTTGCAGTGATCCCTGTATAATATGGTGCTTTCGGTGTTATATCCCGAAGTCTGTTCAAGCTGTCTGCGACGATTTCATAAGCCAAAAGGACGCCCGCCTTTTCAGTTTCTTCATTGTAAAATTGCGGATCAATTACTTCACCACAAGCTTCTATATCCTGATGCAAATCTGTAATGGCGTCTGCAAGGTCTTCAGGCGTGCATTTCGGAGTGCGCGGTGCCGTCTCTGATGTATAGAGGCATAAATTCAAACATTCCATGTCGAATACAAATGATTCCAGGGCGTCCTCATCAATCTGTTCTCTGAACGGAATGCTCACAGGCGGGGTCGGGTCTGATTCCACTTGTCCACACAAGCTTTGAAATGGGGTGTCTTGCTGTGTTCTCTCGAAGTCTCTGAGGAGACGTCTTTTTTCTAGATCAAGAACCGGAAGTGCTGCGACTTCTGCGGCAAGCGTCGCGGACACCGATTCCAGAATTTCAGGATTGATCGGTTCTTTGCGTACTGTTTCCGCCAGCGAGAAATGTTCGGCGAAATCAGCAAGTAGCAAACGGATTTCCTGCAGGTACAGGCTTGCAAATTCATTGATAGCCAGTTGCTTCGGAGGGCAGGACTCCGAGCAATCAAGTTCCGTATCTTTCGCACATAGTCTATACAAAACGGCTTTCACCATTTGTCTTCGGGTTTCTTGTTGTATATTCATTTCCTCACCTGTTTGTACGCAGTTACATTTTTTTATTGTTTGACCCACCATGTATCGAGAATGGCAGGGGTTGTGCCCGAGAGATTTTCCGGATGCTCCAGTTTTGACCACCATGCCAAACGCCATTTGTTGTAGTACCAGTTCGGGATGGCCAGAAAGTTCCACTGAAGGACACGGTCGAGTGCGCGGCAATGGGCCACGAGATCTTCGCGAGTTTGGGCTTTAATGAGTTGTTCGACCAATTCATCAACCACGGTGTTTTTGAGTCCTATGTAGTTGCGGGAGCCGTTCATGTCGGCTTTATCTGACATCCAGAATTCGCGTTGTTCATTACCGGGGCTGTCGGATTGTGGGACGACCATAGTTGTCATGTCAAAGTCAAATGTTTGCATGCGGTTGATATATTGGGCTTCGTCCACAACGCGGAAGGAGGCTTTTACACCTATCTTTTTGAGGTTCTGGATGAACGGCAGAATCCAGCGTTCGAACGCCGGATTTGCGTCGACAAATTCGAACTCAAGCGGTTTTCCGTCTTTCGGTGAAATACGGATACCGTCTGCGCCGACTTTATATCCTGCGGCATCGAGAATATCGGCAGCCTTTTTCAAATTCATACGGTTGTTGCCGGAGCCATCGGTTTTGGGCGGGTTGTATTCGGTTGTGAACACTTCTGCAGGCAATTGATCGCGGTAAGGTTCCAGAATTGCCAGTTCTTTTTCTGACGGGAGGCCTGTTGCAGCGAGTTCAGAGTTTTCAAAGTAGGAGCGCGTGCGCACATAAGAGCCAAAGGCAAATTGTTTGTTTTCCCATTCAAAGTCGAATGCATAAGCCAGAGCTTCGCGGACTTTCGGGTCAGCAAAGACCGGGCGGCGGGTGTTGTAGATAAAGCCTTGCAGACCTGCGGGGCGGGTGTTGGCAATCTCCTGCTTTATGATGCGTCCGTCTTTAACAGGTGCAACGTCATAGGCTGCGTTCCACAATTTAGCGATGTTTTCCTGTTGAAGATCATATTCCCCTGCGAAAAATGCTTCGAGAGCCACGTTCGGATCGCGGAAATAGATGTAGGTAATTTTATCGAAGTTATAGCGACCTTTGTTGACGGCAAGGCCTGCGCCCCACCAGTCTTTTTTACGGGAGTATTCAATAGACCGACCCGGTTGTACATTGCTGATGGTATAGGGGCCTGCGTTGACGGGTGGTTCAAGCGTGCTTTGGCTGAAATCTTTTCCGTCCCAGTAATGTTTCGGGAGGATCGGCATTTGTCCGATAATTAGAGGGAGCTCGCGGTTGTTGGCGTGTGCAAAGGTAAAGGTGACGCGTGTCGGTGTTTCGGCCGTGGCGGATTTAACGTCTCCGTAATAGGCACGGTAGAACGGAGCGCCGTCTTTCACCAGTGTATTGAAAGTCCAGACAATATCGTCGGCTGTTAATTGTTGTCCGTCGTTCCACTGGGCTTCGGGGCGGAGGTTGAACGAAATCGACATATTATCGTCTGCGCGTTCGACAGATTGTGCGACATAGCCGTACATGGTGAATGGTTCGTCATACGATTGGGCCATCAGGGTCGGATTGGTTAGTGCATCCAGCCCTGCTGCGGGGTTGCCTTTGATAACATGCGGATTAAGGCTGTCGAATGTTCCAATGGCCTGAAATTTGACGGCTCCGCCTTTCGGAGCATCGGGATTCACGTAATCAAAATGTGTGAAGTCGGCTGCGTATTTAATGTCTCCGTATAAAGAGAGTGCGTAATGCGGTTCGGCTGCGAGAGAGGCTTGCGGAAGTGTTGATACCAAAAGTGCAGCAGTCAAAAATAGAGGTCGGGTCATCTGTTATCCTTGTGAGGTTAGATGTGTTAGGCGACTTGTTTACGATAGGCCATTTCAAGGTCAGGTTTTCCAAACAAATATCCTTCGCCGTAGTCGATTTCAAAATCGAGCAGTTCGATGAGGTCTTGTTCGGATTCAAATTTTTCAACGATCAATTCTAATCCCGAGCGATCAAGGCGGGATTTGAATTTTGCCAAATCCATTTCTCCGTGTTGGGTCGAACACAGATCAACCAATGTACGGGCATCAATTTTTAGGAAGTTGATTCCGTTTTCTGCGAGCATGTCATCGTCAATATCCCATGTCGGGAGGTTGTCGATCGAAAATTTACATCCCAGTCGGCTGAGGCCGTCAATGATGCGGATGATTTGCGGCGGAAGTGTGTTGTATTCTTTATATTGCAATTCAAACACCAAAAGATGTGCCAGATCGCGCCGCGATTTCAGGAATTCCAGAAGGTCGGTCATGTAGCGTTGGTTTTTGAAAGTGCTGGCACAAATATTTATGAAGTACCCGATTTCAATCCCGCGGCGCGCATCGGCACGGATTGTATCAATGGTATGCAGTAACAATGAATGGTCAACATTTTCAATTGTTGTTTCTTCTTCCGCCAACGGGCGGTAGGTGTCTGCGGGCAGGTAAATCCCTGCGCGGGCGCGGATACGGGCAAAGAGTTCGAGATAGGTCATACGCCGCGACGGGAGTTTGACAATCGGTTGCGCAAAGATTTCGATTTTATCGTTCTGAACAGCGTGATGGATCAGTTCCGACAAAACGGCTTTTGAATATTCAGGTACCGGCTCATCATCAATATAGGTGGTGAGTTTTTCCTCATTCGGCGTGGACATCATAATGTCTTTATATTTGCGCAGCGTTTCTTTTGCCTTGTCGAGGTTTGGAGCGGTTTCTGCTTCGTTAGCCGGCTTTTGGCGCGGCATAAACGAGGCAATAGAAGACGGGCGCATACGGTTGCCCATTTTTTCCAAAGATTTTTTGACCGAACCGAAAGCTCCTGACGGTTGGGCAGGGACGTCTTCGGTGCGGATCAGTGCGTTGTACTTTTTCATCTCTTTTTGAAGAGTAAGTGCTGTTTGCACCATGTCATCTTTAAGCGCATCGACATCGTTGCGGGTGCGGGCGATTTCGCGTACCAGATGGTGCTGTTGTTGGTCGAGATTTTCGACTTTCTTTTGTAGCGATGTCTCTGTCGTACGGCGGGTGAGTGTTTCATACCCGAATACGGCGGCAAGAACAAAGAAAGCAATAGATGACCCTGCGGCAACGGCCCCGAACAGTGTTGCAATGCTTGCGACGACCATTAACGCGCCGCAGGCATAAATGCCGAGCCATAGTGTTGCAAATTTCGGCAGAGTTCCGCGTTGGAGGGAATTATGCTGATTTGGCATGAGGTTCCTCCGTTTTGGTATTATTGATGATGTCCGGATAATCCGCGCCGATGGCCTGTTCGAGCGATTTGAACCCGTCCCGTTTTAAAAGTTCGGCCAGTTCATGGTTGATGCGGTTCGGAAGGCCAGGGCCTTCATACACAAGAGCAGAATAGATTTGAATGAGAGAGGCGCCTGCACGGATTTTTGCGTAGGCTTGTTCTCCGTTCGAAATACCGCCGACACCAATGATCGGGATTTGACCTTTGGTCAGTTGGTAGAATTTGCGGATGACTTCGGTTGATTTATCGGTCAGGGGTGCACCTGAAAGGCCGCCTTTTTCTGATGCGAACTCGGACGGCAGAAAGTCGGGACGATCCAGTGTGGTATTGGTCAGGATAACGCCGTCAATGTCGAGTGCCAATAATACCGACGAAATATCGGCGATTTGTGTGTCATTCAAATCCGGTGCAAGTTTAACCAGAAGGGGTGGCGGATTTACGCCACAGGATTTCTTACGTTCCGCAAGCAATGCCGTCAAAAGGTCAGTCAGCGGTCCTTTTTCCTGCAAGTTGCGCAGGCCCGGTGTATTGGGAGATGAAATATTGACCGTCAGATAATCTGCCATCGGTGCAAGGGTACGGATGAGAGACGTGTAATCTTTGGCCGGATCGGTTTGATCCTTGTTCATGCCGATATTGATTCCGAGTGCCCCGTGTGGACGCGGTTTCTTTGAGAGGAATTTTTCGAGATTGGCTTTGAAGGCCGCAACGCCCGCATTCGGAAATCCCATACGGTTGATTACGGCTTTATGTTCAGGACAGCGGAAGATACGCGGCTCGGGATTTCCTGCCTGTGGTTTAATTGTGACTGTTCCTGCTTCGACAAACCCGAAGCCGAGTGTAAATAATCCGCCAAGACTTTCGGCATTTTTATCAAACCCTGCGGCGAGACCAATAGGGTTTGGGAAACGTCTGTTCCACAAATGAACACTCAGAGAAGAGGGGAGCTTGCTTTGGAAGGCAGAGGACAGTAGGGAAGTCGGCGTTGTCCGTAGTGCCTTCAGGGTCAGTTTATGGGCTTTCTCCGGTGTGAGGAGAAATAGAAGAGGGGTCAGCGTGTGATATAAATTTTTGTTTGCCATCAACTTTTCTTTTCGCTTAATCCAGATGCTTCAAGCCTTCTTTCATATAAGTCCAACCTGTCATCATGGTGAGAATGGTTGCTATGGTCAAAAGCCCATATCCCATTTCCCAGTTGGGCGGGAAAACTTTTTCTCCCCAGTCGCCCATAATCAGAAAGCCGAGCGAAAACATCTGTGCTGTTGTCTTCCATTTTGCCAAATAGGACACAGGGAACTGGATATTTTTTGGCCCGAAAAATTCGCGAAGGCCCGAGACCAGAAATTCACGCGAGAGAATGATGATGACGGGAATTGACCCCCATAACGGCAAATTGTCATTGGCGATCAGGGTAACAAGAACTGTGGCGATAAATATTTTATCGGCTACCGGATCGAGGAATTTCCCGAAGGCGGATTCCAGCTTGTATTTTCTGGCGATGTATCCATCCATCCAGTCTGTCAGACATCCGAGTGTATAAATTCCAAGAGCCGTCCATGCCGCCCATTCAGTATTGATGAGCATCATGGCCACAAGGATGGGTAAGGACAAAAGACGTCCGACTGTCATGTAATTCGGTAAATTGCGCATACCTTATTTATTAGGCGATTAGTGCATTTCTTTCAATATGTTATGAAGAGATATACACGGTTTGGTTTTGTTTGTGTCCCGTTTCTATTGCCGCTTAAATTGACATAATATTTATCATGGTGATATTATTGACCATGGTAGATAGGGTTTCTATGGAATTTCAACGAATTAATGGTATTCGGACGATGGCTATTCCCTCGTCTACTCGTGATTTGCGGCCTGCCATTTTGGCGATCTCTGACGAAATATCTGCTTTAGAAAGACGGGGCAAACGGGTTGTTGTGATTACATCCGAAACGCACGGCTCTGTCCCTCATGCGGCTCTCAGGATAGGGGTTATGCAGCAGTTACGGCGAAGGCTGATGAGTGGGTGTTCTGATTCTGCTCTTTGTCCAATTGCTTATGGTATGGAAGCGGGGTCCAATACATTAGGGCTTTTTGTCTCTCGTGCCTTTAATTTAAGACTCTCTGAAGAAGAAATGGCGAAAATTAGTGCGCGCGACAAGGATGGCGTTGCTCTTATTTCGGCATATCTCTCGGGTAAGGCTCCTTTATCCAAAGTGTCCTCCGCACGCAAATCCATTATGTCTTATTGCTCGGAGTGGGGTGTTCCCTTGAGAGGAAATGATGCCGCTATAACCGCAATGATTTCAGGTGGAAAAAAACTGTACCTTCTGAATGATCAAGATCCTTTGACCCGTTCATATTTAGAGCCTTATGCCGATACCACGGATATATCGCGTATTGATGCAAACTCATCAGACGGTATGGCTATACGCAATGAGATTCTTGCGCAGAATGCTTTGAAGCATGTGGAAGAATCGGAATGTCGTATTTATTTCCAGGAATGCGGGCTCAATCATGTCTTCGGAAATGCATCTTCACATTATGAAGGTGATAAAAGCCTGACGGCCGCGTTTGAAGGCGTCATTGCACATAAGGGGATGGGCAATGATATTGTTGTTCTGCCAATTCTCTTTGACGATATTCTCTCTGCTGGTCTTGATGCCGAGGCTTGTCTAGACAATGAGGGAAGAAGTTTATTGCGGGAGCAAGGGCTTAGGGTTTTCTGGCCCGGGACATATACGATCCGACCTGATTCACATGCTTCTCAAATGCGGATTGATATTTTTGAGAGCGCGTCCAATGGTGCGCTTGGTTTGAGTGGGCGCGACATCGCAGCTTCGGATTACACGGAAACACGTTATACGCTTTCAAAGGCGCAAGCGTTTGCGCCACCATATCGCTATACTCGTCATCCGATTGTTTGTGCCTAGTCTTCGAGGCGAAGAGGGCCGCTTGCGTTCTCGGTCAGGTTTTCCAAGTTAATATCCAAGCAGACGTTGAATTCTGTCAGATCGAGATTCTTTTCTGCATTCTTCGGCATCATGATTTTATTTTGGATGCAATACTCGATGAGCGCCGCAGAGATGAAATCCGCTGTCAGGTTGATGAATTTTTGTTCAAAGGTTTTTTCATCAAAGAACGTCAGTGTGATCGCCTTCGGGGTTTCACGAACGTTATAGTCTCCCTGAATCGGGGCTTTAAACTGTTTGAGGGTGTGAAACTCATATTCTGCGTTTCCTGCATAGCGTGCCCGTATAACACGTCCATCCGGGAATTTCATTCCCAGTGTGGTGCCGTAAGTGCGTATCGCTGAAGTCGTTTCACTATGCGAAAAGATCAGACGCCGAATCTCTGTTGCCATAACTTTTTTCTCTTTTTTTGGGTAACTATAGGTCTATATCTATTATGGAGTACATCTATCAGGAGAATCTACCTGTTTTTTAGTAATTTGCAACATCCTGATCTTCAAGTTTTTTTTACGATTGGGATGTACTCTATGGTGACGAAAGAGGATTTTCTTTCTTTTTTGTCATTTTGAGTAGGGAAAAAATTAATATTTAGGGGTATCCTTACAAAAGATTTAGTCATTTTAAGTGCGCAGGCCTGCGCGTCAGAACGGTAATTTGTTGCAATGGAAGTTATTGATTTAACTGGTAAAAATGAAGAAGGTACGGAAGCGACTTCCGGTACGAACCTGCCGGCTCGTCCGGATCAGCTTCCTCAGGGGCCTCAAACCGGACTGGTGCATGGCGGCGGAAAGGGCATGGCCAATCGTCGCGGCGGCGTTGCCGGGACTTATCAGGGGGATTTTTCCGGCGGATCAGGTGAGGCCGATGGTCGCGGACGAATTGGTGAGCGACTTGTCGCGCAGGGTGTTATTACGCAGGAGCAGTTAAGTGTTGCTCTGCAAGAAAAAAAGATTACAGGAAAGCTGTTAGGGCAGGTTCTGGTTGATCTCGGGTTTATCGAAGAGCAGGTTCTGATCCAGTTTTTGGCGGAATCAAGCGGTCACGAGGTTTTTGATCCGAAAGCTACAATCTTTGACGGTGAAGCTCTTAGTTTGATTGACAAGGCTGACGCTAAAAAGTTCCGTGTTCTGCCGATTTCTATTCAGGATAATATTGTTGTTGTCGCGATGATCGACCCGTACGACATTGTGGCAACGGATGGTTTAAAGCGCATTTTGCCTAAAGGGACAGAAATACGCTGTATGGTAACAACGCCGACTATTCTGTCTGATGCGATTGATGCGGCCTACGGTTATTCTTCTTTGATTGAAGATATTCTCAAAGAGCTGGATGACACCAAGACCAATGCAGATGATGTTGCCAAGCTCAATGAAGATAAAGCGTATTCCCACCCGATTGTGCGATTGGTGAATGCGTTGTTGATCGACGCTGTTAAAACCGGCGTATCGGATTTGCACTTTGAGCCTGAAGAGAATTTTGTTCGCCTTCGTTACCGTTTGGACGGCGTGCTATTTACCGCGCAGATTTTGCACAAAAAATTGTGGAACGGTGTGTCCCAGCGTCTCAAGATTATGTCGAAGATGAATATCGCCGACAAGTTGGCACCTCAGGATGGTCGTTTCAATTTGAATATCGGAGACCGTGAGGCTGATTTCCGTGTGTCCTCATTGCCGACCGTTCATGGCGAAAATATCGTTCTTCGTGTTCTGGATAAAAGTGCTTCTATTAAGCCTCTGGAAAAGCTTGGATTTAGTGAAGAGAATTTGAATCGTATTCGCTCTGCGCAATCCCGTCCGGAGGGGATTATTATTGTTACGGGGCCGACGGGGTCCGGTAAATCGACCTCTCTCTATTCTATGATTAATGAAATCAACAAGGTAGAGGTAAATATTCAGACTTTGGAAGATCCTGTTGAATATTCTTTGCCGATGATTCGCCAGACCCATGTTCGCGAGGGGATATTGACCTTTGCTGACGGGATTAAGGCCTTGTTGCGTCAAGACCCTGATATTATTTTTATCGGTGAGATTCGTGACGGGATGACAGGTGAGATGGCTTTGAAGGCTGCTATGACTGGTCATCAGGTTTATACGACCTTGCACACGAACGATTCGTTCGGGGCGATTCCGCGTTTGGTGGATTTGGGGATGAAGCCAGGTATGATTGCCGGAGCGATTATCGGTGTTTTTGCCCAGCGTCTGGTTAGAAAATTATGTGAAAGCTGTAAGGAAGAGCATGTGCCCAATGAGGCGGAGTGCAAAATCCTCGGTGTTGATCCGTCAGCGCCGCCTAAAGTATTTAAGCCTCGCCAAGGTGGCTGTCCTGCTTGTTCGGGACAGGGCTATAAAGGGCGTTTGGCTATTGCTGAAATTCTCCTGATGGACGAGGATCTCGATGAAGTGATCGCGCGTAGCGGTACAAAAGCCGAAATGAAGCGTGTTGCTCAACAAAAGGGATTCAAAAGTATGCGAGATGATGGTATCCTCAAAATCCTAGATGGCGTTACGAGTCTCGAAGAGGTCGCCGGCGCCGTACACGTGTATTAGTCCTTTGTCCGTGGAAACGTCCTGTTTCTGCTGGCTTTCGCAAGATGGAGGTTACCATTCAGCCCTATAAGTACAAAGCTTATAATGCTAAAGGTCGTCCGATTCGCGGAGTCGTTTCGGCCGCGAATGAGGTTGATTTGTATAATCAACTTCAGGGTGCCGGTATGGAATTGGTCAGTTGCACGCCTGTTTCTGCAAAAACCGGTGGCGGGATTGCGTTGTTCCGTCCGAAGGTTAAAGTTCGTGATCTGATTCAATTCTTTATGCATTTGCAGCAGATGCAGGGTGCCGGTGTGCCGATGCTCGAATCTTTGGCGGATGTTCGTGATTCTGCTGAAAATCAGACATTAAAAGACATTATGACGGATGTGCACCGAAACGTATCGGATGGAAGCTCTTTATCAGAGGCTTTGGCGGCTTATCCTAAGGTTTTCTCCAATTTGTACATTTCCCTGATTCAGGCCGGTGAAGAAACTGGTGATCTGGAGTTGTCTTATACGCAGTTGATTATTTACCTGAAATGGTTGGATGAAATGCAGTCGAAAATTAAAAAAGCGACTCGTTATCCGACAATTCTTTTGGTTACTGTGATTTTAACGATCACGGTTATGATGGGGTATGTTGTTCCTGAAATTGTCGGTTTTATTAAAAACCTTGGACAGGAATTGCCGTTTTATACAACGGCTTTGATGTCGACATCCGAATTCTTTCAGGAATTTTGGTGGGCTATTCTGTCCGCTCCGATTCTTGCGGCAATCGGGTATAAGGTTGTCCGAAAAAACTCGGAAGGGTTTGCGTATCAGATGGATACTTTATGGTTACGATTCCCGATTGCCGGGCCGCTTATCCGTAAAATTTCGATTGCCCGATATGCGCAAACGTTCGGTGCGCTGTTCTCGAGCGGTATTGATGTTCTGAACTGTTTGAGATCTGCGCAGCAGACAGTTACAAACCTGGCTTTGCTGGAAGCTTTGGATGTTGTTCAGTCTCAAGTTCAATCGGGCTCTCCATTGTCAACGGCTTTCGGGGCTTCGGGAGAGTTTCCGACAATGGTGACCAGAATGATCAAGATCGGTGAGGAATCAGGTAATTTGACGCCTGTTTTGAACCAAGTATCTGAATTTTATACGAAAGATGTTGATGAGGCAGTGCAGGGGTTGATTACTATGATCGAGCCGATGCTGACTCTACTTTTGGGTGTTATGATCTTGTGGATTGCGGTTGCGGTCTTTGGTCCTATATACTCGAGTTTCGAAAATATCGATTTTTAAACGGTTGGTCTTATTATGTCTGCTCCTATGCCTTCTCTTATATCTCCGACGCGCTGTGTTCTCCTTATTATGGACGACGGTGTCGGTGTGTACAAATCTACCGGTGGCGGTGTCGAGTTTCTCGATACCCTGCATTGGAGGGAAGGTGGCTTTGAGGAAAAACTTTCTGATTTGATCTCCCGTTCCGGAGCGTCTGCGGTTGTTGTCCTCAACGATGCTGTCGAGCAGCACTATAGGAAAGAAAAAGTCCCGGTTCTGTCTTACTTTGATAAGGCCAATATTATTCAACGTCGTTTGAATGTTGCGTTCCCGAATTATTCGATGCGTGCTGCGATGCCTTTGAAGGCCGGAACAAAGGCTGTTCGCGAAGCTTCTGCTGCGGATAAGGATGCGGCGAAGGGTGATATTTATTTGTTTGCGGCTGTGCCGTCGACGGATGCCTTCGGACGCATTATGACAGCTTTGTCGAACGTGGATCAGCAAGTTGTCGGTTATGGTCTTTTGCCTGTGGAATCAACCTCTTTGGTTGATACGTTGGTTAAAAAAGTTTCTGAAAAAAGAGGCGGTGGCGGTGCGCGTTGGTCTATTCTGATTTCCCAGCACCGTGGCGGTGGTCTGCGCCAGATTGTTGTTCGTAATAACGAATTGGCGTTGACGCGTGTGACACCCGTTGTCGAGCCTGATCCTGAAAATCCGGGCATGTGGGCTGCTGATGTGTCACAGGAATTACAGGCGACACTCAGTTACTTGTCACGTTTTGGGTATACACCTGAAGATGGCCTCGAATTAATCGTGATTGGTGATCCGGTTTACACAGAGCCTTTAGAGGCGATGATTTATGCGCCGTGTAACTATAATGTACTTAGTGTTCCTGCGGCCGGAGCTATGCTGGGTATTCGTGCGCAGCGTGATGAGTTGCACTATGCGGATGCTTTGCATGCGGGGTGGAGCGGACGTAAATTCGCACTAGATCTGCCTCTGACCTCTCGTGACATCACGGCAATCCGTCAGCCGCGTCAGGTTGCTTTGGGGGTTATGACGATTGCTGCAATCGGACTGGCGGGTGTCGCCGGTGTCGCAGTTGATGAGGGGATGCGCTTTTATGCGACGACTGTCAATATTGAGGTTGCGCAGATCCAGAAGAAGAAAATCGAAGAGATTTATTACGAAGAGTTGAAGCGTAAAGAAAGTATGGGGATTGATATTCCTTTGATTAAGGGCGCCCTTTCTATCAATAAAGCCATCTCTCAGACGGTTGTTAATCCGTTGGAAGTATTGGATGCCATTGCACGTTCAATGGAAGATATTCGCCTTGATAAGTTCGAGTTCTTAAATCAAGGGCAGGAGCCTACACGTGATCTTCAGCCCGGGGAAGTTCTCCCTCCGCGTAATACCGAGGTTGCTCTGACAATCAGTTTTGCGGGTAATATTGATATTGTTAAAGGGAATGAAGAAATCGACAAGCTTGTCGCGCGCATGAATGAGCGTTTGGAAAAAATAGGTTATCTTGCCAAGGTCGAGACACCTCTGCGGGACACGTCATTCCGTGGGGCATCTGATGTCGAGTATGGTGTGATTGCCAACAAGCGTCAGGTTACAGATCGGTATGAAGCGGAAATTCGTGTAAGAAAGGTCGAAAAAAATGGTTAGAGGTCTTTCTAATAAGATTGTGATTTTTATTCTTGTTCTGTTGGCGTTAGCTGGCGGCGGCGGGTATTCGGTTTATGAGTATTTGATTCCGGCACGCGAGCAATCCGAAAGTGAACTGGCGGGTTTAAAGGCTCAAATTCAGGCCAAATATGAAGAAGTTGCCAAAATGAAAGAAGAGTTTGTTCTTCTTCAAAGCCAGTTGCGTGATTTCAAGGATTTAGAGGCCCGAGGATTCTTTAATAACCAGAACCGTTCCGAGGCGGAAGAGAATTTTGCCAAGTTGAACGCGCGCGTTGGGATCTTAAAAGCAACATTGACATACCAGCCAGGTGCAATCGTCAACAACAAGCAAGCAGATGCTGCTAAGCAGATGGTGATCAAGTCTCAAGGTAAAGTCGAGATTGAAAGCCTTGATGATGTTGATGTCTATACCTTGTTGAAATTTATGCAGGAACGCTATCCTGGCAGTATTGATATTACCAAACTCGAGCTAGAGCGTGTACAAGTCCTGAATGCGGCCTTGCTGCGCAAAATCGGCGGTGGTGATCCGGTTCCTTTGATTAAAGGCGAGTTCGAATTTGACTGGAGAACCATGACGTCCAAAGATGATGCCAATCCTCCGGGAGGAAACTAAGATGATGAATACCAGCGGTCTTTATACATGGGTTTTGGCGATTGCGATGGCTACAACAGCTCTCGTGCCTGTCGCGCGCGCTCAAGAGGCAAATACTCCGACTTTCGGAACGACAAACTCAATGGCTAATTTGTCTTATGATGAACTTCCTGCCGAGGTGAAAATTCTTCAAAGTATCGAGAAGGAAATCAAAGAGAAGTACAAGAAGCAAATTTATTCACGCTCTAATGTTCCATCTTTGTTTTTTACATCCCAGCAACATGCTCTTTTACGGGAAGCTCGTGTCGGGTTTAACACACGCGTTCCGACCATGCAGGATTATGGAGATACGGGTGATCCGAACGATCCAAACTACAGGCCTCCTGTGGCTTTGCGGGAGTTGGCACTTTCGGGTATTTTGTTTAACTCCGATAAGGATTGGACAATCTATCTGAACAAGCACCGGATTACACCTGACAGTCTGCCTGTTGAGATCGTGGATATTAAAGTATTCAAAGATTACATCGAGTTGCGTTGGTTTGATCAGGTTTCCAATCAGATTTATCCTGTCCGTTTGCGTCCGAACCAGAGATTTAATCTGGATGCACGTGTGTTCTTACCGGGTTCGAATTCCTAATGTCAGATTCTCTCTCTGTGCCGGTTAATCATGTTGAGAGTCCGGGCTCTTCTGCTATTTGCGTGTCCGCTCTTAAATCGGGATACGGTCGGAAGGAAGTCTTGCATGGCATAGATTTGACGGTCTCGGAAAACCAGTTCTACGGATTGATCGGTGTGAATGGGGCGGGCAAGACAACGTTGGTCAAAACCATATTGGGATTGAAAGACCCTATATCGGGTGATGTCCGGGTTTTTGGTCAGGATTGTAAATTGTCCCGAACGCGCGCGGATATTGCTTATCTGCCTGAACGTTTTGATCCCCCTTGGTTTTTATCCGGAGGAGAGTTTATTGATTTTGTTGCCTCGCTTTATAACCGAAAGGTCGCGGCGGACGTGAAATCTGCTTATTGCGATATGGTGGCTCTTGACCCGAACGTTTTAACGCAACGTGTCCAGACTTACTCGAAAGGGATGCGACAGAAGCTTGGGTTGATTGCAACGATCCTGACAGGATGCCGCATTTTGATTCTGGATGAGCCAATGTCCGGACTTGACCCTTTGGCTCGATCATTGGTTAAAGCTTTGTTGATCCGCGCCAAGGAAGAGGGGCGGACAATCTTGTTGAGTAGCCATATTTTGGCTGATTTGGACGAAATTTGTGATCGGGTCTCGGTTATTCATGGCGGAAACAGCCTGTTTGTCGGTACGCCTGCCGATATGAGAGCGCAGGCACAAGAAGATTCTCTAGAAAAAGCATTTCTTAAAATTATAGGTTTCGAGCCAAGAGTCCTAGGCAAGATTGCATAAATGGTGTATGATTTGCCCTATTGCGGGGGGCGTGATTTGCTTTTCCGCACGTAAGTTTCAAACTATCCCGCCCGCTATAATCCCAGGTGAATGCAATGTCTGACCAAAATAAAGACAATCAAGACGAATTCGAAGCTATCTTTCCGGATAACGCCCATCGTGATGACGCGCAAAGCGACGCTTCCATTAGGGGCGAGTACACAAACGATTTTGATGTCGTTCAATCTGTTGAGGATGTATCAGAAGCCTCAGATTATCAGGATTCTGTGACTGATGATTTGGAACGAGAACCTGTTTCCGGTGAGGATTATCACTCTAATTCTGACTCGACCTCTGTGATCGAAGATGATCTGCACGATTTTTCCGATATTGATGATGGTGTTGATGAAGCGGGAATTTTTGCAACCCCGCCTGATGGACGTAAAAAGCGCAAGAAATCCTCTTCCCCTGCTTTAATGGCCGGCGTTGTGTTGTTGGCTGTTGGTGGAGCGGGTGGATATTTCTATTATAAAAATCCTGAAATTGTTGCTCAAATTCAGGAAAATTTTGTCGCTGACTCAGGCATGTCCGGAGCGCTCAGCAATTTAAATGATATGTTGGGTGGTGCTGCTGATGCCGGTTCAGGTGTAACAGTTTCTCCTGCGGATGTTGTTTCCGGGGATATGCCACCGCAACCTGCGCCTTATTCAGAGGGGCAAGATATGTCTTCCGGAAGTGAGGCGTCGGGAGTGATCGGGGGCGTGCCTGTTACGCCTGAAAATCAGCCTCCTTTGGGGGATGTTGTCATGGATTTGCCGCATCCTGTGAGTGATGGTGCAGATATGGCTCCGCCTCTTCCAACTCCTGAAGCGGATGCGCCTGTTGTGATTGGTGCGATGCCTGCTGATGGTATGATGCAGCCTGCACAACCGCCTGTGCTTGATTCAATGGGGAACCCCATTCAGAATATTCCGACCGGCCCGAACGGCCCGAACGGTGAAATGCTTCCGAACGTTATGGGCGGGGAGATGCCCGGGCAAATCCCTGCGGGTATTCCGGCAGGTGTCCCGAATGAGAATGTGAATAACAACATGGTTATGGCGGCACCACAAGATGTTCCGCCTCAGCCGGACGTTGTCAACGAGATGCCGGTTGTTGAAGACATGCCGCAAGTACAGGAAAATGCGGATCTTGCTCCTGTTCAAGAAGAGCCTGCTCCTGTTGTGGAACCAACACCGGAAGCTGTCGTCGATGTTGCTCCGAACGTTCCTGATATGGCGCCTCCTGTTGTTCAGGAAGAAGAGGTTGTTGTTGTTGACAAGACTCCGGAACCTGTTGTCGAGCCTGTCGTTGCGCCTGTTGCGCAAGCGGAAAAGGTTGATCCGAATAAGGGTAATGCCAAAATTTTCAAGCCAACGGAAACTGTGAAACATAAGGTTCGTTTGGTGGATGATATTTCGCAAGAGAAAACACCGAACGAAACTGAATTGGCTGATGCGGCAAAGGCGGATGCCGGTACCGATAAAAAATCGGAAAAAGATATTTTGCATGAAGAATTGGCCAGAGACTTTTTCGATGCGCCTCCCGGCAAAATTCTTGATGCGATGCCTGCGCCCGCTATTGATGTGAAGCGCGGTAAAACTGAGAGTATTATCGTTGTTCATGACGCGAAGTCAAAAGGCGGTCTTACAAAAACCAGTGCGTCTTCAAAATCCCAGCCGATCCAGATCGAGACAACGTCTTTGGATAGTAAAGTTATCGCAGCTGATCGCGCTCTGAAACTCGGACGCATTGATTCTGCAAAGGCTATGTTTGATGAGTTGTATGCTCTTAACCCGCGTGAGCCGCGTGTTCTGATGGGGCGTGCAATTATCTTCCAGAAAACCGGAGAAAATGCGCGCGCGATTTCTACTTATGAGGAATTGTTAGCTGTGAGCCCGAACAATGCAGAAGCGGTTATCAACCTTGCCGGTTTGGTTCGGGGAGATCAGCCTGCTGTTGCTTTGAGTCGTTTGCTTGAATTGCGTCAGAAATATCCTGATAATCCGACGATTGTTGCCCAGTTGGCAATTTCTTATGCCGATTCAGGAAATCTGGATGATGCGTTGAGATATTTGGATAAAGCCATTGCGATGCAGCCGAATAATCCGCAGCACTATTTTAACCGCGCTATTTTGAGTGAACGTGCAGGAAAAATTCCGCATGCTATTTCATTCTACGAAAAGGCGTTGGAAGTGGATGCAATTCAGGGCGGTGCTTCGGGATTACCACGCGACGTTATTTATGATCGTTTGGCTCGCTTGCGTGTTGCACAGTAGATTAAAGTAGATAGAGTTGAGTTAAAATGGAGCAGGATGTCTCCCTCACGAAATTGCCAGCCACTTTATGGCGGGAATTTACAAGTGACGGGACATCCTCTTTTTTTTACGCCCATGATCCTTTTTATTTTGCGCTTGTCGCAGTGTTTGTTTTCATTATCGGATTGATATTGGGGAGTTTTTCTTCTGCTATTTCTTATCGGGTGCAGAGGGGAGAGAGCTGGATTGTATCGTCCGGTAGTTCGCAACAGGATGCTGACGGAAAAAAAGCGGCGCGATCCCGATGCCCGACATGTCATCATGTTTTAGGTGTGCTTGACTTGATCCCTGTCTTTTCTTGGGTTTTTCTGGGTGGTAAATGCCGATATTGCCGGACATCCATTCCTGCGCGCTATCCTTTGGCAGAACTGGTGAGTGGTCTTATTTTTGCGGGGTATTATCTGAAGTCAGGTTATGTCCAATCTCTGGCTCTTAACAGTTTATTTGCAATTTGTTTGCCTTTTTTCGTGGCCTGGGTTTTCGGTGGGATTGTGCCAGTGTTTTTGAATAAATCTTTCAAAAACATTGGCTTTCATATCCGTGATGTCCCCAGCTTATGGATTATGGGTTTATTATCTTTTGCCGCGATGGTATTCTTGATGCGGATTTAATTCACTTTTCAATCTTTTGTCATCACATTCTGCCCAAAAATTTACTTTCCATTTGCAATTCTCGGGTAAGAATAGGGGACGGGTCTCTGCCCTTGGAGGAACAATATGGACATCACCCAGCTTCTTGCTTTCGTTATGCAGAATAACGCATCGGATTTGCACTTGAGTGCCAATAATCCGCCGATCGTCCGCGTGTACGGAACATTGAAAAGGCTGAAAGCCGAGCCTTTGACCAATGAAGATATTCGCGGCATGTTGTATTCCATTATGACGGATGACCAGCGCGCCGAGTATGAAAAAAATCTCGAGCTCGACTTTGCTATTTCTTTCGGTGAAAAAGCCCGTTTCCGTGTGAACTCCTTTACGAACAGAAACGGTTCTGCGGCTGTGTTCCGTACCATTCCGTCTGTTGTTCCAACCATGGAAGAGCTTGATCTTCCACCGATCATGCGTCGCTTTGCCGAGCTGGAAAAAGGGATTATCCTCGTGACCGGTCCGACGGGTTCGGGTAAATCGACCACATTGGCGTCGATGATTAACCACATTAACGAGACGATGCCTAAACACATCCTGACCGTTGAAGACCCAGTGGAATTCTTCCACACATCCAAGAAAGCCTTGATTAACCACCGCGAATTGGGAACAGATACACATAGTTTCTCGCGTGCTTTGAAAAGTGCTCTTCGTGAAGATCCTGACGTTATTCTGGTCGGGGAGATGCGTGACCACGAAACAATTTCTCTGGCTTTGACAGCTGCTGAAACCGGTCACTTGGTGTTCGGGACACTGCACTCGAACTCTGCATCCAAAACAATTGACCGTATTATTGACGTGTTCCCGACAGGTGATAAGGAGATGATCCGCGCGATGCTTTCGAGTTCTTTGCAAGGGGTTGTTGCCCAGACATTGTTGAAACGGAAAGGTGGGGAAGGTCGTGTTGCGGCTTTTGAAGTCTTGGTCGGGACCAATGCTGTTCGTAACCTTATTCGTGAGAACCAGATTCCGCAGATGTATTCCATGATCCAGACCGGTTCGAGATATGGAATGATTACGATGGAAGACAGTATCGAGAGCTTGCTTGATCAAGGTATTGTTGATGAGGAAGAGGCACGCGCCGCATTGATGAAAGCCACCGATGAAGAGGGTGGTGATCGTGATGCCGGTATGGCAACTGCTGCGAAAGGTGGCGGGGCTCATAAGAAAGGGCCTTCCGCTAACGAGCCTCAGGAAAGTATTAACGCTGATGAAGGATATTCATTTTGACCGAGCCTCAAATCTATTCATACCTTGTCCAAATGAACCGTCAGAATGCTACGGATTTGTATCTGACGGTTGGCGTTCCGCCGACATTGCGTGTTGATGACAGATTGTCTCCGATTGCGTCGCAGCCAATTGATTCGGCGCAGATGAATGATATTCTGACGACAATCCTGACGACCCGTCAGCGTCGCGATTTTGAAATGCGTATGGAATTAAACACAGCTATCGACATGGGGAGCCATGGTCGTTTTCGTGTGAATATTTTGCAGCAACGTCACCATCCTGCGCTGGTTATTCGCCGGATTATTTCTCGCATTCCGTCATTCGACGAGTTGCGATTGCCGCCATTGATGCGTCAGCTTTCTATGCTGAAACGTGGATTGATTTTGTTAACCGGAATGACCGGGTCAGGAAAGTCTACGACGCTTGCGTCTATGATTGATTACCGGAATGCCAATTCGCAAGGTCATATTATTACGATTGAAGATCCGATCGAATATTATCACGAACATAAAAGTTGTGTTGTGACGCAGCGTGAAGTTGGTGTTGATACAGAGAATTATGCTGTCGCTTTAAAGAACGCATTGCGCCAACGTCCGGATGTTATTCTGGTGGGTGAGATTCGTGACCGTGAGGTGATGGAGCAGGCATTGACAGCGTCCGAGACAGGGCATTTATGTTTGGCAACAATTCACACAAACAACTCCTATCAAGCTATTGAAAGGATTGTGAATTTGTTTAATGAGGATATGCACCAGCAAATTCGATTAAATCTGGCAACGAACTTGCGTGCGATTATTTCCCAACGTCTCGTGCCGACCAAGGCTGGCGGCATGACGGTTGCTCTTGAAGTAATGCTTAATCAAGGCCTTGTTAAAGAGTTGATTTTGGACGGAAAAATTACAAAAATTCGTGAGGTCATGGAGGCCAACCAAAATCTTGGTATGCGCACGTTTGACCAATCACTGATTGAATTGTTTCAGCGTGGAATTATCACGGAAGATGTGGCTTTGTCCCAAAGTGATATGCCGGGAGACATGAAAATCAAGTTGCAGCAATCCCGCTTGGGCGGAGAGAATGCAGGCCTTTCGGGTATGGACACATCGCTTCTGACAATTTCCGAATAAAAATACCCTTGTCCCTATAGTAATCATATCAAAAATCGGGTAGAATCACTCTGCTGTCATCATGATGGCGTCCACTATTTTGTCCAATTCGCTACATATCGCAGAGTTTTTGCCATGACACTGAAAGCTTTTCCACTCAAGACTACGGTGACAAGCCTTATCGCTTTGTCCGTTTTTCTGCCTGCATCAGGATGTGATCTGGCCAACAACTACACCAAGATTGATCGCACGACCAATAGTGAGGCTCAAGATTATCGCGATGCATTGGCTGCTCGCGATTTAGAGTTTGCCTCTGCCGGTGATGCGTCAAACGATATTCCATCCTTGCAGCCATATGTTGCTGAAAATGTCCAAGCGCTTCCTCCGATGCCGCTTGTGTCTATTGCTATTAACCAAAGCATTCCTTTACGTGAAGCTTTGTTCGAGTTAGCCAAGCAAGCTGATTATGATATAGAGCTCGATCCGCGTATTACTGGGTCTATTATTTTTACAGCTCGTAACCGTCCTATGGATGTTGTTATTGACCGTATCTGCGAAATTTCAGGCTTGCGTTACAAGTTTGACGAGAACACATTGCGTATCGAGCTTGATACGCCATACACCAAAAACTACAAAATTGATTATTTGAGCTTTGTTCGTAAAAATTCGGGCTCTATGCAGACTGATGTCTCTGTCGAAAGCGGTGAAGGTGGCGGTGAAGGTGGTGTGTCCGGTGGATCCAAATTCACTGTTGAATCCGAATCTAACTCGGATTTCTGGGCGGAGTTGGATACCAACATCAAGCAAATTCTTGAATCTAACTCGACAGGAAGCTATTTGAAAACTGCGGAAGACCCGCAAATCACTCTAACTTCCGGTAATGCAAATAATCCACCTGTTCCTCCTGTTGATGGGGCGGCTTTGCAGGGCGGGGATGCCGCTGCGTCTGTTGCCCCTCAGGCCGGTGGCGATATTTATGTGACCTCACCGGTTTCTTTGCCGAGCGATGATGCTCAGGGAGCTGTTCCTGTTTCCGGCGCGGAGCCTACTGTCTCTACAGACACAACGGCAACACCTGCGCAAGCTCCTCAGCCATCTTCTATTCCGCTTGAAGATATAGAAGGAGCGGCTCCGGCTGCTGTGACAGCGCCACCAGTATTGCGCGTTGAATCTTTGCCAAGCAATCTTTCAGGTGGCAGCACAGCTCAAAATGAAGTCAGCTTTACACCAAGCTATTCCATGAACAAGCAGGCCGGTATTATCTCTGTTTATGCGAATGAGCGTTTGCACAAAAAAGTTGACGAATATCTTTCGGAGTTAAGACGTTCCGTTACTTCTCAGGTCCTGATTGAGGCTAAAGTTCTGGAAGTTTCTTTGTCAGATGAATTTGCGACCGGTATTGATTGGTCTCTGTTGGATCGTGTTGGTGATTTTAGCGTCAGCGGGGCTTTCGCGAAACCTTCTTTTGATACGCCAAGTGCTAATCTTGTGACCTTCGGTTTTGCTGGTGATGATATTAGCTCTTTTGTCAGCGCATTGTCGCGTTTTGGTACAGTTCACGCGTTGGCAAGTCCACGTTTGACTGTTCTTAATAATCAATCAGCTGTTCTGAACGTTGCGAAAAACCAAGTTTATTTCAAGCTTGATCTGAATATTACACAAGCCACGGTTAACACAGCAGGATCGACCGAAGTTGATTCCGAAATTAAAACAGTGCCTGAAGGTGTCTTGATTAACGTCTTGCCATCTATCAATCTGGATAAGCGTATGGTTTCCATGCAGGTTCGCCCGACTGTTACGAAGATCAAAGAATTTGTATCTGATCCGGGTGTTGCTTTCGTTGCGGCATCGGCAAACGTTGATATTGACTCTAAAATTCCGGTTGTGAGCGTTCAGGAAGTTGACTCTGTGCTTAATATGAATTCCGGTGAAATTATGGTCATGGGTGGCTTGTTGCAAGATAATACCACCTCCAAACAAGAGGGAGTTCCTGTTGCGAGCGATATACCTGTGTTTGGCGGTTTGTTCCGTAACCAAGGTGATGATGTCAAGAAAACCGAATTGGTTATCTTCATGAAAGCAACTATTCTGGATAATGCAGGACAAAGTATTCATCAGACCGATAAGGAATTGTACCGTATGTTCGGGCAGGATCGCCGTCCTGTAAAAATGTAGGTTCACGCAGTCGTGGCATCTCATTTGATTAAATATGTGCTGCTTGCAGCAATTCGGGACCGCATGCTCTGGGGAGTTGTTGCGGTCTCTCTCTTAGGTGTGTGTTTATCTATTTTCTCCGGATCTGCTTCGATTATCGAACAAGACCAGTTTGTTGTGACCTATATTGCCGGAGGAGTTCGGCTTTTGTCTTTGATTGGGCTGGTTTTGTTTGTTGTCTTTTATACACGCAAATCCTTTGATGCTCGTGATGTGGAATTTCTGTTAACGCGTCCGATTTCACGGCTGTCATTTGTGCTTTCTCATATGATCGCCTTTTTGCTTTTATCGCTATTTGCGGCCTCTTTTCTTGCCTTGATTGTTTTTGTTTTTTCCAGAACAGGATCAGGACTTGACGGTATTTTATTATGGTCTTTTGGAGTGTTTCTGGAATTTGTAATTGTTTCAAATACCGCTTTCTTCTTTTCAATGGTTTTGTCCAGTCCTGTGTCGGCAGGGCTTTCGACATTAGGTTTTTATGTTCTCGCTCGTATGATGGGTGGCTTGTTGGCAATTGCTGACAGCAATGATTTGTCCGGCACTTTTGATATTCATAAAGGGATGTCCTTTCTTATGCAGATGGTGGCAATTTTTATCCCGCGTCTTGATTTATTAGTGCAGACGAATTGGTTGATGTATGGCGGTATTGCTCTTTCTGATTGGCTGATGGTCATTGTACAGGGAAGTGTCTTTCTTGCTCTGATTGCGACGGCGACAATCATTGATTTAAAGCGGCGGCAGTTCTAATGTCGATGTCATCCAAAACATATTTCTGGAATGTTATCGGATTTCCTGTTTTTACCATCTTTCTCATTGCCTTATTTTCAAATCTTGCGTTGATGCGTTACACGCGGCTGCAATTACCGGCATGGACGAATATTCCTCCTGCGCCATCTGCTATGGCAATTTCCATGGCTTTTCTTGGAGATAAAGAGTTAGCATTTCGATCTAGTGCTTTGACTTTGCAGAATTTTGGTAATATGACCGGGCAAACGGAAGCCTTGAAGGATTATAACTACACACATCTCGAGCAGTGGTTCTGGATGGAGGATGCTTTGAATAAAAAATCGGATTATATTCCGTTTTTGGCAGCGTATTATTTTGGAGCGACGCAAAATCCTGAGCAGCTTTACCCAGTCATTGATTATTTGAGAGTGGTGGGGAAATACCCGGAAAAGGAAAAATGGCGCTGGCTTGGGCAGGCTGTTTTTCTAGCGCGTCATCGCCTTGAAAATCAGAAGCTGGCATTGGAGTTGGCCGGTGAGTTGGCCGGGACTTATCGCGAAGGGATGCCGGCTTGGCCATTGCAGATGCAAGCTATTATTGCCTCTGATATGGGTGAAAAAGAGATGGCGTATGACATGATGCTTGAAACGCTGAAAAGTGGTATGTCAACCATGCATCCAAGTGAGATCAATTTTATGCTGGATTATATCTGTAATAAAATTCTTAGCCCTGTTCAAAAGGGCCGAGATGCTCTATGTCAAGGACAATGAGCAGTCTCAACAATGTCATGAATGGATTTTCTTTTTCGCTGAACGAGATTTTCTCGCTCATAGGTTTGGTGCAAGCCGTTGCCGTTGTTGTTTATATTTCGTTTCGTGCAGGGCATGTTCGTCATGTCGTTGTTCCTGTCTTGTGTTTTCTCGTGTTGGGGAGCGGATTTTTCTTTGATCTTGGACAAAGTCGCTTAGCAGCCGAGCTTCCCCTCTACAATTTTTTTCAAAACGGCATCTGGTTGGCTCTTCCGGCGTTCTCTGTTCTGATGATTTTGCAGGTTGCAGATTTTGGCGCGTTTCCTAAGCCGTTTTATTGGCTTAATCTTTCATTTCCTGTTGTTGCGTGTTTGGGGGGGTGGATCGGTGCGCTTTTGGTTGGAGGACCTGAAAATTGTGGGATTTGGCAGATATGTTCTCTTGATTTGCGTATGCAAGCCGTTCAGATATTGGGGATTCTTGCGGGACTTGTCTGTTTTCTGGCGTTGTGGATTTCACGCGGGACGTTCGAGCCTTTAAAATCGGAGACGGAAACCAAACAAGAGCGGTATTGGCTGATTATCTCGTTTGTTGTTATTAACGTTTTGGTATTGTTTGTTACTTTTTTACATGTTTCTGATGCCGTTAGTAACCAAATTGCTGTCCTTGCCCGTGATGTGCTCGGTGTTGGTATGGCGTATGTCGCCTCGACAAGTCTTTTCAGAATTTATCCGCCATCTGTTAAGCTGGAGCGGCGGATGGGTGCAGAAGAGGTTAGTGAGCAAGAAAAAGAACTTATGGTTTCGTTAAGAAAACTTTTCGAGATGGATAAGGTTTATCAGGAAGCCAGTTTTTCGCGTATGGAGCTTGCAAAAGAATTGGGGACGTCTGAAGCACGCGTTTCCAAATTGGTCGGGATTTGTTTCGGTAAGAGCTTGCCACAGGTTATCAATGAGCGTCGTATTCAGGATTCCTTGCAGCTTCTGGAGCAGACGGATGCTCAAATCAATATCGTTGCCGAGCAGGTCGGATTTAATTCTGTGCCGACATTTAATCGAGTTTTTAAAGATATTGTCGGTCTTAGTCCCAGTGAATATCGAACCCAACAGAAAAAAGCCTCGTGATTTCGGAAAATATTCTCTCAGTTTGTCAAATTGAGAATGTTACAGGCCTTTTTGTTACGTTTTGTTAATAAAAAATGCGTCATTCTGGTTCTTGCGGGATAGTCATTTGGCTATTTTTGTATATACTGTTGGAGCCTGATTCAAGCCTGACTCGTGCAGGAGGGGCGGGTAATTTCACATCACTACCTGAATGGAGTTTTCAATGACACAATCTACCATGCAAACTCGTCAGTCCGAACGCGGTTTTACCCTCGTCGAATTGGCGATCGTTATGATTATTATCGGTCTTTTGATCGGTGGTATTCTGAAAGGCCAAGAGCTGATCGGTAATGCTCGTATTTCTGCTTCTGTTTCCCAGCTGAAAGCTTTTGAAACAGCTATCAACACGTTCCGCGATAAATACTCCGGATATCCTGGTGATATTCTGGCTCCTAACAACCGTGTTCCTAACTGTACTAATATGTGTAACCAAGCCGGTAACGGTAACGGTCAGATCGGTGCTGCTGGCGCTGGTAATGCGTTGGCTACCGCTGCTAACGAAAATAGTGCTGCTTTGGCGCAATTGGTTGCTTCCGATATGTTCGCTGGTGTTGATCCTCAAAACCCAACAGCGACAGCATCTAGCGCCGGTACAAACCTGGTTTCATCGAACATTGCTGGTACAATGAAGCTTCTCTATGATGCAGGTGGTGCTGCAGTGGGTGGTTCTGTAGGTGCTCTTGCTGCCGGTCACTATGTCCGTTGGGATAGCTCCACAACCGGTGCTTCTGCTGCTGGTACAGGTAACGTCTTGACACCTAGCCAAGCTGCGCGTATCGACCGCAAGATGGACGATGGTACTTCTGATGCCGGTTCTGTTATTGCTATCGGTGCTAACGCTGCTGCTACAGATTGCTCTAACGCTGGCGTTTACAACGAAAACGTTGGGACAGCTAACTGCGGTCTGTTCGTTCGCGTTGTTCAATAAGCTTAACGCTTAATATTAGAGAATTTAAAGTCCCGCGAGAGCGGGGCTTTTTTTATCCGCAAAAATAGTGTTCTTTTACATAAAAATAATGACTTTGACGTCTGAATATGTTAGAAATCTGCCATGAGTGATCGGGACACACAAAATCTGAAGTTTCCATGGGCTGCTTTCGTACCTGTGAATGATGACCATGCCGATGGCGCCCCTCTGAAAAAATCCGTTAATATTCAATATGTTGCTGCTCGTAAGGGGATTTATATCAAGGTCGGAAACGAAAAGGTCGAGCTGGATGTTTATGATGCGGGCACTCACGGGCCACTGTCCCCCACGGGCCAAAAAGGAAAAGTTAAGCGTTTTCAATTGCTTTGCCCTGAATGCTTGCAGGCGCCTTTAACTCATGTCGGCAAATCCAGAAATTCCGGAACTATTGATGTTGGCGAGTATTTCAGGACTGTCAGTAATGACCATCAAATTCCCCATAGTCCAACCTGTGCTATGCGTGTTCTGGATTTATCCAATCAATTTAATGAGGTTTCGGATGATGTGCGCATGCCGATAGATCCAACAAAATCTCCTGTTGTTTTTATCAATATAAAGAAAAGATTATTGGGCGACCTTGAAGTTATACATAAAGGCTATGCGAACAGACATTTTCATAGGGCTGCTCAAGCTGTACCGCTAAATGATGAAGCCAAAGAGGTGAAGCGACTCGTTGTGTATCGAAAATCCGGTGACAAACAATTGACGTTTGATCAGTCACTTAGCGGTCGTGAGCGGTATTCGGGTAAAAAAATTGATGATTTGGTACTGGCATCCAGTTTGATCCCGTCTGACTTATTGGAAAAAACGAGCTTTATTTATGAGGGGCGCGCAACACCGTGGCCATTGTTTCATATCGGAAGTCTTTCCGGACATAAACCGGCCCAGCGCGGCGGGGAAATTGACCCGTTTGCCCGGATGACCAAATATAATCAACAAGGGGTCAAGTATCCTGTCTTGTTTCATGTCGAGCTCAGGGAAAATTCAGGCCGACTTATCAAGAATGAGCGGACGAATGACGAGCGGACCAGATTCGCGTTACCTGCCGTTTTCATAGATATTAAAAATGAAGCCGGAGAATTTATCGGAAGCCAGACAATTATTCCTTTGATACATGTTCGCGATGAGGAGGCAGCTCAATTGTTACAGCAGGGCGGTTCTTTTACACTGATTGCTGTTCCGTATTTGTCCGGTGACCAGAGGCATGAAAAGTTTTTGAACCTTGAGGTTAAAGGGACAGATGTTGTGACAAAGCTCGGTGCCAAAGCTTTTGCACAGAGACTAGCTGTTACAGAAAAGCGAGATCCACGCGTAACGGGTGTTGTTGTCGGCACACAAGCAGAAGAGGCCGCCAAGAAACCTAATTCTGATGTTATGCCAACTGTGCAAATGGGGTTAAAAGGGATTTCGGATAGTAGTTTTGGCCCTGATGCCCATAAACAGGCGCCCCCATCTACTACCAAGTATTCACGAGGCAAAGGGTCCGATATTCAGGATAAGGGCTGCGATCAGTCCGGCTTCAATTTTAAATAATTTATTATTCCGAATGGTTTTTTGAATATTTTTTAAGGGCGACTTCTGTGTTTGGTGTGGCACATGGCGCGTGTTTTTCTATGTGAATCATCACTTCGCCCCCTTGATTTTTCACCCGAAAAGGTGAATGTTCATGGGGTCAAAAACATTTAAGAAGAATCAGGATTATCAAAGTCATGACTAAAATTCTTGTCCCTACACTCGGCGAGTCTGTTACGGAAGCAATCGTTTCCAAATGGTTGAAGCAAGAAGGCGAAGCTGTTGCTCAGGATGAGCCGATTTGCGAGCTTGAAACCGATAAGGTGACTTTGGAGGTCAATGCTCCGGCTTCCGGTGTGATCGCGAAAATTACGTTCGGTGAAGGCAAGACTGTTGAAGTTGGCGCTGTGCTTGGTGAAATTACCGAAGGTGGCGTTGCCGCTCCGAAGAAAGAGGCAGCTCCTGCTGCGAATGCGCCGACACCTGCTGCGGCTGCTCCTGCTGAAAAACTCTCTCCGGCTGTTCAGAAAATGACAGCGGACAATAATATCAATCCTGCGGATGTTGCAGGAACAGGCAAAGACGGTCGCGTGACCAAGGGTGACGTCATTGCTCATATGGAAGCACCGAAAGCTGCTCCTGCTGCGGCTCCGAAGCCTGCGGCGCCTGTTGTTGCGCGTGCGGCCGGTCCTCGCGAAGAAAAAGTCAAAATGACACGTCTTCGTCAGAAAATTGCCGAGCGTCTCAAAGAAGCTCAAAACACAGCCGCGATGCTCACCACATTTAACGAAGTTGATATGACTGCCGTTATGGAGATGCGCAACGCTTACAAAGAAAACTTTGAAAAGAAACATGGCGTGAAGCTCGGCTTTATGTCGTTCTTTGTGAAGGCTGCTGTGAATGCTCTGCGCGAGATTCCTGCCGTGAATGCCGAGATCAGCGGTGACGAAATCATCTACAAAAACTACTATGATATTTCTGTGGCTGTTTCGACTCCGCAAGGTTTGGTTGTTCCTGTCGTGAAAGATTGCGACGTGAAATCCATGGCTCAAATCGAAAAAGACATTGCGTCTTTGGGTAGCCGCGCACGTGACGGGAAAATCACTGTTGACGAAATGTCAGGCGGTACATTTACCATTACCAATGGCGGTGTGTTCGGTTCCTTGATGTCCACTCCGATTATCAACCCTCCGCAAGTGGCAATCCTCGGTATGCACAAAACCATGATGCGTCCGATGGCGATGCCAAACGGCGAAATCAAAGCCCGTCCGATGATGTATCTGGCTCTGTCTTACGATCACCGCTTGATCGACGGTCGTGAAGCAGTGACCTTCCTTGTGCGTATCAAGGAAGCATTGGAAGACCCACAGCGTTTGATTTTAGAAGTATAGAGTAGTTTGCTCAGGAATTTTAAAGCGGTCTGTGAAAACAGGCCGTTTTTTGCGGGTTTTGGACAGGTTTGTGGGTGAAATCCGCAGAATTCTGCGTAAAGTTTGCAAGACTCGGATATTTTCTGTTACAGTTCAGAAGTTCATTGAAATTTATATGCAGGATGAGAAATGATTTACAGCATTCTTCGTGATTTTTACGGACTTTGGAAGCGGTTTGCGGTATAAGGGGTCATGCAAGTCGCTCCTGTCCACCGTTATTCGCCTGAGCCTTCGGATGTTCTTGATCTGAAGAGGTTGCCGTTTGATACGGCTGCTGTTGCGCCTTTGACAACGCGCGCTGTTCCTTCAGTGGGGGAGACTTATACGTCCCATGGTGTCAAAGTTGATACGTCTTATGTCCCGCACTCGTTGTTGCATTATACAGCATGACTGATCTCCCTTTTTTTATTCGATCGATGCAGGCAGAAGATGTGCCTGCCTTACAAGAATTTGCCAAGGGGCATGAGGATACGCCTGAGTATTTTTTGACATCTTTGGATGAACAACTTCAGGAAAAGCGCGTGGTTCTGATTGCGTTTCAGGACGGGCAGATCGCAGGATATGCGCATTTGAATTTTTTCCCTCTTTATCAGCCGTTTCGGTCTATGGGTATTCCTGAGATACAGGATTTATATGTTCATCACGATTTTCGTCGCAACGGGATAGGCGCGCAGTTGGTTACGGCGTGCGAATCTCGTGCTTGGGTCGAAGAAGTCAGCCATATCGGAATAGGCGTCGGTGTTGCCGGCAATTTCGGTGCTGCGCAACGTCTTTATGCACGAATGGGGTATGTTCCCGACGGGGCCGGTGTTGTCTTTGATCGCCAAAGCGTTTCTGTGGGCGAAGTGCGCGCCGTTGATGATCGGCTTTGCCTTATGCTGATCAAGTCGTTATAGTCTCCTCACAGCAATTTTCAGCACGAGGAGAGTGTCATGACTCAGTGGGTTTACGGGTTTGGTGCAGGGAAAAGTGACGGTCGCGCAGATATGCGGAACCTGCTTGGAGGAAAAGGGGCGAACCTTGCCGAAATGGCATCAATTGGGTTGCCTGTTCCACCGGGTTTTACCATCACGACAGAAGTCTGTACTTATTTCTATGCACATGGCAGAGAATATCCGCAAGAGTTGATGCAACAAGCTATGCATTCTTTGGCCGAGATCGAGACTCATGTCGGTGCAAAATTCGGTGATGCCGAGAATCCTCTCCTTGTTTCCGTTCGTTCCGGTGCGCGCGTGTCGATGCCCGGCATGATGGATACTGTACTTAACCTCGGTTTGAATGACACGACTGTTGAGGGGCTTGCGACAAAATCCAATGATGCGCGTTTTGCGTGGGATAGTTACCGTCGCTTTATCCAGATGTATGGAGACGTTGTTCTGGAAGTGGCTCATCACGAGTTTGAAGATATTCTGGATGATTATAAACGCGATCATTCTTTGACCAATGATACGGATATTCCTGCCGAAGGCTGGAAAGAAATTGTCGGCGAATATAAAGCATTGGTCGAGCGCGAATTGGGGCGTCCGTTTCCTCAAGATCCGATAGAGCAGTTATGGCAGGCAATTGGTGCGGTGTTTAAATCTTGGATGACGCCGCGCGCTGTGACTTACCGCAAAATTCATTCTATCCCTGAAGATTGGGGTACTGCTGTGAACGTGCAGGCGATGGTGTTCGGCAATATGGGAGATGATTGTGCGACAGGTGTTGCCTTTACCCGTGATCCGTCCACGGGCGAGAATTATTTCTATGGCGAGTATCTGGTCAATGCGCAAGGTGAAGATGTGGTGGCGGGTATCCGTACGCCGCAACCTCTCTCTAAGGCTGCGCGTGAAAAAGAGGGCAGCACTCTGCCATCTATGGAAGAGGTGATGCCGGAAGTTTATGCACAGTTGTGCGATGTGCGCACTCAGCTTGAAAATCATTACAAGGATATGCAGGACATCGAGTTTACGGTGCAGCAGGGTAAACTTTATATGCTCCAGACCCGTAGCGGAAAACGCACGGCGGCGGCGGCTCTCAAAATTGCCGTTGATATGGTTGCCGAAAAACTGATTGCTCAAGAAGAAGCCGTTCTTCGTATTGATGCGTCTGCTCTTGATCAGTTGCTTCACCCGATGCTGGATCCGAATGCACCGCGGGATGTGGTTGGCAAGGGATTGCCTGCGTCTCCGGGGGCTGCGAGCGGTGTGGCAGTATTTAATGCTGATGAAGCCGAGCGTCGCGGGAATAACGGAGAGGATGTTATTCTGGTGCGGATTGAAACGTCGCCTGAAGATATTCACGGAATGCACGCGGCACGCGGAATTTTGACAACGCGCGGCGGGATGACCTCTCACGCGGCTGTTGTGGCGCGCGGTATGGGACGTCCGTGCGTGGCAGGTGCAGGCACTATCCAGATTGATATGAAGGCCAAAACTATGTTGGCGGGTGGTCAGACCATTTCCGAAGGGGATTTGATTACTATTGACGGAACAAAAGGCGAAGTGATGAAGGGCCGTGTGCCGACATTGCAGCCAAAACTATCCGGTGATTTCGAAACGGTTATGGGATGGGCAGATGGTGCGCGTCGTATGAAAGTTCGCGCCAATGCCGAAACGCCGTTGGATGCCAAAGTCGCACGCGATTTCGGAGCGGAAGGAATTGGCCTGTGCCGCACAGAGCATATGTTCTTTGATCCTGAACGTATTCAAAAAGTCCGCGAGATGATTTTTTCGCAGACTGAAGAAGGGCGTCGTGAAGCTTTGAAATCATTGCTTCCTGCGCAGCGCGGAGACTTTAAAGAGTTGTTCGAGATCATGAAAGGATTGCCTGTTACGATCCGTTTGCTTGATCCGCCGCTTCATGAGTTCTTGCCGCATGAAGATAAAGATGTTGCGCAATTCGCAAATGTTGTGAAGCTTTCAGAAGATAAGGTTCGTGCGCGTTTGCGTGAGTTGTCCGAAGCCAACCCGATGCTCGGTCACCGTGGGTGTCGTTTGGGTATGAGCTATCCCGAGATATACGAGATGCAAGTGATTGCGATTTTCGAGGCTGCACTTGAGTCTGACGTCGTGCCGGAAATTATGATCCCGTTGATTGCTACGAAGAAAGAATTGTCTGTTCTGAAAGCAATGGTCGATCAGGTGGCTGCGCGTGTTTATACCAAAAATGGAAAAACGCTTCCTTATATCGTTGGCACCATGATCGAGTTACCGCGTGCGGCCTTGATGGCACACGAGATTGCGGAAGATGCAGCATTCTTTAGTTTTGGGACAAATGATTTGACGCAAACAACGCTCGGGATGAGCCGCGATGATGCGGGATCATTCTTGCCATTCTATGTGGACCGCGGTGTCTTCGCCAAAGACCCGTTTGTGTCTTTGGATCAAGAAGGTGTCGGGCAATTGATCGAGATGGCGGTTGAGCGCGGTCGTAAGACACGCTCTGATATCAAGCTCGGTATTTGTGGTGAGCATGGCGGCGATCCTGACTCGATTGATTTCTGCGAACGTGCAGGGCTTGATTATGTGTCGTGTTCAGCGTTCCGTGTGCCGATTGCACGTCTGGCTGCGGCTCAAGCGGCTTTGCGGGCTGCGCGAGCAAAGAAGCTTAAGGCTGTTGCCTAATTCTTATCAAGGTCGTAACCGAGTTCGGTTATGACCGGCTCTAGAACTTCTATCGCTTTTTCCAGATGCGGACGATATTTCTTCCAGCGGCCTTGCGGTTCGCTGGTCAACTTTCCTGTGATCTGTGTACGGGATGGGGAAAGCGTTGTTGGGCCGTCGGCACGTTCTTTATAAAACTCATGTACGGCATCGTTCCACGGAACCCCAATAAATTCGAGCATTTTCCCGACTTCTTCGTCGAAATTATTGACGAGGTTTTCGTAGCGCAGCTCATGATATTTAAGGGGAAGAATTTCTTTTTCTTTGAGCCAGAGTTCTCGTGTTTTCTTGTAAAGATGCGCGGCTGTTTCAATATCGAGAAAGTGATACATGGCGGCGTTTAGGGCAAAATATTGCATGAAGCTACTTAGAACTGAATCAAGCGGATGGCGCGTAACATAGATAAAGCGCGCGTTCGGGAACAATGCATGAATGATCGGCACGTGCAGCGTGTTGAGCGGCATCTTGTCAATAAAGATATGATCTTGTTGGGCGGCAGGAAGTCCTGATTGCTTCAAGTTATAAAGATTATGCATGAAGGCCAGATGTTCTGACGTCAATTTCGGAATATCGCGCGGGAGATCAAGTCCGTATTGTTGTTGCATGTGCACTTTGATCTGGTCTATGGCACTAAATTCGTCGGCTGTGAATAATTGCGGATGCGTATCGAGGATTTTCCCCGTGAGCGTTGTGCCGGATCGCGGAAACCCTATCAAGAATACGGGGTCAGGGTAGGGGCGCTCGATTTTGTTTTGTTCAATGACCGTTTCTAAATCGTTCGAGAAGTTCTGATCGAGAAGAGTAAGCGTATCGTCAATCAGATTTGTGATGGTCTCGAGTTTATAGCGGCGTCCTTCGGTCGAATTTTTCTGCATGCGGTTGGCTTTTGCATAGAAACCGTGCGCGGCGTCATGGTCACCTTCGCGGCGGGAAATATCCCCCAAGAGAAAATTCTTTGCGGCTCCCAATTGTTCAATATTATCTTTGATTTTTGAGAGACGCTTTTTGGCTTCGTCATATTGTTTTTCGGAGAAGAGTTCTTTGGCTTCAAAGAGCAGAATATTTTCTTTGAAGGCAGGAAGTTTTTCGACTTTCTTGATGGCGGCCGTGATTTGTGCACGTTCGAAATCGTCCAGAGGCAGGATTTCCGCGATGTTGAGCGCATTTAAAAAGACTTTGATATTGTCAGGTTTCAGGCTCAATGCTTGTAAGACCAGCATTTTTGCATCATCAAATTTCCTTTTGTACAGATACCCCATGCCGAGGAATGATAACATTTCAACGTGGGACGGGTCATATTCCAGACCGATGCGAAAGAGTTCAATTGAGTCATCAATCTGGTTCATTTGTTGGGAAACATATCCCATCAGGTAATAGGTTTGTGCGTCCACAGGATCAAGTGTCAGAGATTGTGCGAGGGCATCAACAGCCGTTGCGAAATCGACCGTGCCGAAAATCGAAATATAGCCGATATGCCGCCATGCTTCCGGTTGGTTCGGGTCAAGGGATAGGCTTTGTTTCAGCAAGGCAATCGCATTTTCGAACTGGCCCGCATTTGCAAGTTTTTTGGCTTTGTCGGTGAGTTGAAGTGCAGTTGCCATTTTTATTATCCGAGCAATGCTTTTAGAAATTCGTCTTCGTCATAGACGGAAGCAAGTGCGCCTGTAACGGGTACGCTATCTTTTTTTAGGCGGCGGTGAATAACGGGTATTCCCGCAGCCATAGCAGATTCAACACCGTACGGATCGTCTTCAATGGCGATGCAATCCTGTTTGTTGATGTTGGCAGATTCCAATTCTTCCATGCGGGCGTGGGCCGTCGCATAGGGAGCAGGGTGAGGCTTGCGATTTGGGTAGTCTTCCTTACATAGGATAAATTCGAAATACGGCATCAGGCCTCTGTTTTCGAGCATTGGGCGGACAGAGGCTGTCCGTGCGTTTGTGACAACGCATTGTTTTGCGCCTGTGTTTTTGAAATGCTCCAGAGCTTTTCCAACGCCCGGGCGCAGCGGGATATCAAGAATCTTTGCGTGATACCATGCGTCAATCTCGCGAAGATATTGATCCATTGGGACATGAAACCCAAGTTCATCATGCATCATGCGCCAGTTTTGTTCGCCGTTATTGTGATAGAAGAGTTCGCGGTATTCAGGTTTGATGTCAAACCCGTGGTGTTTTGTGACAGCCAGATGTTTCTGCCAATGCAGCTCGGCATTTTCTATGAGGGTGGAGTCACAATCCCAGAAGATATATTTCGCTGTCATTGTTTTGTGTGTTTCTTAGCTCGGTCTCGCGGTCGCGATTCATTAAAATCAAGCCCAGATTGCCACATGAAGAGCGCATGAATCCAGTGTTTTCTATCTCTTCGCCCCATGCAGGCGGGGATGATTTGAAACGGGCGGCAACCAGATGTTTTTTGCCCAGATTGCGGTTATGCATGCGGGCCACCAATTCCTGACCGACATAGCAGCCTTTGGTGTAGGAGACAGCTGTTTCATCCAGATTAAGCTCTGCTAATGTAGAGATGCCAATTTCTGCATCTCGCGAGCCATCCGGCTGGCCCCTTGTGATACGGGCCATATCCCATTCCGTGAAGGGCGTTTCTGATCCCTGTGGACGTGCGGTGCTGCGCATTGTTTCTGTTGCATAAATTGTAATATCATCCTGCGCCGAGATGGTGATTTTGGCGCGGAGCTTATACAGATTTAAACGTTTTGCCAGATCAAGTGTGCGTTCCCCGCCTTCGCATTCCAGAATGTAGCCGTTATCGGTTCTTGTGACATAGAAATCATGCAGGAATTTTCCCTGAGCTGTCAGAAGGCAGGCGTACAACATCGGGGACGAGTCCAATGCGGTGATGTCATTCGAAATAATATTTTGTAAGAAATTTTGTGCCTCTTCGCCGATGACGGATACAAGGCCACGATGGGGATGTGTTACAAAATCCATATCAGGTTGGTTTCGGTGTTAAGGGTCAACAGGAAGCGGTTTATCTTCTGCTTTACCAAACAACCATCCTTGGCCTTTGTCAACGCCGATAGCGCGCAAGAATTCTTTCTGATCTTCGTTTTCGATCATTTCCGCCACAACGTAAACACCCATTTCATGGCACATCTGGGTCATGTTTTTGACCATGGTGGCATCGCGGGTCGATGTCAGAACGTTGCGCACATACGCCCCGTCAATTTTAACGCCGTCGACTTGTAATTTATGGAGATATTGGAAGGAGGCTGCGCCTGCACCGAAATCATCGAGACAAACCGGATATCCTTTACCGCGGAGTTCTTGAATATAACCATCAACTTTATCAAGGTCTTTGATTTCGCTGGATTCCGTGATCTCGAACATCAGACTTTTCGCGGCACCGGAATATTCTTTAAGCGTTTCCAATAGGGTTTTGACAAATTTATCGCTTTGGATGGATTGGCCTGAAATGTTCACGGCCAGTTGTCCTATATTGTTTTTCTTACCTTTTTGGTCAATGTATTTGAGCGTCTGGCGGCAAATCGCAAGATCAAGGTCGGGCGAAAGGCCAATATCTTCACACATGGTAATCAGTTCAAACGGTGATTTCTCGGAGTTAAATCTGACCAGAACTTCATGGTGGGATACGTTTTCCCGATCCAGCATGACAATCGGCTGGAATTTTATTTGGAAATCCTGATGCGAGATCATGCGTTTCAGGTTGCTGATCTTGATTGCATTCTCTTCAAGGAAGGCGGAGAAGGAGCCTTTCAAATCATCTCCGACAGCATCGAGACCTTGTTGCTCCATCTTGTTCATCGTGTAGAGCACGGCGCGTGTGGCTTCGCGCGCCGAGAGCGCCGACAAATCACCTTCAATGCTTTTTGATTGTAGGTTGATGGCATCGGCAATGTTATATTTTTCAGCAATCTCCATAATTTTCTTTTGGAGAATTTCTTCTTGATTGGTTTCTCCGTCTTTCAGGAGCAGATATTTTTCATCATCGACTTTAACGGCAGTTTCTCCGTCCAATGACGATTCCATCATCAATTGGCCAATTGCCGCCGTAAGACCTGCCCAAGTGTTGGCATCCAGCTGGTTCTGGAATTTTGCCATACCTTCCAGTTGAAGAACTTGTACATCTACGGCTTGTTGTGTTGCACTGATGTTGGAGATTTTTTTGCGCAGGATTTGCTCGAAGTCCTTCATGTTCGGAATGGCATGCAAGGATGTTTCTGCTTTGGAAAATTCAATAAAGCTGAGAAGGGCGTCCGCAAGAGAGACAGCAATATAGATCGGACCTTCTTCTTTTAAGGTGAAGCTCGAGAGGAAAATATGCTTCTCGTCGGATAGGCCGTCCTTATGCATGATTTTCATCAAATAAGGGCCATGTTTTGATCCGACGCCCGTATGTTGGGTAATTGAGGACACCAAGGTATTATCATTTGATGTGAACAAGTCATGAAAGTTTTTGGTTTTCAGCTCCTCGTCATCGTAACCCGTAATGGCGCGCACAGCTCCCGATGTATATAAAATTTCGCCATTCTGTTTGATTTCGATCAACAGGTCAGCTGCTGCGAAGGCAAAGGCCAAAAACCGATCCCGTTGAGATTTCATGTCAGTGCTTTTAAATGGCATTTTATTAGTATGCAGATTAAATGTTTTTTATTTGTAAAATTGCGAGAATCGCGTGACGCAGGCTAAACATCATATCAGGAATTTCTAATCGGGAGAAATCCGATTATTGCACGTATAACAAGTAATTAGAAGGGATAAGGAAAAGTGGTGCCTAAGGCCGGAATCGAACCAGCGACACAGCGATTTTCAGTCGCTTGCTCTACCAACTGAGCTACTTAGGCATCATGGAACCTTCGTATTTTCTGATTGTCTACGTCGCTTGTTCCTAGCCACTCAGAAAATTCTCTTGGTTCAGATCAGTTGCCCTAAAACAGGCGTTTGATCTTTGGTTTGGCGTTTATAGACAAAAAGGGCGGTCTTGTCCAGCCAAGATTTTATTATTTTCGTTTTGCCAAAAAGCCTGTATGTTGCTGATTATGCATGAAAAAATATTATTTATTACGTCCAGCCGTATCGGCGATGCCGTTTTGTCCAACGGGATACTGAATTATTTGCTGAGCAAATATCCCGATTCCCGATTAACGGTCGCTTGCGGACCTCTGGTTGTGTCTTTATATGAAGGCGTTCCCCAGCTCGAGCAAATTATTTCCATGAAAAAACAGAGCTGGAATCGCCATTGGATAGGGCTTTGGAAGATTGTTGGCCTAAAAAAATGGGATATTGTCGTGGATTTACGCGATTCTGCCGTTTCGCGACTGGTTCTGGCGGATCGTCGCTATATTATGGGTCATAAAATCAACAAATCTGCCCATAAATCCCAACAAAATGCTGCTGTATTAGGAATTTCTGAGCCCCCCGCCACGCGCATGTGGTTTTCCGCGGCGCAGCAGGATAAAGCGGCATCTTTAATCCCTGAGGGGCAGGTGCCTGTTCTGGGGATCGGGCCGACGGCAAACTGGATTGGTAAGACATGGCCGATTGAAAATTTCAAGGGATTGACGACACGATTGATTTCAAAAGACGGGCCGTTTGCAGGATGGCGTGTGGCTGTCTTTGCGGCCCCCGGTGAGGAAGCTCCTGCGCGGGACTTGTTGTCCAGCTTGCCCGATGGGGTGGGACTGGATTTGATTGCCAAGGGAACGCCCGGTGAGGCAGCAGCATGTCTCGCACGATGTCAGTTTTATATCGGAAATGATTCAGGTTTAATGCACGCCGCGGCCGCGGCAGGTGTTCCGACACTCGGGTTGTTCGGGGCTAGTTATCCTGAAATTTATGCGCCGTTCGGGCCATGTGCGACCTATGTTCGTACGCCAGAGACATTTGACGAGCTGACAGCGTATGAAGGATATAGTTCCAGAACATTGACGCAGTCATTAATGGGAAGTCTCACGGTCGACGCAGTTTATAAGGCCGTGTGTTCTCTTCATTCCCAAAGAAAAGCCGCATAAAAAATCCCCCGATTTCTCGGGGGTTTTTTTATGAATTCTTTTAGTTGTTGTATGTGCTTGCTTTTGGTGTGTTCTCATACACTTTGGTGCGATATTTCTCGTAGCCGATTGTGTCGAGGTAGGTATCGCGAGCGCGTTCTTCGGTTTTGTAGTTCACGTATTTGACGCGTTCCCAACCTTTGGACGTCATGCAGCCTTCAAAGTCGTGGAAGTCATACATTTCAGTGCGCATATAGCCGTCACGTTCCGGAGTGTCCCAGTTGCCCATACGGGATTCAGGTGAGCCAGGAATAATTTTGTTGGCATCTGCATCCCATGTTTCCGCAGGAACAGCTTCTTTAATCGCGCCCATACGTTCCATTTCATTCACGACTGCGGTGCAGTTCGCCAAATCCTGAAACAGCATTTGCTGGGCTTTCGGACCTTGTTGGTAAATCGAGTCGGTTGTCCCGATTCTTTGCCAGTAGCGACCGTTTTCTTCGAATTCTTTGTTCATTTCTGTGCTGCAAGCGGATAATGCCAGCGTTGTCAGGCAGGAGAAGAGTAGAAAATGTGATTTTGCCATTCAATAGACCTTAATCAGTTGATGATTCAAGACGTTGTTACCGTAACAGAGGTTTTGATTTGACTCAATGTTGATTTGACTGTCCCGATACTTTTATTAGGTTCCCGATCGTTATTGGGGCGTTGGTGCATCGGGATGAATAGACCACCAACTCTCCAGAATATTTCCATAAAGTGATGGCTGTTCGGGGTGTGCCGCTTGACTCCAGTAGGCCACATTGTCGTGGTCACTGTAGAAGAGGGGAACGGCATAGTTTTCCCATGTCAGGATACGGTCGAGTGCCCGTACTGTTGTCACCATTTCTTCGCGGGATTGGGCGTTCGGAATTTTTGCAACCAGATCTTCGATTGCAGGATTACAAATGCCAGCAAAATTAAAGCTGCCGTTCATTTTGGCTGCGGCACATCCCCAATACAGGGCTTGTTCCGTTCCCGGAGACAGTGTGTTTTGCCAGTAATGCAAAATCATGTCGTAGTCATAGGCACTGAGACGATCCTGAAAGGCTGCGGCGTCGAGCGTGCGCAGCGTGACGGTAATGCCTAAACGTTCGAGCGCTTTTTTGTAAGAGATTGCGAGTTTTTCATCTTCAGGAGACGACAGAACAATTTCAAAGCTGAACGGCGCGCCGGTTTGCTCATTAACACGGAGACCGTTCCTGACAATCCATCCGGCTTCTTTCAAAAGATTATCAGCATTGACCTGATTTGCGCGTGTCGCCACCATGGAACCTGACGGCGGTGCTTGCCATGCTGGGCCGAAGATTTCTGTCGGGAGAGTGTCTTTGTATTTGTTGAGAAGTAACAGTTCTTCAGGTGAAGGGACATCCGTCGCTGCCAGTTCCGAGTTCGGGTAGTAGCTGGTTGTCACTTGATATTGGTCGTGGAAAATATTGCGATTAATCCAGTCATGGTCGACCATCAAAGACAGCGCGCGGCGGACATTGTCATTATCAAATGGCGGGCGACGTGTGTTGAAGATAAAGCCCCACATCCGTTCGACGCGACCGTGTTTGATTTCCTCTTTTTTGACCATGCCTGACGATACGGACGGGATGTCGTATGACGAGACCCAGTGGCCCGGATCGGAATCGACCCATACATCCAACTCTCCGCCTTTGAAGGATTCAAACGCGGCTGTTTGGTCGCGGAAATAATCGAAGCTGATTTTATCAAAGTTATATTGACCTTTCGCAGCTACCAGATCTGCTCCCCAGTAATTCGGGTCACGTTCATAGGTGATTTTTCTTCCTGCCGAGACATCTGCAATTTTGTAAGGTCCGGACGTGTTCGGAATATCCAGTGTTGTTTTATTGAAGTCTTTCCCAGCCCACCAGCTTTTCGAGAGAACCGGCATCATGGCCAAGATCATCACGGTTTCGCGGTCATATCCTGTACCCAGTGTGAAGGTAATGGTTTGTGCGTCTTTTTTACTCACCTTTTTGACTAGTTTATAGACGTTCCGCATGTTCGGGCGTCCTTTTTCCTTCAAAGTGTTAAAGGAAAATTCAACGTCTTCTGGTGTAATAGGTGTTCCGTCCTGAAACTTTGCATTCTTGTTCAGGGTAAAAGTAATGGCGGACCGATCATCGGCAACAGAGACCGATTCGGCAATTTGAGGGTAAAGCGTAAAGGGTTCGTCCCAACTGCGGGCCATCAGCCGGTCATAGACCAGATTGAGGCCTTGGGCGGAATTTCCTTTAAGAGAGAAAGGGTTCAGCGTGTCAAAAGTTCCGAACGCCGCACGGCGAAACTGCCCACCTTTGGGAGCCTCTGGATTTGCATAGCCAAAATGAGTAGACTCAGGTGGTAATTTTGCGTCTCCGACCATAGCCAGTCCTTGCGATGCAAGTGCTGACGCGACTTCCGGTGATGAGCCGTCAGGTCCGTCTGCAAATGCAGAAACAGGTGCAGATGTGGAAAACAATAAACAGATAAAAGAAATTTGAAGCGCTTTAAACATGACATCAACCCTACCAGACACTCCCCCGACATCCAACCCTCAAAAGCCAATAAAATTGAGGATTGTTCAAGCGGATTTCCTGCAGTTTACCCAGTCTCAGGAAACCGATGCAAGAGGCTTCTTTCTGCCCGAGAACCTATCTTGGGAGAGTTCGCTGGGGCTGCGTATTCTGGCGCATTATGGGCCAAAACTTGATGTTCATCTTTTGGAGAACTTTATCCAGCCGAAACGCGGTGATTCATTCCTTTTACCCGTTCAAATTGCCTCATCCCCGCGCTTAGTCGTGGGCGTGCTGCCCAAATGGGACGGCGGGATGGATGATGAAGAGCGTGCCTTGAAAAAATGCGTGACAGGTATGCTGGAAAGCTGTGATCGGGCAGGGTTCCGAACTCTGGCTTTTCCGGCGCTCGGCATGGGAGGGAGAGATTACCCGCCGCGCAAAGCCGCGCGTTTAATGATGTCTTGTATCGATTCTTATCCCTATAGGTCGTTACAGGAAGTTGTGATCGTCTGTAAGACTGCTCAAATCTTCGATTGTTTCTCAAAGTAGCTTCCGAAGCAACTTATCCACAGGATTGACGGGCCAAAAGGCCCGTTTTTCGCGTTGTTAAGGAGTCGTTAAGACGAATCTCCAAGGATGGTTTTAAGCCCGAAAAAAAGAATACGGAGGTTATCATGCCAGACACTCAAAACCCGAAAAGTCAGAATACCCAGATGATAAAAGCGGTCGAGCGGATTATTTTGCCGTTGCCTCCTGAACATCCGACCGAGAGTGATAAGGTTGAGATGGATATGTATGCGCGGTTTATGCGTCATGTCAGAACTGTTCCGACATCCAGAGAAGATATTCGCGTATTGTCCACGATCCAGTTTGTGGCGGATATGATGGTCTTTGATGATGCATATGTCGCGAAGGTTCTGGTTGATCTGGGATTGCGTGCGCCGCGTGTCTCATTCCCTGAACGTTATCTTGAATTTGTCGATGCGGCGATGATGCGCGAGGTGACAGAGATCGGGTCGGCTAATCCGGCGATGTGGGATTTAAAACGTCACTGGGACGACATCGGCGAAGATAAGTTTGCAGCGTTCAAGCGGGATGTCCCGACGATAGAGGTGGGGTCTTATTCAGGCGTTCATGTGTAGTCGTATAATTTTTCTCCCCCGACGATAAATCCCCCGAATGGTTTCGGGGGATCTTTTTATTTCATTCCCTTGGTAGCATGAACTTCTAGTGTAGTGAGTACCTGTTCCGAATATTTTAAGACTGATTGACTATCTTTTGGCTTTTTCTCTGGTGGAATTGGCACGTATAGTCTGATGTGTCTTGGAGATGTTTTTGCATTAGAAGAGCCTGCTAAAATCGTATGATAACTCTGTCCGGGATTGTTCGTTTCCAAGAGAACCTGATCCCAATAGAATTGTAAACGAATATAGGGCTCCTCTTTTATTTCCATGGCAACTTTAATATTTTTTGTATTTTCATGTTCAAGTGTAACAGGAATATTGAAGGTACATGGTGACGTCTCAGGGCTGCATGTTTGCAAGTAAGCTTTAGAGATTTTCTGAGCGGCCTGCTTAATACTCAAGAAATATGTTTCGGCCTTAACTTCAAGAGAACAAAGAATGATTGTGCAGAATACAAGGCAATATCTCAATAGAATCCTCATTTAAATATCTCTATATTTCCTGATGAATTTTTTGTCTATAGGATCATACGGGAGTTCCATCGTCGGATCAATGTCACGTTTTGGCGGTATGATTTGAGGAATAGGAATTGTTTTCTGGTCAGGCTTAAAGTCGAATCTGTTGCCATAGGGTATTTCACCCTCCCATACACCTTCGTCCGGAATATTTGTTCCCGGAATCATTTTTTTACTATTTTGTTGTGGCGGTAATTCCTCTTTTTCGATGTCATCCCCAATATCTTGGAGTATAGAATTTAATGTATTTTCAGTTTCACCGTGTGGGCGCAGAATGCCATCGACTTTTAGGCCGTTGTCTTTTTGAAACATTTTAATCCCGTTATCCATTTCGCGTGTGATAAAGCCGTGGGGTTCGGGATCTTTGTGCAGACCGTCGAAATAGCCTGCTTTGTTCAGGTTGCGTTTGACGTTCAGGACATCGTCTTCGTGATTGTCCATGTTGTTTCCCACCGACCCCGTGATGAGGCCAGTGATTGAGGTTATCAGTCCCATAGTGAAAAGCTCCTTGAATTTCAGGCATAAAAAATCCGCCAGATGTAATCGTGGCGGTTATTAAGAATATATTCCTGTAATTTTGAGGGTTTGTCAAGTCTTGTATTGCAGATGATAAATCCCCCGAATGGTTTCGGGGGATCTTTTTATTTCTTTAGGAGTCGATTGATTACGACGCGATTTTGTCAGCCTTGCCACCTGTCGGGCCACCTGTCGGGATTCCTGTTTGGTCTTGGACCATACGGGAGAGGATGACCTGCATTAAGCCACCGTCGAGGGCGCCGCCTGCCGATCCTGTGACCTGAACATCAGGTGTGATCTTGAGGCCTGCGCCTGCAATCGCTTTCATGATTTCCACGGTTGTTACACCTTGGGCGGTCAGGGCATTGACCTGATCATGGTAGGCTTTCGCTTGGGCTTCACCTTTCGCACGAATGACTTCTGCTTCTGCATCACCGATCTGTGTGGTCTGTGTTGCTTCGGCTTCGGCCAGCATACGGATACGCGTTGCATCACCGCGTGCGCGTTCTTCGACCTGACGTGCTTCGTGCTGGGCCACTTTAATACCTGCTTCTGCGGTAATAATGTCCACCTGAGCGTCTGCTTCCGCTTTGGTTTTTTCGAACTCGATACGGCGTACCTCAGCTTGTTGCTTCGCGTCGTACATGGATTTCTCCTGCTCGGCAAGGTTCTTCTGCTGCGTGGTTTTCATCAAAGCTTCGGGCAGATGGATGTTGGTGATCATCACCGATACAACATCAACACGGTACTTCTTGAGATCATCACGGACTGCATCTTCTGCGGCGTCTTGCTCTTCCGCGCGGTTTTGCTGGTAAGCAATCGCAGGGGAGCGGGCAACTTGCGCACGGAAGATACCGTCAATTTGCGGGTGGATCACATTGCTTTCCAGTTCCGTGATCGAGCCGAGTTTTTGCACAACATACGGTGCGTTCTCAGGCAGGATACGGTACTGGCAACGGACCTCGACTTGCATCGGGAAACCGTCGTGTGACACCACTTGGAACGGATCAAAGCTCATGCCTTCTGCTCCTGCGGTACGGCGTTCACCACTCCAATCCAGCGAGCGCATTGTGGTCGGAATAATGATCACAACATAGGCCAGAGGGTTGATGTTGTACGCACCCGGGCCAAGCACTTCGCGCTGAATACCGCGATAGCCTTTGGAGACCACGTGACGTGTTGTTGCCGCTTCGTCGGACGCATCTTCACCTGCTGAAGTTACTGGAGGCGTGTAGCCTGACGGGTCTTTCCCGATGTTCGAGATCAACACGCCGACCTGACCTTTGTTCACCACGGTTTGTTGACGGGTTGTCACCGAAAACAGGTACGGGTTGATGTAGTAGGTCCCAGGGGTCAGGATGCGTTCTTGTGGGCCGCGGTGTCCGCCGTTATTCAAGAAGGCTTGGCCGTTTTGGAAGTTGTTGTGTCCTTCTGGTGTCGGCACGACAACGTCTGTTGTATCCATCGGCAAACCGTCCATTGCTTCGACGATCCCGATCTGGTTTTCGCCGATATAGGTGGCATCAAACACTTCGACTTTGAACACTTCGGTATTGATGTTATATGTCCCCGGACGCAGGAAGTCGATCTGTGGACCTTTTTCCCCGCCGTTTTTCAAGAACGCTTCAGCGCGCTGGAAGTGGGAGTGGTCGTCCACACTTTTACCCAAAATCTGACCTGCTTCCAATGCCATACCGTCCATAGCCGTCACGACACCAATCTGACCTTCTTTAATGATGGTCTTTTTGATCTTGGTCACTTTGAATAAATACGGGTTGATCTTGAACGTTCCGTTGGTCAGGAAACGCAATTGCTTCCCGCGGATACCGTTGGCTTTCAAGAACGCGACAGGGTTCTGGAAGTTGTTGTGATGTTGACCAGCCGGGTCGTCCGCAAAAATACGGCCAGACTCAAGAGAGGCTCCGTCAGTGGCTTCGACAATTCCGAGTTCATCTGCGCCGATGACCACAAAGTCCGGCTTGGTGACAACGTTGATAATCGGCCACAGCACAAAGTGCAGACCGGGAGTAAAGTATCTGGCTTTTAAACCGATCTGGTTTTCGAGCGCAAACACGCGGCCTTGTTCGAGAGGCATCCCGAAAAAGCGTTGTTCGATAATGGCGATCTCGTCCGAACGCACATACACGAAAAACCGTGTGATTAACCAAGCCACTGCTACCGCCAAGGCCAAGTATATGATTGGAGCTATCATCTCTTCATCTTCCCTTTTTAAATGTTATATAATTCTATATATAATAGCATAGGATTTATATATAAATTCTTAACCGGAATCAATAAAATTCGGGATTTAGTTTAGGTGAAAAAAACTCCCCACAAAGTAGAAACTTCGTGGGGGGGCGTTTTATATACAGTTGAAGGATGCAAGCCTACAATTAATCATTGAATCTGCCATATCCGACACGATCGCCCGGACGATCCGGTTTGAAATAGTTGGGGTCGTTTGATGTGTTATACGGTCTGGATTGGACATTGCCGTTACCGTTTTCTCCGATGAGGTCAGGGAAGGATGTCGACATCAAGCTATCCAGCAAATCTGCAAATCCTGAAGATCCGGAACTGTCTTTAATCAATTTGTATTTTGAAGGTGATGGATCTGCCTTGGCACTGGCAACAATGTCCCGCCATGCGCGTGCCGGCAGCGAGCCACCTGTCACACGTTTCATCGGCGTGTTGTCATCATTCCCGAACCACACAACAGCGATATAGTCTTGAGAGAAACCGTCAAACCATGCATCACGGTGGTCTTGGGATGTTCCTGTTTTTCCCGCCGCAAAGAAGGAAGATTTCGCGCCTTGACCTGTCCCGTTTTGAACAACCGAGATCATCATATTTACAAGAACCTGAATGTCACGCGGGCGGAAGACGCGCGGAGAAGAGCTAGCCTTATGCTCATAAAGAACGTTGCCTGTTTCTTTTTCTTCAATCTTTTTAATACCGAATGGTTCAACCGCATATCCGCCGCTGGCGATGGTTGCGTAAGCACCTGCCATTTGAATCATTGGGACTTCCGAACTTCCCAAAGCGAGAGAGAGGTTCGGTTCAAGATCGGCAGTAATTCCCATGCGGCGTGCAACACCGATGACATTTTCAATGCCGACGGCTTTGGCAAGTTTGACGGCAACTGTGTTGAGCGACATAGTGAGGGCATCAATCATACGCACTTCGCCGTAATATTTATTGGCAAAGTTAGTGGGGCGGTATTTGCCCTCTGTTATCGGAGAGTCTTCAATCAGCGTGTCTTCATTTGCCCCTTTTTCAATGGCCGCCAGATAGACGAACGGCTTAAAGGAAGACCCCGGTTGGCGCAGGCCTTGGGTGGCGCGGTTAAACTGGCTCTCGTTATAATCTACACCGCCGACTATGGCGACGATGCTGCCGTCCGGACGCAGCACAACAGAGGCCGCCTGTGTCACGTCGGATTTTGCTTCGTTATCCTCAATAGATTTTTTCAAAACTTTTGCGGTGCTTGCCTCGACTTGAGGGTCCATGGTTGTTCTGACGATAATGTCAGTTGTCGGTGTTCCAATAATTTCTTCCAGATTATCAACCGCCCAGTCAGAGAAGTAGCGTGCGGCTTGATCTTCTTTTTCTTCCTTAGCGCGTTTGACGGTTTGCGCGCTTGCTGTTTCATATTGTTGTTTGGTGATATAGCCTGCATCGAGCATCACAGAGAGAACGGTCTTTGCACGTTCTTGTGCAGCTTTCGGATTTGAAAGCGGCGAATATCTGGATGGAGCTTTCAAGAGGCCTGCGATAACAGCGGCTTCCTGCAAGTTCAAATCCTGAACATCCTTGTTAAAATAAACTTTGGCAGCTGCTTTGACGCCGTAGGTTCCTGCGCCGAGATAAACACGGTTCATATAGGCTGCCAGAATTTCGTCTTTGGTTAACTCATGTTCCAACCAGACCGCGAGGAGGGCTTCCTGAATTTTACGCTTGTAGGTTTTCTCCTGAGAAAGGAACAAGTTCTTTGCAAGCTGTTGTGTGATGGTTGATCCGCCCTGATGCAAGCCTTTATTGGTCATGTTGACAAAGATAGCGCGAGCCAGACCAATCGGATCAAGACCAAAGTGATAATAGAAGCGGCGATCTTCGGTTGCCAAAATGGCGTTGGTAACATTTTTGGGCAGATTATCTGCCGTCACGTTGCCTTCCTTGATGTCGCCGTAACGCGCGATAACCGAGTCATCATTTGCCAAGACAGTGATGGAGATTTTACGTTCGAAATGCGGGTTCTCGATGATGTTGGGTAAGTCTTTGGCAAACCAGGCCAGAATGGCAGCCAGTATCAATACACCCCACAAGCCCAACACAAATCCCCACTTAATCAAGCGGCGCAGAATAGAAGGAGACGTTCCGTTCGATTTACGGGACGGTCTTACAACTATGGATTTGCGTTTTGTGTTCTTGTTTCTGCCCATATTTCGTACATCCGTTTTTATGCTGTGGGGCGGGTTTTAACACAGAAAGCCCCAATAAATACAGGGTTAATTAGGGTTTATATAATATCTAAAGCAGAAAAATCGATGCCAGTCCCAAAAAGGCAAAGAAGCCGATCACATCCGTCATGGTGGTCAAAAAGACCGAAGAGGCCACAGCAGGGTCAATGTTCAATCTGTTCAGGACGACGGGAATAGACGACCCAAAGAAACCTGCAACGATCAGGTTGATAATCATGGCGGCGGCAATTACTGTCCCGATCCCCGCGTCATGGAACCAGAAACCGGCAATGATGCCGATCAGAATCGCAAAAACCATTCCGTTCAGAACGCCCACGGCCGTTTCTTTGCCGATAACGCGCCATGCGTTCGCACCGGAAATTTCATTGGTGGCAATCGCGCGGACGGCAACGGTCATGGCTTGTGTTCCTGCATTCCCACCCATACCTGCCACAATCGGCATCAGAATAGCCAACGCCACAATTTTTTCGATGGTGGCATCGAATAACGAAATCACAGAGGCTGCGAGAAAGGCTGTGAAGAGGTTAATCAGCAACCAGCGGGAGCGGGAGGTCGCGGTGGTGACGATGTTGCGGTACAAGTCGTCTTCCTTAACCCCACCGAGTTTCAGCAAGTCTTCTTCTGCTTCTTCATCAATAACGAAGATAACGTCATCATAGGTAATGATCCCGATCAATCGTCCGTCTTCATCGACGACAGGTGCGGAAGCCAGATTTTCATTCCGGAAGAGTGTCGCGACTTCTTCTTGGTCCATAGTTGCCGGAATAGGGTGGACTTCGTCCAATGTCAGGTCGTCGATTTTAACCGAGCGTTGGGCACGTACCAGTTTGTTGAGCGGGATTTCCCCGACAACATGGTGACCCGGATCAATCACGATCAAGTCATAGAAATCATCCGGGAGCGTGTCTTTCGCGGCCCGCAGATAATCAATGGTTTTCCCGACTGTCCAGAATTGCGGAATTGCCACAAATTCCCGTTGCATCAGACGACCGGCAGAGTCTTCCGGAAAGTTCAAACCTTCTTGCAGGGCCATACGGATTTTGGCCGAGAGTTTGCGCATGATTTCTTGCTGGAACTCTTCATCGAGAGAACCGACAATATCTAGCGCGTCATCACTGTCCAAATCGGAAATGATTTTTGCAACTTGCTCGGCGGGCATTTTCTCCAAGACACTCGAGCGGATTTCTTCCTGCAAAATCGCAATGACGTCTGCGTTAAAATGCTGTGAGAAGCCCAGCATCAGCGCTTGGCGGTTTTCGAGGGTTACTTTTTCTAAGAGTTCGGCTTTATCGCTGGTGGTCAGATCATCCAACAGAATGTCGAGTTTTTCCGCATCTTCATTTTGAAGTGTTTCGAGAATTTCACGGATGGCGTCATCCGACAGACCCAAAAAGTCTGATGCCATAATTTCTTCATCAGGAACCAGAATGGATTCCTTGGCTTCTTCAATATGTTCCTGCAAGTCTGGCGGAATGCTCATCGCGGTGGCTCCTTGATGGCTTGAATTTCTAATATGCCTTTACTTAGAGGAGTTTATTAAAAAGCTCAAGAGGGGTAGACCCCTCTTGAGCAAATAATTGGCTAATCTAGGGATGATTTCCCAAAATATCTTTTAGGCCGCCGTATCCTGAAGCAGTCTTGTAGTGTCCTCGTTTTCGGAGAAGATTTGAGCTCCAACGGTTGATACAGCAGTAATATTGACAATTCCGCGCGCCGTGACGGCGTTCGTGACAATATGGGCTGTTTGGGCCACGCCGAGCAAGATCGGACCGATAGGGATACAATCTGCCAGAACTTTGACTGCGTTATAAGTGATGTTGGCGGCATCTACGGTTGGCATAATCAGCAAGTTGGCTGTGCCTTTCAGAGTGGAATTCGGCATGATTTGTTGACGAATTTCTTCAGAGAAGGCTGCGTCCGCGTGCATTTCCCCGTCAATTTCCAGATCAGGCGCGCGCATTTTGATGTCATAAAAGGCATCACGCATTTTGAAGGCGCTGTCATGGCGGTGTGATCCGAAGTTGGAGTGGGATACCAACGCCACTTTCGGGATAATGCCGAAGCGTTTGATTTCTTCAACAGCCAACATGGTCATTTCTGAAATCTGGGCCACGCTCGGGTCGGGGTTAATATGCGTATCGCAAATAAAGATCGGGCCGCGTGTCGGGTGCAGCAAGCAGATCATCGCTGCCGCTGTTTCAACACCCGGACGAAGACCGATCACATCGACGATGGTTTTCAAGTGTTCGCGGTATGGGGCAACAGAGCCGCAGATCATCCCGTCGGCTTCGCCTTTGTGAACCATCATGGCGCCGATGACTGTCGTATTGGTACGAACAATATTTCGTGCGTGAGAAGGGGTCACACCTGAACGTTGCATGACTTGGTGATAAGCGGTCCAGTATTCGTGGTAGCGTGTATCATTTTGAGGATCAACCAGATCGAAATCCTGGTCAATCTTCATGCGCAAGTGCAGTTTCTCCAAACGGTTTTCGATGACAGAACGACGACCGATTACAATCGGGCGGGCCAGTTGTTCATCAACAACAGTTTGAACTGCACGAAGTACGCGCTCTTCTTCACCTTCGCAGTATGCAATCTTTTTAGGGTTTGCTTTTGCCTTGGCAAAAACCGGACGCATGATCGCATCTGATTGATAGAAGAATTGGGTCAGTTTGTTTTTGTAAGCTTCCCAGTCTTCAATCGGACGTGTTGCAACACCTGTTTCCATTGCTGTTTTGGCAACTGCCATCGGCAGTTCCACAATCAAGCGTGGATCAAACGGTTTCGGAATCATATATTTCGGCCCGAATTCCAGAGTTTCCTCTGAATAGATCGCTGCGACTTCCGCCGTGACTTCCTTACGGGCGAGGGCTGCGATTGCGCGCACGCACGCCATTTTCATTTCTTCGTTGATCGCCGTTGCGCCGACGTCTAATGCTCCACGGAAAATATACGGGAAGCACAAAACGTTGTTCACTTGGTTCGGGAAGTCGGAGCGACCTGTGCAGATGACTGCGTCAGGTTTTACTTCCAGAGCTTCGTCCGGCATGATTTCAGGTGTCGGGTTTGCGAGCGCCATAATCAGCGGTGCATCCGCCATTTTTGCAACCATTTCTTTTTTCAAAGCGCCTGCGGCAGATAGTCCTAAGAAAATATTCGCGCCCTTGATGGCATCGTCCAATGTACGGGCATCAGTTTCGACTGCGAATTTTTCTTTCTCAGGGTCCATGCCTTCGTTGCGTCCTTTATAGACAACACCGGTACGGTCACAGACTATGATATTTTCTTTCGGCATCCCCAGATTAACAAGAATAGAAAGGCAGGCAATAGCAGCAGCTCCGGCACCGGAGGCAACCAGTTTGACGTCGTCAATTTTGCGGCCTGTGATTTCCAACCAGTTTAGAATAGCTGCACCGGAGATAATCGCCGTTCCGTGTTGGTCATCATGGAAGACAGGGATTTTCATGCGTTCGCGAAGGGTGCGTTCGATTTCAAAACATTCCGGAGATTTAATATCTTCCAAATTGATCCCGCCGAAAGACGGTTCCAGAGAGGCGATAATATCAATCAGTTTCTGAGGATCACGTTCTTCGATTTCGATGTCGATGGAATCGATATTCGCAAATTTTTTGAAGAGAACAGATTTTCCTTCCATCACAGGCTTGGAGGCGAGGGCGCCGATAGCACCAAGCCCCAGAACAGCCGTTCCGTTGGAGATAACCGCAACAACGTTCCCACGTGAGGTATAGTCGAGTGCGGTCAGAGGATCTTTTTCAATTTCTTCACATGCTGCTGCAACGCCCGGTGAATAAGCCAATGACAAATCGCGTTGCGTTGTCATTTGTTTGGTCGGGACAATCGAGATTTTTCCCGGACGCGGGAGACGGTGGTATTCGAGAGCGGCGTCGCGCAACGTATCTTTCACGGCGTGTTTCCTTGCTGTAAGAATTTGGTATTGGTTTTGATTTGATAATTGGCGCTAACAGACCAGATTTGCATATTTTTTTCAAGGGGAGGATTGGATGCGGTGCAGCGTGTCTTTATAATTACGGAGAGCCTTCTTCATTTGAAATTTTCTGACCGTGTATCGGGTCATAGCCTGATGGCGCATGGACCCGAAACGTTTAACATATTTTATGGGCATCTGCCGATTGGAGCAGGAGCGGGAGCAGATATACCTAAAGGAACCTGTGAGGAGAGGGTGTAGAGATTCAAATGCGAAATAATTTTCTGGTTTTGTAAAAGCTTGACCATCTCGGGGTGCGGTGGTGTCGGCCAATGAGTATGAGAAACCCATCTTAACTCCAGCACTTCTACCGGACAGGGCGAGAAGGTCAGAGCCTTTGCATCCTCGACGGTGGCCAGAAAAATCCGGCAATATTTATCTTCTCCACGTTCGTTTTTTACAAATGATCCGTAAATCTCTTTTATATCTGAGGGAATGAATCCGATCTCTTCAAAACATTCACGGCGAAGAGCTTCCAATGGCGTTTCTCCCGGATCAACCAAACCACCAGTCAGACTCCATGTATCGTCATCGCTGCGGAGTTGTGCCAAGCATAATCCGGTGCTTTTATCGACAATAAATGTAAAGACCCTGTCGGTTACGGGTTCATCGAACTGTGCTGCCGATGTGAAGCTTTCAACTGTTTCCATATGGATGGTTTAAGGAAAATTGGAAAATCTATCAATAAAATTAAAGCTTCGCGCCGCGTTTTTTTAGATCTTCGATCAGGGCTTCGACTTTATGTGGTGGGATTTCGCGCATATCGCCTTGTTTCATGTCGCCGAGATTAAACGGTCCGTAGCTTTGGCGGATCAGGCGGTTCACCACGCAGCCGAAATGTTCCATGAGTTTTCTGATCTCACGGTTTTTGCCTTCGGTCAGGACGATTTTGTACCAAGTGTTACGGCCTGTCGGTTCTTTCTCTTCTTCCACCTGCGCGCCGCGATAGCGAATGCCGTTTGAGACAACCCCTTTGCCGAGATGCTCGATTTGATAGGGTTTCAGGCGGCCGTGGATACGAATGCGGTACGTTCTTTCTAGTCCAATTTCAGGAGACATCATGGCCTGAGCCAGTGGGCCGTCGCTGGAAAATAGAAGAAGCCCCTCGGAGTTCACGTCCAAACGCCCGACATTCATCAAGCGCGGCAGGCCTTTTTTATTCAGAGCAGGGAGTTCAAAGACTGTCTTGCGCCCTTCGTTGTCCGAAGTTGTTACAAGGTAGTCCAAAGGTTTATAGAGCATAAACAGGCGTGGTAGGGGAGCTGTATCAATTGTTACAGGCTTGCCGTCAACTTTGACCTTGTCACCGTCCTCGACAGGGGTTGTCGCGGTCGCCTTTTGACCATTTACAGTCACGCGACCGTCCGCCACGATTCGTTCTGCCTCGCGTCGGCTGCCGATACCTGCTCTTTGAAGAAATACGTTTAAGCGCATGTTGCTTTCAATCTCTATATATAAGAGATGGTGCGGCCAAGAAGACTCGAACTTCCACGGGCTAATGCCCACAACGACCTCAACGTTGCGCGTCTACCAATTCCGCCATGGCCGCGAATTGGGGTGGGCAGTTTCTATCAAATAGGGTGGGGCGTTGCAAGCATAAAAGGAAAGATGTCCTGTGAAGAAAATGCGGAGCGCAACTTTGCAATATGTAAATTTTGATATGGTGCGCTGCATTACAGAAAAAACTTGTCGCGACTCCTAGGAAACATTACCAATCTATCGCCGATAACTTTACATAGGAGTACTAAAGTGAACGACGTAACCAAATCAACAGTGACTGCTGAACCGCTACCTTTTAACGCAGTTGTCACGAATCCGGCAGCAGGTTTGCCGGCCGCTTTTCGTTTCAGATTTTCTAACCCGTCAGATGTAGACAATGTTGTTGCATTTTACGGCGCGCACGATCACCAAAATTATGCCTATCGTGTTGACCTCACTCCTGACTGCGTTCGTCGCGGCGATATGTTCCTGATCGAAACAGATCAGCGTATGTTGGTCGGCTCTTCCGGCGCATTCCAAAAGCAAGACCCAGATATGCCTGAACAGCATTGGACGGAGATTGGTCAAACACACTTCCCGAAAGCTCCGGGTGGTGAAAGAACCAAAAGCGCTTTGGGATATGGTTTGTACCAAATCATGATTTCTTCCCAAGCTGTGATGGCATATTTGAAAGAAGAAAATCTTCGCTTTGTTTATGCGGAAGTGGATGATGATCCTACTGCTATTAAAGTTGTTAAAATGCTTCATGAAGACATGACTTGGGTGAAGTTTATGCCTCGTGGAAAATTGGAAGAGTTGCAGGTTGCAGAATTGCCTGCCGATAAAACACCTGAAGCTTTGGGATATGGTTTTATCTATTTGCGCCTTGACCAGGAGGCTGTGGCTCAGAATGCGAAGCTGGTTTTGGATGCAATCGAAAAAGGATATGTCGAGCGTAAGGGGATAAAGATTCCTTTGGACTTGAGCGACTTCTCTTTGGCGAATGAATATCTGCCACACTTGAAAGCATTGGCATCTATGTATGACCACGGTATTCCTGCACCGGGATATATGTCTCAGGATCTCGAGCAATTGCGTGCCGCTAAAGCGCCTCAATTCTCTGCTGCTCCGGGGACAAATATTCCGAAGTTAGGTTATGGTACAAAGTAATATAAAACAACATAACAGAGGGTGTGTGTTATGAGTGGATTTCCATGGGAGTCGGGTGCTCGCAGCTACTCCAAAGCAGTTCCTCATGTGTTTAAATCGGCGGAGTCGTTCTTCATGTATGATGAAGACGGCACGCCATATCTTGATTTTTTGTGCGGGGCAGGGACTTTGCTCTTGGGGCATAACCACCCCGCCATTCAAGCAGCTATTGCAGGTGTTGCCAATCCGTTGATGAACCATCTGGATTTGCGGACATCTTCTGAATCGGATTTTGTACAAACTTTGTTGCCACGCTTGCCCTTTAAAGACAAGTCAGACATTCGTGTTCACTTTTGTGGGCCGACGGGGGGCGATTCAATAGAAGCCGCTTTGAAATTGGCTGCGATCAAGACTGGACGTAAGGGCATATTTGCATTTCATGGCGGGTATCACGGCATGTCTCAAGGTGCGCTGTCTGTGACATCCAACAATTCTTTACGGGCAGCGGGGCTAAATGTCACGCGTGATGTGACCTTTGTTCCATATCCTTACCCGTATCGTTTTCCCGAAGGGTTTCAAACCGAAGAGAGCGCGACAGATTTCTGTTTGGCGCAATTGAGACTTATGCTCGAGGATGATCACTCAGGTACCGGAGTTCCCGGAGCTATGTTGATCGAGCCTATTCAAGGAGAGGGCGGAACGGTCATTGCTCCGAAACGCTTTATCCAAGAACTGCGCAAGATTTGCGACGAGTTTGGTATTGTTTTGATATTTGATGAGATTCAAGCCGGTCTCGGTCGGTGTGGGCATTGGTTCTGTGCGGATTTCTATGATGTGCAGCCTGATATTATCGCGATTTCAAAAGGCATAGGCGGCGGATTTCCGATGGCGTTGATTGCATTTACCAGCGCGATGAACTGTTGGACACCTGGAACGCATATCGGCACATTTCGAGGTCAGCAATATGCTATGACGGCGGGGCAAGCGTTGCTAGAGACGATTGCAAAAGACAAGTTGGTCGAGAATGCAGCCGTGCAAGGCGAGTACCTCTCGGAGCAATTGCGTGGATTATGTCAGAATTATAGTGACATTCTGGGTGAAGTTCGGGGGAAAGGTCTGTATATTGGCGTGGAGGTCAGTAAACATCTTCCTGATCCCGGGGCGGCTGCTATGGATATGAAGCGCGGTATGTTGGAACATCAGATTATTATCGAACGAGGCGGTCGTCAGGGATCTGTTTTGCGTGTGTTGCCACCTTTGACGATTACCCGCGAAATTTGTGACCGTTTTCTGAATAGTTTTTCGGATGTTCTTACATCCTATTCTTCTCAACAAGGGGTAAAGAAATATGTCAGTGGTTAGTCAGGCACTTCATCAAAGCTCTTCGTCCCATTGTCAACCGGACGAGCAGATGAGGGGGATTTTTGATGCTATGGACCAGTCCTTTGACGAGCTGTCCCAATGCCGTCATGCTTTGCATGAACATCCGCAAGTTGCCTATGAGGAAGAGTTCGCCAGTGATTTGATCGCTAAAAAATTGGATGAATGGCATATTGAATATGAACGCGGGTGGGCTGCAACAGGTATCGTTGCCACGATTACGGGGCAAGCCAATTCCAGCCGAAAGACAATTGGCTTGAGGGCTGACTTTGACGCTTTGGAAGTTGAGGAAAAAACCAGTTTACCATATGCCTCTCGTTCTCAAGGGAAAATGCACGCTTGCGGTCACGACGGACATACTGCGACTTTGTTGGCGGCAGCCAAATATCTCTCTGAAACACGGAATTTTGACGGAACTGTTAAGTTGATTTTCCAGCCTGCTGAAGAGGTTGCTGATTCAGGGGCCGCCAAAATGATTGAAGAGGGCTTGTTACAGTCACACCCTATGGACGCGATTTATGGTGTTCATAACTGGCCGTCGTTACAGGTTGGAAAAGTCGCCATGCGGACAGGCGGGATGTTGGCGTCCGTTGACAGGTTTGATGTTACCATTAGAGGGCGCGGCGGTCATGGGGCTATGCCCCATTTGACAGTTGATCCTGTGATTGTCGCAACATATATCGTGTCGCAAATCCAAAGTATCATTAGCCGTGAGCTGTCACCGTCTTCGCCTGCGGTTATCTCTGTGACAAATATTAATGGTGGGACAGGTGCCTATAGCGTTATTCCCGAGTATGTCAAATTTTCCGGAACTATACGAGCGTTGGATCAGAAAACTCGTGAATATGTCATTCGCAGGATTGAAGAAATCTGTAACCTGATTGCGTCCAGTCACTCTGCAACAGCGACATGTTACTTTGCGGGGGAGAATGATCCGACAGTTAATGATGCACGTTGTGTCGCATTCTGTTCGGCTGTCGCCAGTGAAGTTGTCGGCGATCATAATGTGATTACGGATTATGACCCGTGCATGGGCGGCGAAGATTTCGGCGTGTTCTTGAAACATATTCCGGGAGCTTTTGTCTTTTTGGGGCAGGCGACTTCCGATCCTCAAAGTCCACATAACAGATCATTACATAATGACCGTTATGACTTTAATGACGAGCTGATAAAAATAGGCGGTGCTTATTTTTCCCGCTTGGTTGAGAGATCAATGCCATTGGCGTCCGCTGCGGAGTAGGTTTTTCTTGTGTTGGGCTTGCAGGTCACTCCCAATCAAGGTACATCTTCGCTTATGGACTGGATTATTTCCGAAAAACCCGTTGACTATGTGGAGGCTGTTTCATGGATGGAGCAGCGCGTTGCAGATGTGCGCTCCGGTGCAGCCGATGAGGCTGTGTGGCTTTTGGAGCATCCGCCGCTTTATACGGCGGGGACGAGTGCCAAGGCCGAGGATTTGCTCAATCCGAGATTTCCTGTTTATGACACGGGACGCGGTGGGCAATATACGTATCATGGGCCGGGGCAGCGCATCGGGTATGTGATTCAAGACTTAAAGAAACGGCAGCAAGTTCCTGATATTAAAAAATATGTTTGGCAATTAGAAGAGTGGGTTATTCGGGCACTTGCCGAGTTTGATGTGCGGGGTGAGCGTCGCGAGGGTCGTGTCGGGATTTGGGTTGATCTTGGGAATGGTCAAGAGGCCAAGATTGCGGCACTCGGTGTTCGGGTTAGGCACTGGGTCACGTTTCACGGGGTTTCGATTAATGTTGATCCTGATTTAAGCCATTTTAACGGGATTGTTCCGTGCGGTATCAAGGAGTTTGGCGTGACTTCCCTTAAGGCGCTGGGGCAGAATGTGTCTCTGCAAGATGTTGATGTGGCTTTGAAAAAGAGTTTCGATACGGTGTTTACTCATCCGCTGCCATTGGTGTGATGTGGGCGGTTAGAGCGCTTCTCATTTCCTGAATCAAATTCTCAAGATCGCTTTTTAATTTGTTGAATTTCTTTTCTATTTTTTCGTTGTTACTATCCAGATAAAGCGACTTGTTCATTTCGAGCTGGAGACTGTGGCGGCCTCTGGCAGGATCGCCATACCGTCTGACGATTTCGACGCCTTTATAGGGAATATTGACGGCAACGTGATAGCCCATCTTGATTAAGGTCATCTGAAGCGTGCGGCGAAAGGCAATACCGCAACTGGTTCCGTCCATGTCACCGATAATAAAGTCGGGTATTTGTGTAGGGTGGAAAGGGGCAATCATCGTCGAGGTCATCGAATGGCAATCAATATGCAGATAAAATCCCATGTCTTCATGAGTCCGGTCTAGGGTTTTTGCAAGAGTCGTGTGGTAAGGACGATAATAGTCCGTTATGCGGCGTTCGACCTCTGCGACCGAGAGTTTGCGGGCATAGAGTTTGAGTTTATGCGTGCCGATGGTCTCGCGGATTAGGCCGTGGCCTGCGTCGGCCCGTGCGCTGGGGGTGGTCGGATGCGGCCAGCGCCCGTCTATCATGTGAAGCGGAATATCATGTTCTGCGCGGTTGGGGTCGATGTAGGTCCGCGGGAACAGGGCTTTCAAAAACGGAATATTGTTTTGAGACGCAGCGTCTTCAAATAGCTCGTCAACCAACTGATCTTCGAAGGCTCGCAATGTTTCCAAAGGGCAGGAAAAAGCAAAGTCATCCGGATAGTGAGTTCCCGAGTGCGGTGAGTCCAGCACAAGCGGTGTCGTGATCTGATCGGGTTTTATCAGCTCAAACACGTTTTCTAATGTATGCGTCGATTGCGACATAAATATCTGTTTTGTTTTTCTTGTTTCGGGTGGCTTTCGCTTTCTATTTTATATAAACTGCGAACCGATAAATTACAGTATAGGATACAAAGTTATGCACGATTTGAAAGCTTTACGCGACAATCCGGAATATTACGACAAAAACTGGGCGCGCCGTGGTCTGTCTCCACAAACGCCTGCGATTTTGGCATTGGATGAGTCTCGGAGGTCCTTGCAGACCGAATTACAAGCTCTGCAGTCTCGTCGCAATGAAGCGTCTAAAGAGATCGGTGCTGTGAAATCAAAGGGCGGTGATGCGCAAGCTTTGATGGATGAAGTTGCAACACTCAAAGACAAGATGGCGTCTTTGGAGGAACAAGAGCGCAAGGCCGCAGATGAACTGACTGATCTGTTGTCGTCTATTCCTAACTTGTTGGCGGATGATACGCCGGACGGGGCGAGTGAAGATGATAACGTGGAAGTGCGTCGTCACGGAGAGCCTAAAAATCCGAATGCATCCGTTCCCGACCATGTTGAGATCGGTGAAGCGCTGGGGATGCTTGATTTTGAAACGGCAGCCAAAGTTGCAGGAACTCGCTTTGTAATTGAGAAAGCGGGCATTGCACGTCTAGAGCGGGCTTTGGCTCAGTTTATGCTGGATACGCATACGATGGAGCATGGTTATACAGAGATCAATCCACCGTTACTGGTGAATGATGACGTGATGTATGGCACAACCCAATTGCCGAAGTTTCGTGATGACCAGTTCGGAACCACTGACGGGCGTTGGCTCATTCCGACGGCTGAGGTTGTTTTGACCAATATGGTGCGCGAAGAAATTCTGGAAGAGGGTGATTTCCCGATCCGTGTGTGTGCTTACACCCCATGTTTCCGCAAAGAAGCGGGTTCTGCGGGGAAAGATACCCGCGGGATGATCCGTCAGCACCAATTCTATAAGGTCGAGATGGTGAGTATCGTGAAGCCTGAGGATTCGGAAGCCGAGCATCAGCGCATGACAGGCTGTGCAGAGAATATTCTCAAAAAACTTGAATTGCCGTTCCGGACGATTGTTCTGTGTGGTGGAGATATTGGTTTTGCGTCCCGCAAAACTTATGATTTGGAAGTTTGGGTTCCGTCCCAAAATAAATACCGTGAAATTTCGAGTTGTTCCAACTGTGGAGATATTCAATCCCGCCGTATGAAAACTCGTTTTAAACGCGCCGGAGCTAAAGACACCGAATTTGTTCATACACTGAACGGTTCCGGTGTTGCTGTCGGGCGCGCGCTGGTGGCTGTCATGGAAAATTACTATGACCCTCAGGACGGCGGAATATTTGTGCCGAATGCTCTGAAACCATATATGGGCGGTATCGAGAAAATCGTTAAAGGAGCTTAATTTTTATGTTCGGTTCACTCAGAGATAAACATCCTTCGTCATTTCGAGTTTTGCTCGTGAATGATGACGGGATTGATGCCGAAGGGTTTGCCGTACTCGAAGATTATGCGCGCAAGAAGTTTGCTGAAGTTGTCGTGTGTGCCCCGATGCATGAGCATTCCGGCAAAGCGCGATCTATTACGCTTCACCAGCATTTTGATGTCGAGCAGCGCGGTGAAGGGCGATATGCGATTGGCGGGACACCGACTGATTGCGTGATTTTCGGTCTTCATCATGCGATGAAAGATGCGTGGCCTGATTTGGTAATCTCTGGGATTAATCATGGGCAGAATGCAGGACATGCAATTACGTACTCCGGAACTTTCGGAGCGGCGTTTGAAGCCGGCCTTCATCATATCCCTGCGATTGCATTTAGCCAACTTTATGGTGAAGAACGTCAGATTAGTTTTGATGTCGCCAAAGAGATGATGGATCAGGTGTGTTTGGAAATATTTGCCAAAGAATGGCCTGACCATGCTGTGATGAATGTCAATTTCCCCCATGTGACTGCCAAAGGTGGCTCAAAAATTCACTGGGTTCCATTGCGCCATCAGACAATTGTCGAACGGATTAAGGTCGATCATAATGAGCCGACAAAAATGCGTGTCATGACACAGTTCCGTCGCGATTATTCTCCTGAAATTGCCGACTCTGCCGAGAATGACTTGGATGTTCTCTCACGCGGAGATATTTCGATTTCTCCCGTTTTAACCAATTGGACCTGTCATACCAGTTTGAATAAAATGCTGGGGGGCGAATAAGCCTATGACGCCTGATGCTTCGATTATCCGATTGATTATCGGTTTGCGCCAAGCGGGCATTACCAACACTGACGTGCTCAGTGCAATGGAGCGCACGCCGCGCGATTTCTTTATTCCGCCGCATTTTCAGGATCATGCCTATGAAGATCAGGCTGTGCCTATCGGGTTGGGGCAAACGATTTCGCAGCCCTATATCGTCGCCTATATGACAGACAAGTTACAAATCGAGAAAACGCATACGGTCCTCGAGATCGGGACAGGTTCGGGGTATCAGGCGGCTGTTCTGGCACAGCTTGCACGGCGCGTTTATACAATCGAAAGACATAAGCCTCTTCTGGAGCTGGCAGAGCAGCGTTTCAATGAATTGAAGCTGCGCAATATTACGACATTGGCCGGTGACGGGATGAAGGGGTGGCCTGCGACCCAACAAGGGGGGCAGAGTTTTGATCGCATTATTGTTACCGCCTCTTGTGAGGGAGAACCTCCTGTTGCTTTACTCGCGCAACTCAAAATCGGCGGGATGATGATTATTCCTGTGGGCGCGCAGGGGCAGACCCAGAATTTGAAACTGTATAAAAAAGAATCCGAAGAAGTTTTCGGAGTTCAGAATTTATTACCAGTGCGTTTTGTGCCATTATTACCTGATGTTCCGCGGAACAATTCTTATACGCAAGAAGATCTGGAGGAGTTGACGGCATAGATGACGGGGAAGAAAGTCAAGACAGGTTTACTTTTGGCGGTTTCCTTGATCGTGGTGTCGTCTTGTGCCCAGTCGGGCGGCGGGGTGGCTGTTCATCAATATGGTGAGTCCGTCCATAACAAGGATTTCGGCATTCATACCATTCAATCCGGTGAAACTTTATATGGTGTCGCGCAATCCTATCGGGTTGAATTGCGCGATTTGCTGGACCTTAATAATTTACGCCCACCTTATAACGTCAAGGCCGGAACGCGCGTGCGAATTCCCAAGCCGCGAACTTATACGGTTCAAAAGGGTGATACGCTTTATCGCGTCTCTCGTATCTTTGATACCACCACAACAGAACTGGCATCCCTTAACAGATTGCGTAGCCCTTATATTATCTCTACCGGTCAGAGCCTACGGATTCCGGGGTTGCGTCCTGAGCGGACGGCTGTTGTTGCAAAATCCACTCCTGCACCGGTATTCGGGCAAACGGCGAAGGTCGATCGTGTGCAATCCGAGTCTCTGCCGACGCAGAAAGTTTCTTCGCAGAAGTCTCAACCCTCTTCGGGGTCCGGTGCCGGAACAATTCAGGGCAGCGTTGCCAAGCCTCCATCTCCACCGCCAAAAGTTTTGGCAAGTACGCAGCCGCCTCAACGTAGCGGTTCAGGATTCCTGCGCCCTGTTTCGGGTAAGGTGATTTCTTCATACGGGCCAAAAAAGGACGGGCTACATAATGACGGGATCAATATCAAAGCGCCGAAAGGGACAGGGGTGCGTGCCGCCGAGAACGGTACGGTTGTGTATTCAGGCAATGAAATTGACGGGTACGGCAATTTGGTTCTGGTGCGCCACAGCGGCGGGTATGTGACGGCTTATGCGCATCTGGACAAGATGCTGGCGAAAAAAGGTGATGTAGTGAGGCGTGGGCAGACGCTCGGGACTGTCGGGGCTACTGGACATGTTGATAGCCCACAGTTGCATTTTGAGATTCGTAAAGGCCGCAAGGCACTTAACCCTGCGACCATGATTTAATCCCGATCAGGTTGATTTATTCTAGAAATCCGATTGATGTTGGTAGCGTATAAACTTGCCATCACTCTCATGGACAAGTTTTTCTTCATCTTTGGCTTGAGCCTGAAAAGTTCTGAAGAAGTTTCTTTCGTCGTCGTAGCAAATGCCTTCCAGTCTGATACGTGTTGTCCGCATCCGTCCGAACTCATTGACACTTACGAGTTTTGTGTCCACGCCCGGCAGGTTGGTATAAATCATGAAGGTGTTCAAACGGTCAAAGCTGTTTTGTGATGTCAAATTTTCTAATTTGAGTACGGTATTCTCTTTATTCTCCGTGATGTCTTCGATTTGCTTCATATATATTTCGATTTCTTCGGGGTCTTTTACAACCCAGCTCGGATTGGTCAGGGTCGTGTTCCCCCTGAAGATGATAACCAAGCCGGGTTCATTGATATTGATGTTTTTCTCGGTTGCGGAATATGTGCGGTCATTATTTTGCATTTGTCGTTGGAGAAATGCGTACAGATCTTTTGTATTTTTGTAGTTGGCATCTATCGGCGTTCTTTTTACGCGAAGGATCTTTTTGGCTGCCGAGAAATAAACATCTTCACCGGAAATCTGGTCAGGGTTGTTTTCAATGAAAATGATAACTTCCGGATCAGACATGATGACGGGATTATACAAATCATTGCTTTGGGGAAGGAATTGGAAATATTCCTTCATCTTTATCCATTGCTGATGGTTCTCTACCGGCCACTTCACGGTCAGGTCATAGGCCTGTCTTTCGGGGTTATAAGTCAGGTAGTTGCCAAACAGACTGACATCTGTTGTCATAATAAATTTGCTTTGGATGGTTGAGGCATCTTGTGCGTTAGCCGCAGATGGTGACATCAAAGACGCTAACGTTAACAGACCGCCAGCAAGTATCGTCCGACCCCAGAAGCTCATATTTATCCTAACCTTTGTCCCAAGAAAGTTCGATTTTCAGGGCCTTTTTGGCCCGTGGTTTTCTTACATTAGTATAACATGAGAAAGATTAAAGGATAAACCAATGTTTTGGTAAATATTTACTTGTCATTCCCCAATAGGGAACTATAGTCGGGCTGTTTCCGCTACATCGTATGCCTTATTGGCCTTTTTGTTCACCAAAGGAAGAGTTTATGACATTTTTTTCTGATGCTTATGCTGCTGATGCAACCACCGCGACAACCGTAGCTCCTGCCGGAGCTGATGCGTCTGTCGTTACGCCTCCAAGCGAAGGCCAAGCCCTCATGATGAATATCGGTATGATTCTGATTTTGGGTGTTTTGTTCTATCTGCTGATGGTGCGTCCGCAGCAAAAACGTTTTAAAGCACATGCCGAAATGCTCGGTGGTTTGGGTAAGGGAACCAAGATTTTGACCCAAGGCGGTTTGGTCGGAACTATTGACCAGATCGTTTCTGACCATGAAGTTCGTGTGGATGTCGGTAACGGTGTCAAACTGACTTTGATGCGCTCTTATATTGTCGGTCGGTATGAGGATAATCTCCCGATGTCTTCTGCTGCCAATGATGATTCTAAAACCAAAAAGGATAAATCCGCCAAATGATGTTCATTCCTCTTTGGAAACGGGTGTTGGTCTTTGTGACCGTCATCCTTTCCTTTGCCTATACGCTTCCGAACTTCGTATCCGAAGAAACCCGCACACAGTGGCAACAATCTTTGCCAAGTTGGATGCCGACAAAATCTGTCTCTTTGGGGCTGGATTTGCAGGGTGGTGCGCATTTGTTGCTTCAGGCTGATATTGAAAGTGTCGTTAAGAAGCGTATTGATGATGTCGAACAATATGTTCGTAGGACCATGAAATCAGACGATCTGTCTTATGCCAAGATCGAAAGCGGCAAAGACGGCGTAACCGTAACGCTTAAATCCGAAGATGATGTCTCGGCTTTGCGCAAGATTTTCCGTCAGGCTGACGAGAAGTTGGTTTTGGATACAGAAGGCGATGTTGTATCTGCTCATTTTGATGAAGCAGGACTCAAGGACATCACCGATAAAACAATTTCCCAGTCGATTGAAGTCGTAAGCCGTCGTGTTAACGGCACAGGTACCAAAGAGCCGATTATCCAGCGCCAAGGTGATGATCGTATTTTGGTTCAATTACCGGGAATGGAGAACCCTGAACGTGTTAAGGACTTGCTGAATAAAACAGCGCAATTGACGTTCCATCTGGTCAGCATGACAGGAGAAGGACTTAATGTCGTATCAATGCCAATGCGCGAAGACCCGACCAGCAAGCTGCCCCTTAATCGTCGTCCGTTGATGACGGGAGAAGATTTGGTTGATGCCAATCCGACATTTCAGGATGGTGCGCCGATCGTGTCGTTCCGTTTGAGTGCGAAGGGTGCCAAGAAATTCTGTGATGTGACGCGTGACAATGTGGACAAGCCTTTTGCTGTTGTTCTTGATGGTGAAATCATTACCGCACCGCGTATCAATGAAGCAATTTGCGGCGGAAGCGCTGTGATTACGGGGAATTTCACCGTTCAGGAAGCTTCAGATTTGGCTTTGCTTCTTCGTGCCGGTGCGTTGCCGACATCTTTGAAGATCGTAGAAGAGCGGACTGTCGGGCCGTCATTGGGAAGTGACTCTGTTGAAGCCGGTAAAACAGCGACGACGGTTGCGTTTTTGCTGATTATTGCCTTTATGTGCTTGTCGTACCGTTTGTTTGGTGTGTTTGCGAGTATTGCGTTGTTCGTCAACATGGTTTTGATTATTGCGCTTTTGTCGATGTTGCAAGCTACGCTGACCTTACCAGGGATTGCCGGTATTGTTCTGACCATGGGGATGGCGGTTGATGCGAACGTTTTGATTTTTGAACGTATTCGTGAAGAAATCCGCAACGGTCGTTCAATCATTTCATCGATGGATACAGGGTACGAAAAGGCGATGGCGTCAATTATCGACTCCAACCTGACAACATTGATTGCCGGTATCGTTTTGTATGCTGTCGGAACGGGGCCGATTAAAGGCTTTGCCGTGACCATGTCTATCGGGATTGCAACATCCTTGTTCTCGGCGATTATGCTGACCCGTTTGATGCTGGTTATCTGGCTGAAGACCACTAAACCAAAAGCCTTGCCGGTATAAGAAAAAGAAATAAAGGATACTATTATGCGGTTATTCCAGTTTGCAGATCATCTGAATATCGACTTCGTTAAGGGTCGTTATTTGGCGTTTGTTATCACGGGGATTATGGTTCTCGGGTCGATCGGTTTGATTGCGACCAAAGGATTGAATTTCGGGATCGATTTCTCGGGCGGGATTATGATGGAGATACAAACTCCTGATGCTCCTGATTTGGCGAAAATGCGGTCTGATCTTAATGGGCTTGGATTGGGGAATATCTCCATTCAGGAATTCGGGACAGAAAAAGATATTATGATCCGTGTGCCTGAACAAAAAGGTGGTGAGGATGCCCAGAAAGAGGCTATCCAGAAAATCAAGGAAACAATTGATGCCTCTTATGTATCCTCAGAAGCAAAGGTTGAATATCGTCGAAGTGAATATGTCGGCCCGCAAGTCGGGGATGAATTGAAGCAATCTGGGTTGATTGCCTTTTTGCTGACGATTGCGGCTATTCTCGGATATATCTGGTATCGTTTCGAATGGCAGTTTGGTGTGGCGGCTATTATTACGCTGGTTCACGATACGGTAACTGTTGTTGGTCTCTTCTCTTTGTTATGGATGAATTTTGATCTTGGTACTCTCGCGGCTGTGTTGTTGGTTGCCGGTTATTCGACCAACGATACGGTGATTGTGTTTGACCGTATTCGTGAGAACCGTCGTAAGTTCAAGAAAACTCCGATGTATGACATTATCAATATGTCCGTGAACCAGACCATGGCGCGGACTTTGAATACATCCTTTACGACCTTACTGTCCCTGATTGCTCTTTGGGTATTCGGCGGAGAAGTGATCCGTGATTTCGTGAATGCGATGATCTTCGGTATCGTCATCGGAACATATTCTTCGGTTTATGTGGCGTCATCCTCTTTGTTGTACTTCAAGTTTGAAGATTCTGCTAAACGCGGAGACGCAGAGGCGGTTGAAGGTGAAGAAAACGAGGATGATGTTCCTGATGAAGACGGCGCGAAGGCCTAAGTTTTATGGACATCACACCGCTTGTATCTTCCGAATTGAAATTGATCCAGTCTTATAAGGCTGGGCAATTCAAGGTGAACGGGCAGGTGTATGATTATCCCGTTATTATTTTCGGAGAGACTATCGGCCACTGGACCGTGTCCTCTTTCCAAGAGATCAATGACCAGATCAAAAGCCTTGCCGGTCATATTGATGTGTTGTTGATCGGGGCAGGGGCAAGTTTTTCTGTATTGCCGCCAGCCGAGCGCGCCAAATTTCAAGGCCTTGGGTTCACCGTTGATGTTATGGACACGCCCGCGGCGTGTCGCACCTATAATGTCCTTACAAGCGAAGGCCGCAGGGTTGCTGCGGCCTTGATACCTGTTTGATCTGATTGATTTGATCTTCTATCAGTTTTTTAAGCTGCGATTTTGAGCGGGCCTTGTTCGAGCAACTTGGCTGCGTGTTCCCAGTTGGCGAGGTTATCAATCCAAGCTTCCAAGAATTTCGGGCGCGCGTTGCGGTAGTCGATATAATAAGCATGTTCCCACACATCACAGGTCAGAAGCGGGGTTTTTCCGTTTGTCAGAGGGGTTTCTGCGTTCCCTGAGTTGGTGACTTCGAGTTTGCCTGTGGCGTTGTCCAGAACAAGCCATGCCCAGCCTGACCCGAATTGGGTTGTTCCTGCATCGAGCAAAGCTTTGCGCAGGGCATCATATCCGCCAATATCTTCTGCGATTTTCTTTTCCAAATTGCCCGGCATTTTGTTGCCGCCGCCGTTTGGCGCCATGGATTCCCAGAACAAATTGTGGTTATAGATTTGACCAATCTGGTTGAAGAGCTTTTGGTTGCCTGCTTTTTTGGCTGCAACTGCGGCTTGCTCCAAGCTCATGGACTCATATTCTGTTCCGGCAGCCAATTCATTGGCTTTGTTCACATAGGCCAGATGGTGTTTGCCGTGGTGGTATTCAAATGTTTCTGCCGACATATACGGAACCAAAGCGTCCATTGCGTAGGGCAGGTCAGGGAGTTTGAAAGCCATAGTGAAATCTCCTTCTTCAAATTTTGTAAATTCCGTTTATAACCTATACGGAAATGGAAAATAATCAACTGCACTTATATACGACACTCAAAGAACTTGATGCAGATCGGGCGTTTTTGTCTTTATTTACACCAACTGCCGTCAGGTCAGTGATCCAGACTCTTGATTTATGGAATGCCGAGATTTCCCGCATCCGTGAAGAGGTGCGCGAGCCGCATATGGGCATGATCCGTCTGCAATGGTGGCGGGATGAAATTCGCCGTATTTGTGAGGGCGGACGGTCAGATGTGCATCCTGTTTTGACATTGTTGTCGGGTGTCATCCCCGAATATCATTTGGCTTATGCTGATTTTGATACAATTTTGTCTGCACGTGAATTGGAGTTTCTCGGACGCTCCCCTGAAAATATCGAAGAATTATTGTCTTATGTTGACGGGGCGCAAGGTACGATGACGAAGATGAAATGCGATATTCTCGGCTGTGCTCAGAATGGTAATGCATTGGCGCGGTTTTATAGCTTGGTCGGGTTGGTGCGTGCAGTTCCGTTTCACGGGAGCTTTGGGCATGTGATGATGCCGAGTTTGAATATGTCTGATATACAGCCCCATTCAGAGAAGTTGCAAAAGGTCGTGCGTGAACTTTGTAATATCAAGATTCCTGAGAAGTCGGGGGCTAAATATTTTAGGGCTATGCGATCTCTTGCGCTGCTCTATTTGAAAAGCATTGAGCGTGCTGAGTATGATCCGTTTCATGTTCTGCCTGTTCCATTTAAAGAGTTGAGGGTTTGGGTCGGATGACTTTGTTTCAAGATAAATCTAAACCTCAAATTCCTTATGTTTGGGACAAATCCTTTTCCGGATTTTATTTGCTGTCTTTATCGGTTTTACTGTTTTTATCGGGGCGTATTTTACCAAGCGATGCATGTAATTTAGCAGCGATATTTTTTCTCGGATGCTATGTTTTCTTTTTATTACCAAGTAGGTTTTCAAAAAAAATTGCCAAGTATGTGGTTGATAAGGATGGGGTCTCTGTTTGGAAATATGCGCCTTTGAAGTTGTGGAGATCTTCCGCTCCCCGTGTGTACCCATTTAATGCTAAGGATTTTATCTGCCTTGTTCCGCTTTATTCGCATACGCCTGAATCCGGAGAAAGCAGAGGCTATATGGTCCAAATATTTATGGACCGTACCATTCAAGAAGACTGTCTGATTTTGGATCTGTTTCCTTCATTTTCAATAGAAATCGCCAGTGTGTTTGCTCTCAATCTGGCAGACCAGATTCATATTGATCCTTATGTGCATATTCATCCGGATTTGCATGAAGCCGCGTATGACTTGAAGGAAGTGCGTCCTGACCTGACCAGCATGTTCAAGTCTATGGATTTGCCTGATGCAAATTTAGCTTAGGGTTTTTATCCAATCTGCGATGTCTACAAGAGCACGATCCGAGAAAAGTTTCTTACGGTCGCGTCCTTTGATTTTTTTCGGTGCATCTATTTCAGGGAATAGTCCGAAATTTACATTCATCGGTTGGAACGTCTTTTCATCTGCGCCGCCTGTAATGTGGGCGATGATTGCACCGAGTGCCGTTGTGGCGGGAGGCATGGTCATGTCTTTGCCCAGACGCTCAGACGCAGCGAGGCGTCCTGCGATGAGCCCGACAGCAGCACTTTCTACGTAGCCTTCACAGCCTGTGATTTGTCCTGCGAAGCGCAGACGCGGCATGTTTTTTAATTGCAGGCGATTGTTCAGTACACGTGGGGAATTGATAAAGGTATTGCGATGAATGCCGCCGAGACGCGCGAATTCTGCGTTCTCTAGTCCAGGGATCATTTTGAAGACTTCTGTTTGTTCGCCGTATTTCATCTTGGTCTGGAAGCCCACGATGTTGTAGAGGCTACCTAAGGCATTATCCTGACGAAGCTGGACGACAGCATAAGGACGCGACATGTCATGCTGGTTGGTGAGGCCTACAGGCTTCATCGGGCCATAGCGCAAAGTGTCAATACCGCGAGAGGCCATGACTTCTATTGGCATACATCCTTCAAAATAAGGCGTATCTTTTTCCCAGTCTTTAAACTCGGTGGTTTCGGCAGAGGTCAGGGCTTCAAAAAATGCCAGATATTGTTCCTTGTTCATGCCGCAGTTGATGTAGTCTTTGCCTGTGCCTGCTGGGCCTTCTTTATCATAGCGGGATTGATACCACGCGACATCCATATTGATGGAGTCTTTATAGACAATCGGCGCGATGGCATCAAAGAAAGCCAGAGAGTCTTCGTCTGTAATCTCTTTAATGGCCGTGGAGAGTGCAGGGGATGTGAGCGGGCCTGTCGCGATGATGACCGAGTCCCAGTCTTCCGGCGGGAGGCCAGAGATTTCCCCGCGTTCGATGGTAATCAGCGGATGGTCTCCCATCGTTTTGGTAATACTGTCGGAATAGGCGTCACGATCAACGGCCAAGGCACCGCCTGCCGGAACTGCATGTTTGGCAGCCGTTTGCATCATCAGGGAGTTTAGCATGCGCATTTCTTCGTGAAGAAGTCCTACGGCATTATATTCTTTATCGTCCGAGCGGAAGGAGTTGGAGCAGACAAGTTCTCCCAATCCTTCGGTTTGGTGCGCAGGTGTTTTTGTGTGCGGGCGCATTTCATGCAAGATGACGGGCACGCCCATATTGGCGGCTTGCCATGCAGCTTCTGTTCCGGCCATGCCGCCGCCAATGATATGGATAGGTTTGGTCGTCATATTTTTTTATCTCAAGTCTATTTGTCTTAAGTTTATTTGAACTCGGGGTTTTTAACCATCTGGGCCGCGCCATCACTTATGATGAAGTACGCTGTTTTCGTTCCGGGAAGAATATTTTCTATTCCTGTTTTGTACAAGGTTGTGACTGTTTTATCAATCGCGTCTACGTCCGTTATCGGATGGCAGGTTGTTCCATACATCATTTTCTCGGTCCGACTTTTATCGGTGCATCTTTCGCGTTTCGCCATATCATAGAAATAGGTTGTGATCGGGGCTGTTAATTTTACACGACCGCCCGGAGCTTCTATTTGCGCCTCGTAAGTCTTGACAGTGACTTGGGGTGAATTCTCGTCTACCGTGACTTCAAAACCTGTTTTTATGTCTGTTTTACCCGAACACGCAGTCAGTGCGAGCACCGCGAACAAAGGAGAGAGTTTATAAAGCTTCATTTTGGTCTCTATTTCATCGAAAATATTTATGGAATTTCCTTGGGTTATAGACAGAATATCTATGAAATTCAACGTTTATATGAGCTTGGTCTCCTGAAACTGATCGTCTTTGATTTGATCGCAGAATTCCTTCCATTCACAGCCCTGACAAGCCGTTCGAATGGTGTTCTTTGCATATGCGGTTCGAAGGTCACGAATTAATTCTCGCGTAAGCGGAATAGTGCTGCCATAGGATATGTTCTCCAGACTTGGAAGGGTGCCAAGATCAGCGAGAGCTTGGTCGTCGGTTTTCAGTAAATCGGCGTCATGGCAATGGCATGTTGCGTCAGTCGGATCACACAAGCGTGGCGCACAAATATCGTCAGGGCCTTTGCAAATCTCAAGAGTGACAGATGATGTGTTCATGCGTTCAATCAGAAGATCAAAATTTTCTACGAAAGATTTTGAATAGCCGTTTCCTTTGTATGTCAACATGCATAGGAGATGATGCGGGCGAAAACGGAGTATTGTATCAGCCATAGCTTGGTTCCGTCACAGATGTTGATCTGGCATTTCTCACGAGTTCCATGATTTTTTTCTTAATCCCGAACCAGATAATATGGCGGTCATTCTCATACTCTGCAAAATATTCAGGCAGATTTTTATGAATTGGAGAAATTTCGGGATGAATACCTGACGCAATGATTCCGCCGCGTTTCATCGGTTTGACAATGATGGCATCGCCATTAATTGCGACGTAGCGCATAAATGTTTGGACCAGAGGATCTTGTTGCCGATCAACCATCATGGTTGGGCCATTGATGTTTAAGGCTCTGAGGCTATGAGGATGATCGTCACTTTTGACTTCTGCCATTATAAAATCATTCCATGGTGAGCCATTAAGAGTTTGGCGCGTAATATGGCCGAAAGCATGGGTTGCTTCGCCTTTAATCAGGTCTGCGCCGTTGCGTTCTTTTGCTACGCCGTTGCGCGGTAAATATTTTATTTTTGAGAACATGAAGTAGCTGGCAGCGCAAAATGTCAGTAAAACGAGGCCATGGTTTTCAATGGCTTCTTTCAGCATCTCGATTTTTCCGTCGAGTATTTTCGTGTAATGGTTGGATTCGTCATCAATCCCCGGTAAGACCAACAGATCAAGTCGGGAGAGGATTTCAGGCGTCAGATGTTTCGGCGCCATAGGATATATGTCTTCGCGACCGAAGTTCTGTTTAAGGCTTTGGGAAATTTCATAGCTCGAAATACCTTCACAGCTGAGACATCCGATCTGGAGTCGTCCTTGAGCGCTGCGCTCCGGACGGAAGGGCTCAGGAAGATCGGAGGCAGTGAATCTGCCGGTTAGTGTACTAAAGAACTCTGTTTTCATGGCTTTTTATTCAAGGGGCGGAGACTAGCAACTTTGCTTGTCTT
>QKCR01000092.1 GCA_003245575.1 Alphaproteobacteria bacterium | reverse complement strand
ATTAACCAAAGGCGCTTCATGACGTGGATTTGTACCCACCAGCAGAATGGCATCTGCTTCGTCAATACCGGCAATCCCGCTGTTCATCACATAACCGCAACGCTTAGAGACATCGAACAATGTTCCGTCTGTCCGGCAATCAATATTTTTAACGCCAAGAGACAGCATCAAATCCTTGAGTGCCAAAATAGATTCAGAATCACACAAAGCACCAACCATTGCCGCAATTTTTGACGCGCTTGTCGTACTCAGTTTCTCGGCAACTTTTGTCAAAGCCTCATCCCAGGTCGCAGGACGCAAAGCACCGCTTTCTTCATCCCGAACATATGGGCGATCCAAACGGGCCTTTTTCAATCCGTCAATCGCATAACGGGATTTATCAGCCAACCATTCTTCATTAACATCTTCATTCAGACGCGGAAGCACGCGCATCACTTCATTTCCGCGCGCATCAATACGAATATTCGATCCGACAGCGTCATGAACATCAATCGACTCAGTCTTGCGCAACTCCCAAGGGCGGGCAGTAAACGCATATGGCTTATTGGTCAAAGCACCAACAGGGCAAACATCAACAAGGTTGCCGGACAGTTCGGAAGCAATTGCTTTTTCGACGAATGTTGTAATCTCTGCATCTTCACCGCGGTTGAGCATACCCAAACAAGACACGCCTGCGATTTCTTCAGAGAATCGCACACAACGGGTACATTGGATACAACGGGTCATAACCGTCTTAATCAAAGGCCCCATGTTCGGATCTTTTTTCGCGCGTTTGTCTTCCGTGTAGCGGGAACGGTCAAACCCGTAACCATAGGCCTGATCTTGTAGATCACACTCACCACCCTGATCACAAATAGGACAATCCAGAGGGTGATTGATTAACATCATTTCCATGACGCCGTGGCGAGCTTTGGTAATCATTGGCGAATCGGTCACGACTTCCATGTTTTCACCGCAAGCCATCGCACAAGATGCGACAGGTTTCGGCGCGCCCTTCACTTCAACCAGGCACATACGACAGTTCGCAGGCACACTTAATTTATCGTGATAGCAGAAACGCGGTATTTCATAGCCCAGCATTTCGGCGGCCTGAAGAATAGACGTACCGGCAGGAACTTCGATTTCGGTGTTATTGATCTTTAATTTTGGCATGACGACAGACTCGGACTTCCGATTAAATTAGTTTAGAAGTCCTAGCATATTGAACATTAAGAGAAAATGCCCAATTAGCGGACAAACCCACATTTTTTTCGATTATTGGCATCTGCCGTATAGGTCGCTATTCGACGGAAACTATCTCCCGCGAAATAACGCTGATCTTCTGCCGTCGGCTGGGACGCTTTCGGGCGATAGGCATATATAACAGAAATATAAGACATAACATCGGGCGGAGTGGCAACTTTCAAAGCGCCTCTGACATAACATTGGCAAGCCTTCTGAAGCTTGTCATACATTTCCTTCGGTGCATCCAAAGGAAATATCCCACCGGACTCGGTCATAAATCTCTGATCATTTTGCATGCAAACAGACATATAGATGCTCTCGGCATAGATTGCATTCATCTGATCATACTGCGCGCGTTCCTTCTCGGTCATAGCACGCTGTGGCTGCTTTTGCTGGGAAACCTGTTGGGCAAAAGCTGGTAAGCTCCCAAAAGAAAAGCACAAAAAAGACAATATAAACAATAGGCTATGAAGCGATCTTAACACCATACATTAACCTGCTGCGCCTACAAATGCCACCTAACATACTAGGCAGCGTCGCGCGCACCCTTTCTGTATTCCATTATACGCTTTTCTACCTCAGGACGGAAATGTCTAAACAGTCCTTGGATTGGCCACGCAGATGCATCACCGTGCGCACAGATCGTATGCCCTTCAATTTCCTTGGTCAGATCAAGCAACATATCAATCTCTTCCAAAGTGGCATTTCCAATCGCCATACGCTGCATAATTCGGTAGAGCCAGCCTGTGCCCTCTCTGCAAGGCGTACACTGACCACAGCTTTCATGCATGTAGAAATGTGTAAGACGAGCGATCGCCGCAACAATATCAGTGCTTTTATCCATAACAATCACGCCGGCAGTCCCCAAACCTGATTGTACGGAACGCAAGGAATCAAAATCCATCGTCACAGTATCGCAAATATGCTTTGGCAAAAGCGGCGTGGATGACCCGCCGGGGATAATCGCCAAGAGATTGTCCCAGCCGCCGCGGACGCCACCCGCGTGCTTTTCGATCAACTCTTTCAAGGGGATACCCATTGCCTCTTCAACATTACAACGATGATTAACGTGTCCGGAAATACAGAACAACTTGGTTCCGGTGTTCTTTTCATCTTTACCGATACCTGCAAACCAAGCCCCGCCACGGCGCATAATGGTTGGAGCAACAGCAATTGTCTCAACATTGTTAACTGTTGTAGGGCAAGAATACAGCCCAGCACCCGCAGGAAACGGAGGTTTATTACGTGGCTGGCCTTTTTTGCCCTCGATGCTCTCGATCAAAGCGGTTTCTTCACCACAAATGTAAGCACCGCCACCACGGTGCAAAACCACGTCAAAATCCCAACCTGAACCGGCGGCATTTTTCCCCAAAAGACCTGCATCATATGCTTCTTTGATGGCACGGTTAATGGTAGACCCTTCATTAAAGAACTCTCCGCGCATATAGATATACGCACGGTGCGCGCCCATAGCAAAGCCTGCTATCAAAGCACCTTCCAATAACTTATGCGGCTCGTGACGCAAAATATCACGGTCTTTACAAGTCCCTGGCTCGGATTCATCAGCATTGATAACCAGATAATGGGGACGTCCATCCGATTCTTTCGGCATAAACGACCATTTCATACCCGTAGGGAACCCTGCTCCGCCGCGACCGCGCAGTCCGGAGGATTTCATTTCATTGATGATCCAGTCCCGACCTTTGGCGATAATATCCTTCGTATTATCCCAATCTCCGCGCTTTTTGGCGGCATCAAGGGAGAACGGTTCCCAGCCATAAATATTGGTAAAGATACGATCCTGATCGGCAAGCATAATAAATTATCTCCAGAAATGAGCCTGTAATACAAGCCTTTAAGGTATAAAACATCACCTTAAGCCCTGCAATCCATAAAGAATAAATCCTGAACAAAAAACAGCTTATAATCGCCAACCTCATATAAATCCATAATTGACACCCTGCACAAATATGAAACACTTTGTGTTTCTGGGGCTTTTCAGGGAGATTCGCCACTATGCTTATTACCTTTGTTGCACTCTACATGATGGTATCTGTTGCTGTGGGGTTATACGCAGCGCGTAAAGTTCATTCTTCGGCCGACTACGTCGTCGCCGGACGATCATTGCCTTTGTATATTACAATGGCGACAGTATTCGCCACATGGTTCGGATCAGAAACCGTCCTTGGTATTTCTTCGACATTCATTGATGAAGGCTTAGGCGGCATTATCGCTGATCCGTTCGGAGCAGGCATGTGCCTGATTCTGGTTGGTCTCTTATTTGCCAAACCCCTCTACCGCATGAAGCTCCTGACTATTTCAGACTTCTATAAAAGAAAGTACGGACGTCCGACTGAACTCGCCGTCTCTATTTTTATTTGCGTCTCCTACCTCGGATGGGTCTCCGCACAAATCGTGGCACTTGGACTGGTTTTTAACATCATTACCGATGGCGGGCTGTCTCAGGAATGGGGCATGGTTCTGGGACTGGCCATTGTTTTATTTTATACCTTCTTCGGAGGGATGTTTTCTGTTGCCATGACCGACTTCATGCAAATGACGATTATCCTGATCGGTATGGGGATTGTCGCGTTCTTCGTTTCCGGAAAAATAGACGGTGGCGCAACTGCTGTTATTGATCACGCAATTGCCGCAGAAAAATTCTCCAATTTCTTCCCCGAAATGTCACTCGCAAGTATTTTGGCCTTTGTTGCCGCGTGGGTCACAATGGGCTTCGGCTCCATCCCGCAACAAGACGTTTTCCAGCGCGTCATGTCTGCAAAAGATGAAAAAACGGCAGTCCGCGGATCTGTACTCGGCGGATCATTCTATATTGTCTTTGCCTTTGTACCGATTTTCTTAGGCTACGCAGCAACAATGCTTGATCCCGAAACATCAGCCAAATTAATGGAAGAAGATTCTCAGCAAATCCTCCCGACCATGATCCTCACGCACACACCGATCTGGGTTCAGGTCATGTTCTTCGGCGCCCTCCTTTCGGCCATCATGTCGACAGCCTCAGGAACACTGCTCGCACCTTCCGTGGTTTTTGCAGAAAACATTGTGAAGTCATTGCTGCCGAATATGACAGACAAAAAGCTCTTACACTTGATCCGCGGAACCGTTGTCGGATTTTCTGGTCTTGTGCTTCTATATGCCTTTAACTCCGAGCGCGATATTTTCTCCATGGTTGAAGATGCATACAAAGTCACGTTGGCAGGCGCATTTGTTCCACTTGCTGCCGGTGTTTACTGGAAGCGTGCCAACACAGCAGGTGCAACCCTGTCTATCCTCTTTGGGGTAGGAACATGGCTTTTAATGGAAAAATTCTCTCCTGAAGGGGAAGGAATTTGCCCACCGCAACTTGCGGGCCTTCTGGCCGCAACAATCGGAATGATCGTCGGTGGTTATTTTGGAAAGCCGGGAAATAGCGCTCAACAACATGTCCCGCCTGAACAGCAAGCAGAAACTCTTCACTAAAAACAACAAAGCCGCTCAGAGAGCGGCTTTTTTTAAGAGCGGAAAACTATATCTTTTTGATAGCTTGATAAACATCCATGAATTGTTTGGTCTGCTTAACGTCATGCACTCGCACAATATCACTACCCTGCTCAATCGCTGACATAACTGCCGCCAAAGATCCGCCCACGCGATCAATCGGAGAAATATCTATCCCGCATAAATCAGGAATAAAACGCTTCCGAGATGCACCAAGCAATATCCTAACACCCAAAGATTTAAACTTTGCCAGATTGTGAAAAAGCTCCGTATTATGAAGCGTCAATTTTCCAAACCCGATCCCGACATCAATCATAATCCTATCTTTTGAAATCCCCGCAGCAACACATGCATGAACACGCTCTTCAAGATAGGCAAAAACCTCAGACACGACATCCTGATAAACCGGTGCCTCTTGCATTGTGCGCGGATCGCCTTTCATATGCATCAAACACACATGTACACGTGAATTGGCCACCACAGGTAAAGACAAAACATCCCCTTCCAACGCAGACACATCATTGATGATATGTACCCCCGCATCTATCGCAGCCCGCATCACATCCGAATGGCGCGTATCAACAGACAGCCACGCTCCACAATTTTTCAACCCTTCAAGAACAGGGATAACACGTGCCAGCTCTTCATTGACTGTAACAGGTGCAGCACCGGGACGCGTGGACTCGCCCCCAATATCTAGTATATGCGCCCCATCGGCTACCAATTGCTTCCCGTGACGGATAGCTGAATTCGTATCAGCATAATGCCCGCCGTCAGAAAAACTGTCAGGGGTTACATTCACAATCCCCATAATCAACGGCAAAGAATCGTTTTTAATTTCTTGACCTTCAGGAAGATTTTGGATCATTGAGCCGATGGCTTCACGCGTTACAGGATGACGCCAATCAGGTGCAACATCACGCAACGGATAAAGCACAAAAGCTCGCTCGTGAAGTCTCGGATGGGGCAACTCCAGCTCAGGCTCATCAATAACTTTGCCTTGGTAATCCAGAACATCCAGATCAAGAACGCGCGGTGCATTTTTAACTGTCCGAATACGTCCGAAATCAATTTCTATATCCTGCATCAACTTCAAAAGATCTTTGGGAAGCAAATGGGTTTTTACCATTGCAACTGCGTTGTGATACCAAGGCTGATCGGAAATCGGCACCGGGGCCGTCAAATAAATCGGGGAAACGGCAAGAACCTTAACACCGCGCCCGCGTAAAGCATCCAAAGCCTTTAGAATGGTTTGCTTCGGTGTTCCATGTTGGGAGGGCAAATTTGCCCCGAGCGCGATAAAAATCATTACCCCTAAACAGCTTTCTTAACACCAAGCTTGTCAGCCTGAGCAACAAGCGTAGTTGTTCCTGCTTCAGACATTGAAGTCACACGTCCGTTTTGCGGACCAACAGTAACTGGACGCCCTGATTTCAGCTCTATCAAAAGCTGCTTCATGCTTTCAGGGGTCAGATCTTCATAGTAATCATCATTAATCTGAACCATCGGAGCGTTTACACACGCACCAAGACACTCAACTTCCATCAAAGTGAACATGCCGTCGCCAGTTGTCTCGCCTGTGTGAATGCCCAGCTGGCTCTCACATGTTTTGACAATATCACCTGACCCACACAACATACACGGTGTCGTCGTACACATCTGCACCAGATATTTTCCGACGGGTTCAAGATTGTACATCGAATAGAAAGTCGCGACTTCATAAACTTTAATTGGAGGCACATCCACAATCTCGGCAACCTTGTCCATTGCAGCACGTGGAATCCATCCGCCATAAGGAGGTTTAGCCTGAGCACCATCTTCGCCAACTTGACGCTGCGCCAAATCCAGCAACGGCATAATCGCAGATCTTTGCTTGCCTTGCGGATAACGAGAAATAATTTCGGCAACTTTATCCATGTCCCGAAACTCGAAACTGGAAGGCTGATAACTGGCGTTCAAATCGACTGGTTTTTTCATTGGTATAACCCTTTAGACGTTCCTCCCTTGTTTACCGTTATCGCCCAATCAAATCAAGGGTCTTTGGAAGTTTCATGCCTCCAAAACAGGAAAAACAGAATGAAAACTGGGGATGATTTACAACAGTTCGGAACGCATTCCGGAAAGGCGCGTTTGATAGTACGCCGAAAAAGCCTGTTCAGGCAAACGGAACTCCACTTTGCCGTTAGGGGTAATACCTAACTTATCAAGTTTCTTCTTTGCAGAATCCAAGGCATTTGCCTTCATTTCACGATATGAAGCCGCAATAGCTTCCATGGACTGAGGCTGACGCACTGGGACATGAAGTATAGCCAGATGCTCCTTTGGAAGCGCATTAAAGTGGAAACCTAAAATAGTCTGGCACCCCACATAATGCGTACATCTTTTTTGGGCACGTCCACCCTTGGCTTTACGAAAGACATCCTCAACGGAAACAAGAGCAGCTTCATCAACTTGAGTCAGGTGAAACCCGCCCAGCTCTTCGCCCAATTCGCGGCGCGTCCCTGTCGTAAGAGTTTCTCCCTCTTCAAGCTGGCCGCCCGGAGGTTCAATAGAAACCTTACCGTCTCTATGCTGACGCACGACAAAAACCATATTCCCGAAATAATCACGAACCAAACCGGCAACCTTGATTTTAATATTCTGATGAGCCGGTTGAGTACGCTGCGTGTCGCCCCCGACGGAATCGGTGGAAAAAGTTTGTCTCAGTTCTTTTTGATCGGACACACCCATGATGCGAATTATTCTACTCTCATGATCAAAATATGTCAAATATGGAAATTAACGGTCAATCTCACCAAAAACGATGTCTAAAGACCCGATATTCGCCACAACGTCAGCCAACATATGGCCTTTCGACATGAAATCCAAACCTTGCAAATGCGCAAATCCCGGAGCACGAATATGGCAACGATATGGACGATTTGTACCATCAGACACCAAATAAACCCCGAACTCACCTTTTGGTGCTTCTACCGCCGTATACGTCTCGCCCGCAGGAACGTGTACGCCCTCGGTGAAAAGTTTAAAGTGGTGAATAAGTGCTTCCATTGAGTTTTTCATCTCTGCTCTTGGCGGAGGGCAAACTTTATAATCATTAGTCTTTACAAGACCTTGTGGCATATCTTTAATGCATTGCTTCATGATACGTAAAGACTGGCGCATCTCTTCCATACGCACCAAATAACGGGCGTAACAATCCCCTGTCGTCCCGACAGGTACATCAAATTCCATACGGTCATAAACATCATAAGGCTGAGACTTCCGCAAATCCCAAGCCAAACCCGAAGCACGAATATTTGGTCCGGTAAATCCCCAGTCCAAAGCCTGAGCTTGAGAAACTACACCAATATCAACAGTCCGCTGCTTGAAGATACGGTTTTCCGTCAAAAGACTATCAAGGTCTTTGAGAACACTCGGGAAATGGTCGACCCAAACTGACATATCTTCCAAAAGACCTGCTGGCAAATCCATTGCCACACCACCCGGACGAACATAGTTTGCGTGAAGACGTGCACCACAGACACGGTCATAAAATTCCATGCCCTTTTCGCGCTCTTCAAATCCCCACAAGGCAGGCGTAATTGCACCAACATCAAGTGCAAAAGTCGTAATGTTCAGAACGTGGTTAAGAATACGGGTCAGCTCACAAAACAGAACACGAATATACTGGGCACGTTCAGGAACTTCCAATCCGAGAAGACGCTCAACCGCCAAAGCAAAGGCATGCTCTTGGTTCATGGGGGACACATAGTCCAAACGATCGAAATACGGCAAAGCCTGCATATAGGTCTTATATTCGATCAGTTTTTCCGTCCCACGGTGCAACAATCCGATATGCGGATCAGCACGCTCGACAACTTCCCCGTCCATCTCGAGAACCAAACGCAAAACACCGTGCGCGGCAGGGTGCTGCGGCCCGAAATTCATTGTATAAGGCTTGATATGGACTTCTTCTGATACGTCCGCCTGAATATCTGCTTTTTGTGCAACAGCTTCGCTCATTTCAAATCCCGATCTCTTATTCTACGGCTTTACTTGAAGGGTTCCAGCCGACTTTCGGCATATGCGGATTCTCACCCGCCTTCTCGTCTCCAGGAAGCTGAACATCTGTCATCGCTTCCCATGGACTCATATTATCAAACACACGGAAATCCTGTGGCAAAGACACAGGTCCATAGACAACACGTTTCTGCTCTTCGTCGTAACGAACTTCGACATTCCCTGTCAGAGGAAAGTCTTTACGCAAAGGATGCCCGTCAAAACCATAGTCCGTCAGAATACGGCGGTGATCCACCAGCCCATCAAACATAATGCCGTACATATCCCAAACTTCGCGCTCAAACCAAGGCGCAGAGCTAAACAATGCGGACACGCTAGAAACTGGTGTGTTTTCGTCAGTAGAAACTTTAACCCGCACGCGCGCGTTATATTTAAGGGACAAAAGTTGATAAACGACCTCGAAACGCTCGTCACGATCAGGATAGTCAACGCCGCAAATATCAATTAACTGCGCAAAACGGCAGCCTTCATCATCCCTAAGATAGGCCAAAACAGCCAGCAAACCTTGGCGCGCAACATTCAAGATCAGCTCTTCACAAATCACATCAAACGATGTGATGACTTCCGAGAATTTATCCTGTAACGCCTGCCCGGCCTCAACCAAATGGTGTGGCTCGGGTTCCATCTCATCATTCAACAAATTAGGATCTTCGGTCATGCTCATTTACCTGACTATCTAGCAATACGTGTATCTTCACGACGAATTTTCTTCTGGAGCTGCAACAGCCCATAAACCAGAGCCTCGGCCGTCGGAGGACATCCCGGAACATAAATATCAACCGGCACGATCTTGTCGCATCCGCGCACAACAGAATAACTATAGTGGTAATACCCACCGCCGTTTGCACAAGACCCCATAGAAATCACCCAACGCGGCTCAGCCATCTGGTCATACACACGACGCAAAGCAGGTGCCATTTTATTGGTCAGCGTTCCTGCCACAATCATCACATCAGACTGGCGTGGACTTGGGCGTGGAATAATGCCGAAACGGTCAAGGTCATATCGCGACATGTAGGAGTGGATCATCTCCACAGCACAGCATGCCAAACCAAATGTCATAGGCCACATTGATCCCTGACGCGCCCAATCAAAGATCTTATCGGTCTGAGTCAGAACAAAGCCTTTATCAGAAACTTCCTGAGCCAAACGAGCAACAGCTTCATCCTGCTTTTCGGCAGGAATCATAGGAACATCTGTAACCAATGGCGCCTTAGGGGCCTGAAAAATTTCACGGTGAGACATAAATTAAACTCCTACTCCCAATCGAGAGCACCTTTATTCCATTCATAGACAAGGCCGACAGTCAGCACAGCCAGAAAAACAACCATCGACCAGAAGCCGAACATTCCGATAGCACCGAGCGATACAGCCCACGGAAACAAGAACGCAACTTCCAGATCAAAAATAATAAAAAGAATTGCAACCAGATAGAAGCGCACATCAAACTTGTGACGCGCATCATCAAATGCATCAAATCCGCATTCATAAGCGGAGAGTTTATCGGCATCAGGCTTTTGCTTCCCGATAACAAACGGCAATACAGTCATGGCACTCGCCACGACAAGTGCAATCCCAAGAAAAACCAAAATAGGCAAATAGTTCAAAAGAAAATCTGTAGAGGCCATGTCACCAGAATCCGGTCAGTGTTAACGCCCCAACAGACCATAAAACGCCTTTTGCTTCAAGGGGCTGTGGGCTGAAAGACCCAATATTTTTAGACAATACGGAATTAAACAGATTTGTTAGGGAAAAAAGCGGGAAACACATAACAACAGCAAACAAGCACCACTTTACTCTCAATTCTGATTTTGGGAAAAGTGGCGCGAGCGACGGGACTCGAACCCGCGACCTCCTGCGTGACAGGCAGGCATTCTAACCGACTGAACTACGCCCGCGCTTGGGTGTTGTTAAGGTGGGATGTTAATAATCGTTTACCCATATATTGTCAACTGGATATATTTGAAAAATGAAATTTTTTCCAAAATCCAAAGAAAACAAGCTGTTGCAGTAAAAACTTTATTGGTTTTTCACCTGCAAAACGACAGGCTCATTTCCAAAAGCCATAGAAACATAAGGCAAATGAAGCGATTGGGCGACCCCTTGATGGGTGACTTGCCCGCGGCAAATATTTAATCCGCGCATAAATCCGGCATCCGATTCGAGAGCATCCACCCACCCCATATCAGCAATTTTCAAGGCATAAGGCAGCACAGCATGATTAAGGGCCATCGTAGAGGTCAACGGTACGGCCCCCGGCATGTTCGCCACACAATAATGTGTGACACCTTCTTCAATATAAACAGGATCAGCATGAGTCGTCGGATGAGATGTCTCGAAACATCCTCCCTGATCAATCGCAATATCAACCATAACAGAGCCGCGCTTCATCAAAGGAAGCATCTCGCGCGTCACCAGTTTAGGGGCCGATTCTCCGGGAATAAGCACTGACCCGATTACCAAATCAGCATCCCTGATCAAAGTCTCAACGGCCTCACTGGTTGAATACAAAACATCACATCGTCCGGCAAAATAATCATCCAACTGACGTAACCGATCCGGAGAGCGTTCAAGAATCGTCACGCGGGCCTCCATACCGACAGCCATACGCGCAGCGTTAAACCCTGCAACACCGCCGCCCAAGATCAAAACATTGGCTGATGGAACGCCGGCAACACCACCAATCAATTTTCCTTCACCACCCAGATGCTTCATCAGATAATGCGCACCTTCCTGTACAGACAAACGTCCGGCAACCTCACTCATTGGCGCAAGAAGCGGTAAGCCACGCCCGTCTTTCCCAGTAACTGTTTCATAAGCAATCGCCACACATTTGGAATCGATCAAGCCTTCAGCCTGTGCACGATCTGCAGCCAAATGCAGATAGGTAAACAGAATCTGCTCTTCACGGAGCATCGCGCATTCTTGTGGTTGAGGCTCTTTAACCTTGATAATCATGTCGGCCCATTCAAAGACCGCCTCTGCCGTTGCAAGAATCGTTGCTCCCGCCTTGATATACGCTGCATCATCAAATCCGATAGCCACGCCCGCACTGCTCTCTACAGCAACCTCATGCCCGTGCAAAACAAACTCCCGTACAGATGCAGGAATCAACCCTACCCGATGTTCTTGCTTCTTGATTTCTTTCGGTACGCCAATACGCATGATTTCCCCCGTTCTGATGAGTGCTTATAGAATAACATAAAACACGCCGCATAAACTATATGCGGCGCGTCATCTTCAACACTAAAGGAAATTTTTATTCTCTACGGCTGTGGAGCAGCCGGACCTGAAATATTTAAACCGAAATCTTGACGCGGCTCGGCAGGAGCAGAAGCTGCACTGGTAATGGACATTTTTGTATCGTAAAGCTCGCGCGGGACGACATTCATATTAAGTGCCCCATCTCTATCTTTACCGATAATAAAAGCTCGTCCGCCCATATCTGCTCTCCCGAGTCTGTCTTCTGATTACAAACCAAGGATACATGCAGGATATTAATAAATGATTACAAGACGAAAATATCCTTAAAAATCAAAAGAATACCTAACCAAACCGCCCAAGATACCGGTATCGACTCCGTCTTCCTGACTATCTCTCCACCCAAGCTCCGCAGTGAACCCGTTTTCGAAATCATACCCGCCGGAAAGCTGGAACAGATAATCATTATAATCACGACCAGCCCCGTCATCTCGAATATCCCGCAATGTATAGGCTGCGGTCACATTCCAGTTCGTGTTAATATTGGCTTTGGCACTTAAACTATAATAATCACGATCAGAATTTTTAAGACCCTCGAAATTCCTCAAGGCCGCATATTCCCCGAACAAATCAAAATACAGCGCCGACGAAATTGGATATTTGTAAGATAAGGTTGCCTCCCATCCATATTCGCGGTCTGTCGTGGCATCCCGCCCTTTGGATTGTTCAGCCAAAGATCTGTATCCGATTTGATAAACCAAATTCTCGATCCCTTGAATATTTTCACCTGACAACGCAATGCTATAAGATTTTGGGACATGCGTATTCGATGCACCACCGTCACCCAAAGTGACACGATCACGTGCCGTTATCAGCCCTCCACTCAGGAAAGAACGATCAGCCATAAACGTGTTAACGGAAAGTGTATGGTCTCCGGCCTGCCCCGCGTTAAAACTATACGCAGCCCCCGCCCCCAACTTTTCTGTAATCTCATAATCCTCGGCAAAATCTTCGCCCCAAATACCACGCCCTGCCTCTGCACCCCATCCGAATGCAGGATTAAATTTACCGGCCCATACAGCAACAGGACCGTCTTCGTAATTTAACTTCAGCTCTTCAACAAAAATACCTTCACGATCAAACCAAATATCATCAAATGCATTAACTTCTGCTGCTTGCTCGAACGGCTCAAAGACAATTCCGCCATCAATAAAGAATGTATCGCTCAACATTAAAGTCGGAGCAAACTCGGCGCGAAGAAAAGAGTTATTCGTCTCATCAATTGTCGGATCATCCGAATGTGCACGGTATTCATTCTGCCATTCCATGACCAAACCTGCCGAAAAATTCGGCTGTGCATCTTGGGCATAAACATCAAATGGAAAAACAGAAACGCAGGAGAAAAGAAAGAACACAGACTTTTTGGAAAACGACATCATAAACTCCCCGATATATTAGTCTCAGCTATAGTAACAGGAGAAACTCTCGAGAAAAGAGAAATCTGGAACTATGAAGCTCTTGTACGCGGAATACGGCGATAAGAAAGATAGGTCTGGGTACGACCTGCATCCTTGCCTTTGTTTTCATATCTTGTTGCCATCCAACCATTAGGTGCCGTTTTGCAATCATCAAATGTTTCGGCAGTCCACTCAAAATCCTTACATTTTAATGTCTGCATCAACATCCAATCAGCCAACTCGTCAACATCTGTTGTCTGAAGCATAACTCCACCATCCTTCAAAACGCGCGCATACACATCCAAATTGGATTCATTCACAATACGGCGTTTGTGATGACGGGACTTAGGCCAAGGATCAGGATTTAGGATATAAAGGAAATCGACAGAAGCCTTTTCCAGTGAATTCAAGACCATTAAAGCATCATCGGCATGAACTCTGAAATTATCAGGAACAGGATCGGAAAATCCTTTCAGAAATGTCGTCATACCGTTGATATACGGCTCTGCTCCGATAAACACGTCATCCGGATGCTGGCTCATAATATAGTGCAGATGTTCACCACTTCCGAACCCGATTTCGAAATGAACTTTCCCGACATCTCTTCCGAAAATTTCTGAGACTTTTAAATCAGATTTTTCAGTCAGAATTGCTGAATCAATTTGACGAACAGGCAAAATTGTATCCAGAACATCCAGACGCGCCTTATGCATCGGGCGGCCCATCCGCCGCCCGTAAACGCGTTTTACTTTGATTTGATCTGCGCTATCAGCCAAGTTCTTTCCTCAATGCATCAACAAGGTCTAACTTCTCCCAAGAGAACCCACCATCTTCCTCCACATCACGGCCAAAGTGACCATATGCCGCAGTCCGTGCATAAATAGGTCGATTCAACTTCAAATGTGTGCGAATACCTCGGGGAGAGAGATCTATCACTTTTGCGACAGCTTTGACAAGTTCTGATTCAGGCACCGATCCTGTCCCGAATGTATCGACATAGATAGAAATCGGTTTAGAGATTCCGATTGCATAGGATAGCTGGATTAGACATTTCTCTGCATATCCGGCCGCCACAATATTTTTAGCAACATATCTGGAAGCATAGGCCGCTGAACGGTCTACTTTTGTCGGGTCCTTACCTGAAAATGCGCCGCCTCCATGAGGGGCTGCACCGCCATAAGTATCAACGATGATTTTGCGCCCTGTAAGACCCGCATCACCAACCGGACCACCTATAACAAAACGCCCAGTCGGGTTGACATACAACTCGTCATCCGCGCACATCCATCCTTCGGGTAACACTTTTTCGATATAAGGACGCACAATTTCGCGGACATCCGCTTGTGACAAACCATCTGCATGTTGTGTCGAAAGAACAATCGACTTTGCACCTATCGGCTTCCCGTTTTTATATTCAAGAGTCACTTGGGATTTTGCATCAGGTTCGAGCATCGACAAAACACCTTTATGACGCTCTTCGGCCAGAACACGTAAAATATTATGCGCATAATAAATAGGAGCAGGCATCAAGACAGGCGTCTCACGGCATGCATAGCCAAACATGATCCCCTGATCCCCTGCCCCTTCATCCTTATCTCCGGCAGCATCGACACCGACAGCAATATCATCGGACTGGGCATGAAGACGGCAATCAATTTGTACATTGCGCCAACTAAATCCTTCCTGATCGTACCCTATTTTTTTAATTGCATCGCGAACCAACTGCTCGACATCACTTTTATCAAGATCGCCAGAGCATCTCGTTTCTCCAATCACGCCGACAAAATCGGTGGTCGCAACAGTCTCTACAGCCGTTCTGGAGTATGGATCAAGGGATAGAAAAGCATCAACAATCGTATCAGAGATACAATCACAAACCTTATCCGGATGGCCCTCAGAGACAGACTCACTTGTAAATATGTAATCTTGCAACAATGTACCCGCCATAGGTCACCTCGGAAAAAATTGAAAAACTGAAAGAAGTATTATTTAAGAGATAAGGCACTCGAACAAGAATGCTATGCCCAGATTACTCTGAGATGTAAAAAAACAAAAGCCCCATATCGGGGCTAATGCAATGGAAGCGGATGATTTTGCTCGAAAGCTTTATTCTCCGCCTTTAAAATTCTTGGCCATCTGTTTGAGCATCTTGAGAAAATCACGACGGAGCTTCTCATCATTGATGCCGTAATATGTTCTAATCAATTCGACAGTTTCTTTTCTGTGAAGAATATCCTCATGCTCGTCGACTTCACCAACAAAGGCATCCTGATCATTATCGGCAAATCCACCTTGAATACCGATCTGGCTATCTGAAGCTGCAAAACCTTCAAAAAAATACGAAACAGGAACATCCAGAACACGTGAAAATTGGAACAAACGGCTAGCGCTCAATCTGTTACGTCCTTTTTCGTATTTCTGAACCTGCTGAAACGTAATTCCTGCCGCTTCTGCAAGACTTTCTTGCGTTATTCCAATCAAGTTGCGTCTCGAGCGTAGTTTTTGTCCTACAAAGACGTCCACAGGATTGGGAAGCTCGCCTTCCACTGAACTGCGGCGCGGGTTTCTTGGTTTTTTTAGCAATTCTTCCTTCATATTTAGACTCAGTTCTTTTTGTGTTTTTATCTGTTTTATCTGTTTTTTGTTTTTCTAAGGAATCAAATACCCCTCTAAATGCATGAGAAACCAAAACTTAACAACAAATCTTAGGTATAAATTTGAAAAAACTTATTTAATTCTAGATAGATTTAAATTTTAGGTTACGAAAAAAGCAGAAGATATAAAAAAATCAATTTTCATAACTGCAAACCTTTTAATTTGTCTGTATTTAGAGAGTGACGCCTTAACCATACATTTAAAACAAAAAAAACTTGCGTCAACAGCCCCAAAAGTATAGATATACGGCAACAACCTGAATTTATAACAGGGTGGGCTCAAAAAGAGGCCCGCCTTTTTTGTTACCCGAAAGTAAAATGAGTACAATACAGGAAAAGAAAATATCGAAGTTTTTAGAGCCGGTTCTGGGCGAACTGGGCTATGAACTTGTCGCTTTAAGAATTTTAGGAAGCCAAAAACTACAAACACTACAGATCCTTGCAGAAGATCCTGAGACCCAGACTTTGGATTTGGAAGGCTGCACTAAAATCTCGCGTGCCGTATCAGCAATACTGGATGTGGAAGACCCCTTCCCCGGTGCATACCAGTTAGAAGTCAGCTCTCCTGGAATTGACCGCCCTTTGGTTCGAGAACGCGACTTTTTAGCCAATATCGGATTTGAGGCAACAGTTGAAAAACTGACACCCGCAGAATCAGGGCAGAAAAAATTCCGCGGAAGAATTGCCGCTGTCGAAAATGAACTAATTACATTGAACACCGAAGACCAAGGCGACGTGCAGATAGAACTCGGTGACATCAATAAAGCCAAGCTGGTTTTAACAGATGAACTGATTAAAGCCACCGCAAAGAAGCGTAAAGAACAACAAACTGAATCTGAAACTGAATCGGAATAGAATTTTTAACTAAGGAGCTAGAAAAAAATGAGTCGTATCGAAATTCTTCAGGTTGCTGATGCCGTAGCCCGTGAAAAGAACATGGACCGCGAAATCATTATCACTGCGATTGAACAGGCTATTCAAAAAGCCGGTCGTTCTAAGTATGGTCACGAGCATGACATTCGCTGTCACATCGACCGCAAAACCGGTGAAACCCAACTGAAGAGATACAGAACCGTCACAGAAGAAGAGCTGATTGAAAATGAAGCCGCTCAAATCACGGTCGAACAAGCTCGTCGTGAAAAATCCGATGCGCAAGTCGGCGACATCCTGATTGATACTCTGCCGGCTTTTGACTATGGCCGCGTTGCCGCTCAAACAGCAAAACAGGTTATCATGCAAAACATCCGCGAAGCAGAACGCGAACAACAATTCGATGACTTCAAAGATCGTATGGGTGAAATCGTCAACGGTGTTATCAAACGTGTTGAATACGGTAACGCTACGATCGACCTCGGCCGTGCTGAAGCAGTTCTGCGTCGTGATGATACAATCCCTCGTGAACATCTCAAAGTCGGCGAACGTATCCGCGCCTATATCTATGATGTGCGTCGTGAAGTTCGCGGTCCTCAAATTTTTCTCTCCCGTACACGTGGCGAATTCTTGGCTCAATTGTTTGCTCAAGAAGTCCCTGAAATTTATGACGGCGTGATCGAAATCAAATCCGTGGCGCGTGACCCGGGCAGCCGCGCAAAAATTGCTGTTTATTCTCATGACAATGGCATGGACCCTGTAGGTGCTTGCGTTGGTATGCGCGGTAGCCGTGTTCAGGCAGTTGTAACGGAACTGGGTGGTGAGAAAATCGACATTATCCCTTGGTCTCCAAACATCGCGACATTCATCGTGAACGCTTTGGCTCCTGCCGAAGTTACAAAAGTTGTTATGGATGAAGAAAAACGCCGTTTGGATGTTGTTGTTCCTGATGAACAACTCTCTCTGGCAATCGGTCGCCGTGGACAAAACGTCCGCTTGGCTTCCATTCTAACAGGTTGGTACATTGATATTCTGACAGAAGAAGAAGAAACCAAACGCCGTCAGGAAGAATACAACTCACGTTCCGCTCTGTTTATCGAAGCACTTGATGTGGATGATGTTATTGCGCGTCTGTTGATTGCAGAAGGCTTTATCAAAGTTGAAGAAATCTCTGAAACTCCAATTGAAGAACTCTCTTCAATCGAAGGCTTCAACGAAGAAATCGCGGAAGAACTTAAAAACCGTGCAGAAAACTGGTTGGCTGCAAAAGCAGAAGAGCTCAAAAACCGTCAGTCCGAATTGGGTCTGGCAGATGACCTCGTCTCCTTTGAAGGCTTGACCATCGACCAAATCATCAAACTAGGCGAAAACAACGTCAAAACACTTGATGATCTGGCGGATCTGGCTGGTGATGAATTGGTAGAGATTTTGGGTGAAAAAGACATCACTGAATCTGCTGCGAATGACCTCATCATGAAAGCACGTGAACACTGGTTCGCGGACGACAATGCAGCGTCACCTGACGCCGACGCATAGAAATGGAAAGGACGCATAAGAGCGCATGGCAAGAAAAGAGCCTGAATTGTTTTATCATCCTGTCGTGGGGGCAATGTCCCCCGCGTCAATGATGCTGTTCAATCTGAACGCATTTCAGCCGCCTTCTCGACAAAAAACACCATCGCACTCTTCTGCCCCTGACGTTATACCGACTTCGTCCACGGCCCTTTTTCCGGTGCTTGAGCCCCATTCGCATCATCATGCGGTTATGTCACAATCAGCACCTTTAGCCCCCTACGCGGAAAGAAAGGCCATGACTCTAACCAAAACAGCAACTTGCGCCATTACCGGACAAACGCTGCCGCAAAATGAAATGATCCGCTTTGTCATCTCTCCGGATTACAAAGTAGTGGCAGACCTGACAGGCAAATTGCCCGGAACATTCCTTTGGGTCTCGGCCGAAAGGTCTATCCTGAAAAAAGCCATTTGGCGGAATTGCTTCACATCTCACGCCCGTCAGGCTGTAGAAATACCTGAAAATCTGCTGGAAACCATCGAAACAGGCTTAAAAAAGCTGGCTATCCAGACCCTGAGCATGAGCAAACGGGCCGGAGAATTGACTTTTGGCTTCTCCAGAACAGACGAAGCCTTGCGTTCTCATAATGCAGGCGTGTATGTTGTTGCCAGTGATTCGAGCGAAAATGGACGGGAAAAGCTGGAACGGCTGGCAATACACCAAAATATTCCCGTTATTGATTGCTGGACCTGTGCGGAGATTTCGACCGCCATCGGGGAAGAAAATACCAATCATATGGCTCTGGCAAACGGAGCAATGGCCCGGAACTTTCTGGAGCTGATAACAAAATTAAACTACGTAAGATCGGAAAAATAGGACTATGACCGAAAAAGAAAAGAAAACACTCTCCCTCGGCGGAAGCAAAGGAACTCTCAGCCTGAAAGGCGGAGCCCCGGGGCAGCAGCACATCACACAAACTCTTGCCCGAGGCCAAAGCCGTGGCGTGACCATTGAGGTTCGTAAAAAGCGTGGGGCAGCCGCCGCATCAGAAAATGTGAAGTCCGAAGAAGAAAATCAGGACACCACACTGACCAATGATGAAAAAGAAGCACGCCTTCGCGCTTTGCAAAAAGCAAAAGAAGACGATGAGCGTCGCCGCGAAGAAGAAGCAAAACGTCGCGCTTTAGAAGCAGAAGAAGAAAAACTGCGCCAGGAAGCAGAAAAAACCGGCAAACGTCCTAAGAAAATTGATGCCGAAGACTTGCGTCGCCGCGAACTGGAAGAACTGGAACGCATCAAAGAAGAAGACCGCAAAAAAGCTGAAGAAGCTGACAAGCAAAGAAAAGCTCAAGAAAAAGCTTTTGCCGAAAGCCGTGCAGCCGCACCTCAAAACTTTGGGCGACCAACACCGGGGGCAGCCGCACCGCGCGAAGATGATGACAACAGCAGCTATCGCGACCGCATGAAACGCGCCTCTAAGAACACCCGTTCAGGTGGTGATGACAACGCGACGGCCGACCGTAGCACAAGCGGACGTATGGGTCGCCTCACGGTTAACCAGGTTATCAACGAACAATATGCTCGTGATGAAAGCGGACGTTCTTTAGCTTCCGTTCGTCGTGCACGCCAAAAAGCAAAAGCAATGGCTGGCCCGAAACAAGATCAACCGAAACAATCCCGTGAAGTTATCGTCCCGGAAACCATTACCGTTCAAGAACTCGCAAACCGTATGGCAGAACGTGGCGGAGACGTTATCAAGTCCTTGATGAAAATGGGTGTAATGGCAACCATCAACCAAACGATTGATGCCGATACCGCTGAACTTATCATCATGGAATTTGGACACAAAATTAAACGTGTTACAGATGCCGACGTTGAAATCGGAATCGAAGGGATCGAAGATTCCGACGAAGCTCTTCTGCCGCGTCCTCCGGTAGTGACCATTATGGGTCACGTTGACCACGGGAAAACCTCCCTGCTCGACGCGCTCAGATCAACCGACGTTGTGGCTGGAGAAGCAGGTGGAATTACCCAGCACATCGGCGCATACCAGATCACCATGGAAAGTGGCGAAAAAATCACATTCCTTGACACCCCTGGTCACGCAGCCTTTACCGAAATGCGTGCACGTGGTGCAAACGTCACAGACATCGTTGTTTTGGTCGTTGCAGCCAATGACTCAATCATGCCGCAAACAATCGAAGCAATCTCCCACGCGAAAGCTGCCGGTGTACCGATGATTGTTGCCGTAAATAAAGTCGACCTTCCTGACGCAAACCCGATGAAGGTTAAACAGGACTTGTTGATGCACGACGTTCAAGTCGAAGACATGGGCGGAGACGTCTTGTGTGTAGAAGTATCGGCCAAAAAGAAAATGAACCTCGACAAGCTCGAAGAAGCCATTCTTTTGCAGGCTGAAATTCTGGACTTGAAAGCCAACCCTGACCGTGAAGCACAAGGTGCAGTTGTTGAAGCTAAAATGGAACGCGGTCGCGGATCGGTTGCAACTGTTCTGATCCAAAAAGGAACATTGAGCATCGGAGACATCTTCGTTGTTGGTTCTGAATGGGGTCGTGTTCGTGCGTTGTTGGATGATAAAGGTCAAAACCTTGCCAAAGCAGAACCTGGGCGTCCTGTCGAAGTCTTGGGTCTCTCGGGCACTCCTGAATCAGGAGACCAATTCATCGTGGTCGATACAGAAGCCAAGGCACGCGAGGTCGTTGACTATCGTATGCGCAAGAAGAAAGAAAAAGAAGCAGCAATCATCACAGGCACATCCTTCGAACAACTGCTTGCCCAAAGCAAGGACAACAGAAAAGAACTGCCGATCATCCTCAAAGCGGACGTTCACGGTTCTGTCGAAGCGATTGCAGGATCTTTGGCAAAAATCACCGAAGACAACTCGGAAGTCGGAGTCAAAATCCTCTTCTCTGGTGTCGGCCCGATTTCAGAATCTGACATTACTTTGGCAAAAGCGTCCAACGCGTTTGTGGTGGGCTTTAACGTCCGCGCCAACGCTCAGGCTCGTGAATTGGCAAAACGCGATAAAGTCGAAATCCGCTATTACAACATCATCTATAACATCATTGATGATGTGAAAGCGGTTCTGGGCGGAATGCTCTCGCCTCTCGTCCGCGAAGAATATCTGGGCCAAGCAGAAGTCCGTCAGGTCTTCAACATCACCAAAGTCGGAAAGATCGGTGGATGTATGGTTCAAACCGGTATGGTCAAACGTGGTTCCAAAGTTCGCTTGCTGCGTGACGACGTGGTTATTCACGAAGGCATGCTCAAAACCCTCAAACGCTTCAAAGACGAAGTCAAAGAAGTGCGCGAAGGCATGGAATGTGGTATGGCATTTGAGAACTACGATGATATCCGCGAAGGCGATATTATCGAATGCTTCGAAGTAAAAGAAGAAACCAGAACGATTGAATAGAAACTACAATGAAGCATAACCAAACACCATCTACGGGCCCGACACAACGCCAACTCCGCGTTGGCGAACAACTTCGCCACGTGATTACGGACACGCTGGCCCGTGGACATTTCCATGATGAATTTCTAATCTCGAACGCTGGATTAGTTTCGATTTCAGAAGTGCGTGTTTCACCTGATATGAAACACGCGACAGCCTACGCCACCATGATCGGCGGACAAGACACCGAAGCGGCATTGGCTTCGCTTAATACAAATGCAGACATCTTTCAAAAAGAGATTGGTCGTCAGGTGCGCATGAAATTCACACCACGCCTGAAATTTGTAGAGGATACACTTTATGACAGTGCTGCCAAAATAGACGCCCTGCTCCATAGCCTGCCAAAACCAGCAGATAACGACGACGCAGACAACGAATAAAAATGACGCCTATCAGACAGGGTCGCGGTTAAGATAATACGTATTCGTATCTTGATCTTTTAGATGGAACCCCAACTCTTTCAAACGCCCCAGCATGTCATGCGGCGTAACAGACTGACCTGTTAAATCAGGATGGTGCAATTCAATCAGAATTTGATCACAATTTTGAAGTGCATCTCCATCCTCGTACATCATCGGAATTTCTGCGCCTTCCGCGTCACATATCAGCGAATAACGCCCTGTAACATTTTTTTGTTCCAATAAAGAACTAAGAGAAATAGTTGTGACAGGAATATGAGACGTATCACTAGAATTTTTTTCAACCTGCCCGACCAGTCCGGACGAGAGATTGTTCCTTTGAATAAAAATAGCTTCTCCCTCTCGTGAAGGAGCGCACAAAGCATATTGAAGAAACTCGAAACTGTAATTTTGAGGACCGTTTCTTCTATTCAGCAAAACATTACCTAACAAGGATGGCTTCGAATCCGGATTCGGCTCCAAGCAAATCAGGCGCCCATTGCGCTCTAATTTTGTTTCAAACGCCGCACGGGTCAGCACGCCAATATTCGCTCCAACTTCGATAATATTGACTGCACTTTTGAAATGTCTTTGCAACATTCCAAGTTCAGCTCGTTCATAACGTCCCAAAACAAGAGATATATAATCAACGGGATTCATATTTCGTGGAGTCATATAAGTGTCGCCTCGAACAGTCACGGCCCTCTCGAAAGCAATATTCAGAGCGCGCGCACCAAGGCAAGCTGTATGGCGAATGGCTTTTTTGACATATTTATTCATGAGATGGAGATAATCACAAAGCTTAGCATTATGTCAATGAATTTTATAATGACAAGTCAAGCCTCGCCAAGTATGAACTACCCGGAAACCAAAAAAGTATGAAATGCCCAGAAAACCTAAAAACAACATCTCAGGATGGATTAACCTCCATAAACCCGTCGGCGTCACATCCAATGATGCCGTATCTATTGTTAAACGTGCCCTGAATTACCCGAAAATAGGTCACGCAGGGACACTCGACCCCTTGGCTTCAGGCATTTTGCCGATTGCTCTGGGCGAAGGCACAAAGCTTGTCCCCTTTATGATGGATGATGATAAGACATACCTCTTCACCGCCACTTGGGGAGAACAGAGAACAACTGACGATGCGGAAGGCGAAGTCGTCGCAACATCCGACCTCCGCCCGAGCGAAGACCAAATCAAAGCCGTTTTGCCTGACTTTATCGGCACAATCGACCAAATTCCTCCTATTTATTCCGCTATTAAGGTGGACGGTCAAAGGTCTTACGATCTGGCGCGCGCAGGCGAAATCCCTGAGCTTAAAGCCCGCCCGATTGAAATCTATGAATTAACCATCATTGAAGCCACAACAGACACGGCAACTTTCCGCTGCGTTTGCGGAAAAGGCACCTATGTCAGAGC
>QKCR01000039.1 GCA_003245575.1 Alphaproteobacteria bacterium | reverse complement strand
GGCGCTTTTTGCCAACTTGTAACTGTTTGCGAATATAGCGTTTATGTCGCCTTTTGTAGTGGGTTTGTTGTCCGTTTGTTGAGGATTGTTGAATGGCTGGGATTCCATTCGATTCCCCCCGCCTCCACCAAAAATTACGTAGAGGAAAATCTCTACAGGGAAATTACCCCTCGATTGCGGTCGAGGGGTTTTTCTTTTCCTATTCGTATATCTCTTGACGTCTAGAGGTTTTGCGGATGGCGCGCGCTTGCGTTGTTATAAACCGGAGGACTGGCAGTACAGGACTGACCTCTTGCGACGCGTCTCCAAAACCCCGTTTTCCTCTCCGTTTCTCCAAAAACCGCAGGACTGCCGCCAAGTCCGTCCTGCGCTAGAGAGTCCTTTTCACATAACGGGTTATAGAAATCTATTCTGCTCCCCCATTCATTTTTGTTTCGAGGAGAGGACTTTTGGGGAGAGTGCCGAGGAAACCGGAAGCGGAATTTTTTTGTCGAACCACCGGACGAACACAAGATAATATCAATTATGCATCTCGTTATCTAGCAACATGCTACATGTCGCAACAGTATGATCTTCTGCATGGGTAATGTTACTACGGTATCTGAACATGTTGCCGTAAAATGTATACGTTTGACAAATATTTTATTGCAGATACTATTTGTGCTCATAGTGTGTCGATTGAACCGTAATCGTAAATTCCTTTCGATAGTGGGATTGTTCTGTTCGATGAACCACCATAACATGTATTCGAAAAGAGCACGACCAATGGGCTTAATTTAGGATATGACGATGCCTGAAAACAATTGCATAAAATCAGAATGGGGCGATTGTAGACGGCCCCCTTGGTGGATGCGAACGTTACACCACAAGCCTTGCAGACGTAGCGTCTCCGTCGACCATGTTTAGTTTTGTACCATCCGTGAGTGTGGATATTGCCCCGATCACCAGTTTTATGGTGTGAACATTCCTGGTTCGGGCACACCTGACGGCTATTGATCGTTGCCATACATCCAGCCTTCCAACTTGCGAATATGGATGCAACATGCTAGCATGGCAAGGTGTTAAGGGCAAGAGCGCAACAGTGAATGACGGAAGCACCGCTGGTGCTGTTTACAGATAGTTATATCCAAGAAAACAGGGCTCAAGCCGCAGCTTGAACCCCAATTTTACACTGAACGACAGAACCACCTGAAACGATGTAAAATCCTAAAGGTCTGCTCGACGACATAACGGTATATACCAAGTTTACTCCACCTGATGCCGACCTACTTTTGGAGACATCTGCACCCGGCTGTTTTTCATGTCTGTTGTCATTTTGAGACGGTATTGATGAGGGGAAATCCCCGTGACACGTTTGAACATGTCGCAAAAATACGCAGAAGATCCATATTGAATCGCATATGCGATTTTTTCCATCGACCAGTTTGTGCTTATCAGTTTGTCCTTCGCATAATCCAGGCGCAGCTTTTTCAGATATTCCGCTACAGGCAGGTGGCTGATCGTTTTCCAGTACCGCGTGAACGATCTTCTCGAGAAACCAAATTTTTCGGCTAAATCATTAAAGTCGATATCTTCAAGATAATGAAGGTGGATATAGTCTGCTGCTGCACTTATGCTCTGTTCGGACTCTTTATGTGAATTCTCGTATTCATCGGCGAGTATCATCAGTTCCTGTGCAAATTCAAGGCAATACAAGTCAATTCTTGAGATAGCAGCTATTGAATCAATTTTCGAAACTGCGGATGAGATTCTTTGAAGGTGGAACGACAGATCGGATGCATTGTGAAATTCATAATTACTGCGTTTGCCATTAAAACCGGCTTTCCGGAAAAAATCGGCCGCTTCAGGAGGATAGGTAACAAGAAAGCTTTCAAAAGGAAGATCACTTACAGTCCCATATGTTTTTCCCGGCCATTTGATGAGAAAATTTGGAAATCCCATTTCCACTATTTCCCCATCGATACTGTCCCGCATACGGCCGGAAGAAGAAATACGCAAGGCGATTTGAAACATGTCGGACAGGTGAAACTTGTTGGAAAAATTGCAATCCTTTAGAAACCAAACCCTTTGAACCTGTGGAGAGAGCGATAGCGCACGTTTCCTGTCCCCTATGAACAAATTGAAGCTTTCCATAAAGACACCATTTCCTCTTTGCCGGGTAATGTTGCGCCGGGTTATGGGTTACACAATATAAATTGTTGTCCCTCATACTATATCCTGTCATCTCCAATCTGTCAAATGGCCTGGGATCTAAATATATTTGTCCAGCGATTGTATTGCGGAGTGCCGCTTCGTGTTGTATGTTTGATCTGTTGTATGATAAATATAGTATTTTGGGATAGAGACATCCATGTCCAGTTTCTAAAAAAAACATCCTGGAGGGAAGTAAAATAAGTATTCAAATATCAAAAAACGGGGACGTATTTCTGCTTAGCACAAAGAATATGTCATATGGGATAGCGATTTCATCCTTTCATGATGCTCCGGTAAATGTTCATTGGGGAGCACGGATCACCTGTCCGGAAGATCTCCCCCAAAGCACGGAAATTTCCTACATCCCCAACATTAACCCGGGATATATGAATCGTCAGTTTTATGGCAGGATGGAATTTCCTTCTTGCTGCTCGGAATATATCTACGAACCGTGTCTGAAACTTCGCGGCAAGCCGGATTTGGAAGATATTCCGTTGTCTTTTTCGAGCTATGATATTTTAACTGAAAATCATTTTGTTCTCAAATTGGTGGGAAGAGGTGATCAGATAAAGGTGCATCTGCACTATGTGTTGGAGGAGGAACTTGACCTGATTCTCCGGCATGCGGAAATCATCAATTGTTCTGCCCAGCCGATACGACTGGAAAACGCCTTTTCAGCACAGTGGTGTATGCCGCGCGCACGCAATTATGTTCTGACGCATCTGCCGGGAGGGTGGGGGCAGGAATATCTGGTGGAACGTGAACCGTTGACCAGATTGGAAAAAGTTCTGGAAAGCCGGACTGGTATCAGCGGACACCAACAGGCCCCTTTCTTCGCAATTGCGGAGGATCATGCCAGGGAACAGAGTGGCGACGTGTATTATGGAACGCTGCTGTGGAGCGGCAACTGGAAATTTATTATTGAAAAAGACGAATTTCAGGATGTCACTGTCTGCGGAGGATTGAACAATTATGACTTTGAGCAGGAAGTGGATCCGGGGGAATCCTTTATCACCCCAGAGTTTATCGGCGGTTTTACTGATGGCGGATATGGCGAGGCCAGCCGCAGGCTGCACCGTTACCAGGAAAAACACATATTTCCTGAAAATTTGCGCGGCACCGTCATGCCGGCGCTTTTTAACACCTATTCTACTTTTGGCAATAAGGTTACGGAGGAGAATGTTCTCTCGCTTATTCCCAAAGCTGCCGAAGTGGGGATCGAATTGTTCGTCATTGACGCAGGCTGGCAAAAATATTATGGTGACTGGATTCCCAATCAAGAGCGTTTTCCCCATGGCTTTACCAAAGTGGGTGAACTTGCACATTCGCTTGGAATGAAGTTTGGCGTATGGGTTGAAGTCGAACGGGTGAACCGTGGCAGTGATACTGCGGAAAAGCATCCGGAGTGGCTGATTGATGAAGCGGAATACAGCTTGCTTAATCTTGCTCTTCCGGAAGCAGCGGAACACATTTATAACGCTATTGCCGACTTGTTGCGGAACTATCCGATTGATTTCATCAAGACAGACTTCAACCGCTATTTGGGCATCCCGCATTTCTCCGACCGCCGTTCCTGGCGCACACAGTATGTTAAAAATTATTGCGCGTTGTTCGAACGCTTGCGCACCGAGTTTCCGGATGTTGTTTTTGAGAATTGCGCTTCAGGAAGTGGCAGGCTTGATATTTCCATGAACCGCTATTTTGCAAGGATCAACCGTAGCGACAATCAGGATACGCTGGCTATTCTCGGCATTCAGGAAGGGTTTACCTATTTGCACCCGGCAAAAATGGCCGGAGGCGGTTGCCAGATCAGTAAACGCTACGCTAAATATTTCAACGGCAGGGAATTTCCGCTCCAGTTTCAGGCGCATATGGCAATGATGGGATGGTTGTCTCTAGGGTTGCCGCTGGACAAGCTTTCGGAAGATGAACTGAAAGAATGTGCGAATTACATCGGCCAATACAAGAAGCTCCGGCATATTGCGCATCTGGGCGATCTTTACCGGTTGGCCTCTTACCGGGAGACCAGATTATACGCAGCGTTTGAATTTGTTCTGCCGGATCGTTCCGAAGCGCTGCTGTTTGTGTTTGCTCATGGGTTGTGTTACGAAGAACCGCTGCCTGAATTTTGTCTGCACGGTCTTGCGGAAGAATGCTGGTATGCGATCACACAATACGGTCGTCCAAGAATTACTCCTCAACAAGAACCGAAGATTCATGATCATACGGGACGTTTTTTGATGAACCATGGCATGCGCGTTACAATGAACGGTGATCTGGACAGCAGGGTGTTTCATTTCCGGTGCCTGGAACGCAAGGAAGGAAGGGCAACAAACTTCAGGCTTGTAAATGATAACCTGACGGCAAGGATAAAGCTTCAGTTCCGTTGCGCAGCGTTGAGCGCAGACATGGAGTTGTCGGTTTATGTCAATGGTTGTGAATGCGGGAAAGTGACACTGCTTCAGAGCGATGGAGAGAAGATGGTGGTTACTGAAATGATGATCCCGGTAGAGCCTGGAACAACCTTGGATCTTGAATTGAAGTCATTGAACAATGAAACATTTCGGGCAGACGCACCGGTCATCGTTCCTTGTGTGGATCCAATCCCGGCGGAGGCATTTCTTTGCATGGAAATTCCAAATTCGGAATTATGGGGACCATGGGAAATGTTGAAGCAGAGTAGTATTCTTTCCGAGGATTGTGAGACGGATGGTTGGGAAAAGGTAACGGCGAATTCTTCCGGGTTGCTGGGATTCGGCAAGGGCTTTCGCAATTTGCAGGCGCGTGTATGGAGTCCTGACAAGAGAGTCGTGCCTTTTTGTGCAGTAGCCGATTATTGGTGGAGCCTTGGGGTAAATGGGAAAGTAATCAGTGAGAGAAACGGAGGACCAAAAGATATTGGGCATGCGGAAAAGATTGATATCCAGTTGGATAAAGGATGGAACTACCTTACATTCATACATGGGGCGGGAAATGACGGAAGTACATTTTGTGCATATATAGGCAATCCGGGGGATTTGAAATTCAAATAAACTGTTTGAGGTTAATGAAGAAAACGCCATGTTTTATTCGAAATACTTCGGACTGATGCCGAAATATTTCTTGAACGCGGTAGAAAAGTATTGCGGGGAGGGGTAGTTTAAGCGGCCGGCGATTTCTTTGATGAATAAATTGTTGCTTTTGAGCAAATCCGCCGCCAGTTCCAACTTTTTTTCGCGCAGATACATGATTGGGGTTTTAAGATATTCCGAAAATTGCCGGATCAGCGTTGCAGAAGCAACGCAGTGATCGGATCAATACTACGTAACATGCGTTATATGTTAAAATCACAGAAAAAGTTTGGCAACCCCGAGGCTTTGGTGTAGGCATCTGTTTATAGGAGAGAAAATGAAGAAACTGTTTTGCTTAAAATTTTGTATTATTATGGCGCTTTCCACCGTTGCCTTTTCCGCCGAGACCCTGACGCCAGAACAGCAATTCTCCGTAGCGCCGGACGGGAATTTTCTTGATGCACAAGGCAAGCCCTATTTTATGATTGGTACTCAACAGGGGATACACACCTTCGCCCGCCAGTCCGGATTATACCCGATTGTTGTTAAAACGCCTCAGGAACAGAACTATATTTACCGTCAGCTTCTCAGTTATGACAATGCGGAAAAAATCGGATTCAATTCCGTATGCCACACGTTATGGCCGTTTTGGGGGCGTACGCTTTTCCCAAATTATTCCGGCTATAAATCCGATCGCCCCATTCAGGAAGCGTATAGTGAATGCGTAAGCGGCGATTATGCAAAGCTTAAAAATTTATGGGATCCGAGGCTTGGTGAAGTTTACTTTAACTATTATCGTAATATTAAAATGCCGGTTTACCTTGATAGCTGGGGAATGGGACTTAGCCGGATATGTCGTAACCGGGAAGATCCGGCCGTGCAGAAACTGCTGGGTGGCGCAAATGCCTTTTCCGATTTCAAGGGCAAAGGCAGCGGCTCTGTTTTTGCTCTTGGCCTCTCGTTGGGAACTCAGCAAGGGCGTGAAGTATACCTGAAAATGTGGCGTTACGCCGCCGAAGAGATGAAATATGAAGGCGCCCGGGCCGTGGCTTATGAGCTTTTCAACGAACCCAAGTATAACGATGTCTGCAAGGAAAACCGTGAACAGTTCACGGTTTGGCTTGAGAAAAAATATGGCGACATATCCGGATTGAACGCTATCTATCATTCTGATTACCCCGATTTTAAAGCTGTATCGAAATTTACCGATCCCCTCGCTCGCGATTTCCCCGGCCTCGCCGTTGACTGGGCCAAGTTCATGCAGGATCTGGTCATCGGTATTTGTGAGGACGGAAAGAGAACCATTCGTGAAGTAGATCCAAAAGCTCGCATTACCGTGCAATTACTCGGAATGCACCAGACATTATTGGGATGGCACAATTTCGATATATATCGGCTTTCAAAAGTTGTTGATATCGTAAATACTTCGACTGGCGGTTTTGCCTTTTTTAATGCCGAAGGACCGCAGAACGATAACTTGCCGGTAAATGATACACCGGTCGTTGGCAGAGAAGTGCGATGG
>QKCR01000110.1 GCA_003245575.1 Alphaproteobacteria bacterium | reverse complement strand
TTATGCGGCGTAAAGGCCGATTAATGGCAACAGAATCTCCACATTTCAAGGAAATGGAAGAGATTTTGCAGCGGATGGTATCTCTTCTTGAAAAATACACACCGAATCTTAAAACCCATTTCAATTTGGCATTAGCAGAAGATGATTACCTGCCGATAAAATATTCTGTAGAGGCATTACAAAAAGATGTAGCAGATATGAAGGCTGCTACAACTGGGCTTCTGTCTGAAGAAGATTCTAAGGAATTGCTAAGACTTGAGGAGTTATTCCAAGAAGAAGAACAGAAAAGAGAATCCATCGTTCGTTGGGATGATGTAAACGATACCAGATATAACAACCATCCTGAATTTCCTGTCCCTGAAAATAAATCGGTCATGTTCTGCGTGATGGATGTATCGGGATCGATGGATGAAGAAAAGAAAACTTTTGCAAAGTTGTTTTACTTCCTGCTGCATACATTTATGACCAGAAATTACGACTCGGTAGATATTGTGTTTATTCGTCACCATAGTGTTGCAAAAGAAGTGGGTGAAGAAGAGTTTTTCTATTCAAAAGAGTCCGGAGGTACGGTCGTGTCGTCAGCATTGCAATTGGTCGATGATATTGCGCGGGCGAGGTATCTGCCAAAAGGGCATGATGTTTACATGGCCCAAGCATCCGATGGCGATAACTTTGATAACGACATTGAAAAAAGTAGGACGGCCCTCGAGAGTATTTTGTCCTATGCTCAGGGTGTTTTTTATACAGAAATCACACGAGGTGAGCAGCAGAATTTGTGGAAAATGTATAAAGAAGTCCGTTCTCAACACACGGATAATTTCTGGATGGGAATTATTAAAGAGAAAACTGATATTACAAAAGTATTCAGGGACTTCTTTGCCAAAACATACAATTACGATCGGGCAAATGCCGTAAGCGCCGTACAAGCTTATGCAGAGCCGGGTATCAGATAAATAGCGAAAAGCGGAGAAAAAAATGAACACTGCAAATGCTGTATTCGCTGAGAAAGCAACCCCGGTCGTTCCGGAGTACAAAAGACAAATTGACGAGCTTCTTTCCCATTATGTGGAAGGGAAGAATGTCTTTATTACACCCGAGAACTGGGACCAACCTTTAAAAATTAAACCTGAGTCCGAAGGGCGACCTATCCCGTTAAAGTGGCTTCAGTTGGTTGAAAAAGTTGCAAGTATCATTGCAAAAGAAAAATACGGTTTGGATACATATCCGAATGAAATACGAACCGTTGATTCCGAACAAATGCTGGCTCTTTATTCTTCTGTCGGGTTGCCCAGAATGTATAGCCACTGGTCTTTCGGCAAGAGTCTTGAGAATAGTAAAAGAAGCTATGATGCTGGACAGATGGGCTTGGCCTATGAAATCGTAATTAATTCGAGCCCATGTATCTCCTATTGCATGACCCAGAATACAAAAATGATGCAAATTCTGGTCATCAATCATGCGGCTTTCGGACATAATTCATTCTTTAAGGGAAATCATTTATTCAAACAATTTACCAATGCAGAAGAAATTCTCCCTGAAATTGAAAGAATTAGCCACTTTGTCGCTGAATGTGAGGAAAAATACGGTGTGGAGACCGTAACAGCTGTTCTGGATGCAGCCCATGCATTGCAAATTCACGGAGTGGATAAAACAACACGTCCGAGAAAAAGAACACAGGAAGAAGAGAAACTTCGGCGTGATGAAATCGAAGAATTCTTGCGAACGACATATGATCCTGTATTGAATTCCGTAGGTCAGCAAAAGCGCCCGAGAAGTGAATTCCAAAAAGGAGCTCACCCGTACGAGGATCTGGAGGGTGAAGAAAATCTTCTGTATTTGATCGCAACACGCGCGCCGCATTTGGAAGAATGGAAGAGGAAACTCTTACTTGATGTATCGTATATCGCACAATATTTCTATCCTCAACGCCAAACACAGGTTATGAACGAAGGATGGGCAAGTTTCTGGCACCATACACTTATGACAGACATGTATGATCTGGATTTGATCAGTGACGGCATGTATTTGGAATTTATTCAATCACACTCCGGTGTCTTGTATCAGCCGCCTATGGATTCACCTTACTACTCAGGCTTTAATCCATATAAGCTCGGATTCTCTATTTATAAAGATATTCAGCGTATGTCTCTGGACCCGACAGAAGAAGATCTTGAATGGTTCCCTGAGATTGCCGGAAAAGGGAATTGGCTGGAGGTTATCAAAGATGCCATGCAAAATTATCGGGATGATGACTTTGTACAACAATTCCTGTCTCCGCGATTAATTCGCGAAATGGATCTATGCACTGTTATAGATAATGAGGATGAAGAGAACTATATCATTGCCGAAGTCGGAGATGCGAAAGGATACAGGCAAATTCGTTCGGATTTGGCGGATCAATATTGTCTGGCAAATCGTATACCATGTATTACAGGTGAAAAATATTTCCTTAGAAAAGACAGGACGCTTGAATTACATCATAGAGTTCACAATTCAAGACCATTACACGACCCAAGCATTGAAAAGGTCATGAAATATGTACATTCTTTGTGGGGACACCCTGTCGTTCTTCATTCGGTGGCGGGTGAAGGGGACGAGCAAGATGTTATATCTTCAGTCGGGTGCCCTAAAATCCCGAAATACATCACAAGAGGACATGTCTACAAAGAGGTGTCTCTGGGGTAAACAAAGAAAGGCTCCCATCAGGAGCCTTTTTCTATTGGGATATGTTTATTTACAAAGCAGCCCGCAATGTTTTGAACGTCTCTTGCGCTTGAGGTTCCAGCCCCCACGGGTCTTGTGCCAAAAAGAATTGGAGACGTTCTTTAGATTTTGCATCAAGTCCTGCGTCGAGACCAAATACCTCGGGGCGAGCCAGAATATATTGCCGCGCCCAATCCTCCTTGGATTTAAAATAGAGAGAAATTTCATCGCTGGATGACTGCGGAATCAGGCCGCTTTGCGCAAGTTCGGAAAATAAAGGCAGATCAATACTCTTGAGCGTATGAACTTTAACATCAGCCTCTTTCAGACGATCCATGCCGACCTGTCCGCGGTTAATCACGGAAATTGTCCCGAGCAAATCCATTTTGTGATCTGCCAGAATAGGCAACCACTTATCAAAATAACTGGCAGCATTGTTAATGAGATCAGAAATATGAACGCAGCGCATGCCTGCATGATTGGACTTTTCGCCTGCGCGTCTATAAACGTCGCCGTTTTTAAAGATATAGAGATGATCTAGCCCCAATTCTTCGGCAAAAGGCACAGAGAAAAACCAGTCGCGACGCTCTCCGCCTGAAATCAAGTCGATCTCAGAAATCGGGAACGGAGACGTTTCAATCATCGTCGCGACAATGCGCTGAAAAACGTCATTGGACCGATAACTCTTGAGAACAGCCTCACGTACTGCTTCGGACTTTGCTTCAGGATTTAGCGACGCATCGCCGACAATACCGTTGATAGCGTCAAGCAAAGCAGCCGATTGATCCGCACCGATAAGCTTTTCAGTGTTCACGTAGAACGGCCCCGGAACACCCGCCGCATACCAGAACACAGGGCCGGTCTCATGATTCCAGATAGAGACAGCTTTCGATGAAAAAATCAGTCCTAAAAACTCATGGGCAGAGTAGGGAGTTGCAGCCATATTAAAATCTCCTTTAAATAATTACATGCGCTCGATACGTGGAATGGCAAGCAAATCCATAGCTGTTCCGAGATAAATCTGGGTCAAGCGCACCAAAGCAGCACGCGCTTGACGGAGTGATGCATCAGGTTCGGAATTGATCGGACATTCGGCATAAAACGCATTAAATTTGCGCGCCAGATCATAAGTGTAGGACGCAAACATATTTGGTTTAAGCTTCGTGCACGACACATCGACCATTTCGTTGAAATTTGCCAAATGCGCCAAAAGCTGCTGCTCGCTGGTCTTGTCCAAAGCCGACCATGAGATTTCAGAAGACAAATTGATCTCGTCATCAGAGCTTTTGCGTTGCAGGGAACAAATCCGCGCAAATACATATTGAAGATAAGGGCCTGTGTTGCCTTCAAAGGTCAACCAGCTCTCCATATCAAAGACAATCTTGCTCTCAGGGTCAACTTTAATCATGCCATAGCGCACAGCAGAGCGGGAAATCAACTTGGCAACGTCCGCTATTTCTTCCGCACTCCAGTCCGCACTATAACGCTCTTCGAGAATGCCGCGCGCCTGAGCCTCTAATTCATCAATCAGACCAAGGATCGGAACAATATTCCCTTTACGCGAAGACATAGCCCCGTTCTTGGTTTCAACCATTTCATAGGCCAAATGGTAACAACGATTAGCCTGCGGGAAACCCATTTTATCAAGTGTCGCAAACACCTGTTTGAAATGGTGAGACTGGCGATTATCAACGACATAAACACAGGTATCAGGATTTTGCTCGCGGAAACGTTTGAGAGCCAAGGCAATATCTTTGGTCGCATAAAGCCCGTTCCCGTCCGATTTCAAGAGCATGCAAAACCCAAGCTTCTTATCGGAAAGATCAGCCCCGACCGCACCTTCCGAGCGAATAAACACGCCCTTATCAAGATACTCTTTCACTACGGAAATGGACTCTTCCGAGACATCAGACTCGCAGCAATCGCTGTCAAAGGAAACATCCAGCCAGTCATAAACCTCATGGAACATATCAAGAGACCATTGGCGGGTCTCTTTCCAGTACGCGTAATCAGGCCCCTCACGAGACTCAATGCCTTTAAGAACGGCAGAAATACCTGCTTTATACTGCTCGGCTTCCTCAGGCGTCGCGCCTTCAATCTTGGCTGTCGAGTCCACATACATCTGTCCAAGCCATGTGCCCTTATCTTGGCCTTCGGCAGGAGATTGATTAAACGTGCGGATATACCAAATACATTTGGCAACGTGCGCGCCTTCATCCCCGTGATAATTCTGCGCAAAAACAGAATAGCCGTTATGCTTCAATAAACGACACAGCGTATCTCCCAAAACAGAGTTCCGCGTATGTCCGATATGCATTTCCTTATGCGTGTTCGGTTGGGAATGTTCAATCATATAGCGGTGTGGAACGCTCGGAGTGATAACGGCAACATCACCGGACGCGCCGTCATCAATAAGAAGAGGGGCAATTTCACCTGAAAAGAGAATGAGGTTAATATAAGGACCTGCCTGCGCAACACTTGAAATCTGATTATGCTGCTTTAACGCATCGCAGAGCTTTGTCCCAAACTCCATCGGGTTCATGCCCGCCTGTTTGGCCACAATAAAAGTTTTAAAAGCATATTGCCCAAGTTCCGGCTGCGGACAGAATTCAATGCTTTGATATACGCGCTCGCGATCCGCCGTGATCCCGAGGGAAGATAAGGTATCAACAATGATCTGGCTTAATAGGACTTTACTTGGGTCGAACATATTCTCTCGCTTTTGGAAACGCGTTTTTATTTAACTGTTTGGAATAGAAAGAAAATAACCCGTTAGAGCAATCCGATCAAGCGAAATGCTTGGGCAAAGAGCATAAAAAACGCCGCAGAGAGCGGCGCTTTTCGAATTTATATAGAGAAAAGTCTAAGCTTTCGAGACTTTAACGGAAACCTCATGTTCCCCGACCTCAACAGTCGAGAAATCATCCCCGACGTTATTGTCTTGAAGGAAGCACAGATCATTCGCGAGTGTTTCTTTGGAAACATGCGCAACAAACGGCTGCAAAGCCTCGCGGACGTTCTCAGGCACACTGGCCGTAATAGTAATGCGCTCGGTAATTTCAAGCTGCATGTCCTTACGGATTTTCTGAATGCCGCTGATCAAGTCACGAGACCAGCCTTCAACTTCAAGCTCCGGATAGATCGTGGTGTCGAGAACCGTCAAGCCGCGCCAACGATCAAATGACTCGGCTGTCGTGCCTTCAGGAACAACGAAGCGCATTTCGAAATCATCGCCTGAGAGTGTTTCGCCTGCAATCTCCAAACGCCCGTCATCCAGCAAGGTAAAGTCATTATTACGTTGAGCCGTCATAATGTCTTTGAACTTCGCACCGAATTGTTTACCGAGTTTCGGATTAACTTTAACAGCGCGCTCACCATACTCGCTAGGCGTAGAGGAAAGCTGCACGTCAACGATATTCACCGCATCACGGATCAACTCGATATAAGGCGCAAGCTTGTCAATTTCAGGGTGCGCAATCACCAAAGTCTTGAGCGGCAGACGCACGCGGCGACGATGCAATTCACGAAGACGCAGCACGGCAGAACAGGCCTCACGAGCCATATCCATACCCTTGAGCACATCTTCATCAACAGGAAGGTCAGCCTTATTCGGCCAATCCGTCAAGTGAACACTCGTTTCACCTGTCAAGGCAGTATAAATCTCCTCAGAGATAAACGGCAGCAAAGGCCCCAAGGCTTTAGACGCATAAACCAAAGAGGTATAAAGCGTGTCATACGCATCCTGCTTTTCAGCGCTCTTGGATTCATCCCAGAACAAGCTGCGGCTGTTGCGGATATACCAGTTATTAAGAGCCTCGATATAATCCGGAACGCAGTTATAAGCCGACGGCAAATCCATATTGTCCAGATAGCCTTCGATTTGCTCGATCAACTTCGCAGTTTTACCAAGCAAGAAGCGGTTCATCGGACTATCGGATTTGGTCGAGATTTTAGCCTCAACACCTTCGACATTCGCATAAAGCGTGAAGAAGTAGAACGCATTCCACAAACGGATAATAACCGAGCGCATCCCTTTGACGATCTCGCTATCATCGCGCGACATCGCCAAATCCCCTCCCGTAATCAGCGGAGAAGAACACAAATACCACCGCAGAGCATCTGACCCGAGATTGTTGAACACATCAACAGGGTCAGGATAGTTCTTAAGACGCTTTGAAAGCTTCTGATGGTTTTCGTCGAGCACCACACCATGGCAGATACAGCTCTTGAACGGCGCGCGATCAAACAAAGCCGTCGAGAGCACCATGAGCGTATAGAACCATCCGCGAGTTTGCGCGATATATTCCACGATAAAGTCGCCGGGGAAGTTATCTTCAAAACGGTCTTTGTTTTCGAACGGATAATGAAGCTGCGCAAACGGCATAGAGCCTGATTCAAACCAGCAATCCAGAACTTCCGGTACGCGGCGCATCATAGATTGGCCTGTCGGATCATCAGGGTTCGGACGTACCAGATCATCAATCATTGGACGGTGCAAATTATCAACCTTCACGCCGAAATCACGTTCCAACTCTTCGATAGAGCCATAGACATCAATACGCGGATAACGATCATCATCACTGCGCCACACAGGAATCGGAGCACCCCAGAAACGGTTCCGCGAGATGTTCCAGTCACGTGCGTTGGCAAGCCAGTTACCGAACGCACCGTCTTTAATGTGACCAGGAACCCAAGTAATGTCTTGGTTCAGTTCAACCATACGGTCACGGAATTGTGTCACCGCCAAATACCACGAGTTCACAGCCTTATAGATCAAAGGCTGATCCGTCCGCCAGCAATGCGGGTAGGAGTGGAGAATTTGGTCGTGCTTCAACACAACGCCTTGCTTCTTCAAATCCTGAATGATTTTTTCATTGGCTTCGAGAATAACATTCTGTCCTGCATAGTCGGTGATCTCAGGTGTAAAAAGACCCGCTTCATCAACAGGAACAACAATAGGAATGTTGTTACGTTTCCCAAGCTCCATATCCTCTTCACCAAAGCCGGGGGCAATGTGAACCGTGCCTGTCCCGCTATCTGCTTCAACAAAGCTATCGGCAAACACACGGAACGCACCTTCAAGGTCTTTGAAATACGGGAAGAGCGGGGTATAGGTCAGACCAACAAGGTCAGATCCTTTGAATTCTTTTTGAGGTTCGAAGTCTTTCAACTCGCGGGCATAACGCTCACGCGCCGCTTCGGCAATAATGACGCGCTGGTCATCTTTTTGCAAAAGAACATAGGTCAGCTCAGGATTAACACACAGCGCCATGTTGGACGGCAATGTCCAAGGTGTCGTCGTCCAAGCCAGCAAACGTGTATTCGCACCTGTCTTCTCATTATCATTGAGCATAAAGCCGACAGTCAATGTCGGGTCTGTGCGTTCGCGGTAAGAGTTATCAAGACGTGTCTCGAAGTTGGACAACGGCGTTTGAACAGCCCATGAATAGGGGACAATGCGGTATCCTTCATAGATCAGGCCCTTGTCCCACAGGGTTTTAAATGCCCACATCACACTTTCCATGAAAGTAATATCCATGGTGCGATATTGATCGCCGAAATCAACCCAACGCCCTTGGCGGGTCACATACCATTCCCAATCTTGGGTGAAGCGTGTGACGGAAGTTTCACACGCCTTGTTAAATTTACCGATGCCGTAATCAATGATCTCACGCGCGCCGTTCACGCCAAGCTCTTTCTCGACAACCAACTCTGCTGGAAGACCGTGACAGTCCCACCCGAAGCGACGCTCAACATGGCGACCTTTCATGGTCTGGTAACGCGGAACAATATCTTTCACGAAACCTGTCACGATATGCCCATAGTGCGGTAGGCCGTTGGCAAACGGAGGCCCGTCATAAAACACAAATTCATTGGATGACCCATCCGCATTGCGACGTGGATTACGCTCAACCGAAGCTTCGAAAATCTTCTCGTCCTGCCAGCGCTTCAAAATAGCGTCTTCCAACTTCGCAAAGTCGGGGGAAACAGGAACGGCAGGATATTTAGTCATAATTCTTCTCTTCAAGCGTGTTAAAGTCAAAATTCTTATTTAAAAACAAGGCTAAGTGAGGCGGTATCTTATTGGATAGCCCCACCAAAGGCAACAGATTCTATCAGCAAAATCAACATATCTCGCGGACCTGATTTATTGTTTTTCAAAGGCTTATATGCTATCCCGCAAATATCAGGCCATCACGAATAAAGGTTTTAGGCAAATGACAGGCTCTTCGCCGCAAATTTTACTGATCGGCGCCTCAGGTCAACTGGGGCGGGCCTTTCTCGATTTGCCTGATTTTCCGTCCACCATCCTCACGCCGACACATGGCGAGCTGGATATAACTAGGTCGGAAAATCTGGACAAGTATGGCAAGGAAAACCCTAACATTGACTTGATTATAAACTGCGCCGCCGCAACCGATGTTGAAAATCTGGAATCCGATCCAACACGCGCAGACCTTTACAACAGGGTTGGAGCAAAAAACCTCGTGGAATTTTCAAACCGATTAAAAGCGCCGCTCATTCATTTCTCGACAGATTATGTGTTCGACGGAACAAAACAAACACCCTATACAGAAAACGATGCAACCAACCCGATCAATATCTACGGCAAAAGCAAATGCGCAGGTGAAGAAGAAATTCTGAACCATGCAGAGCATGCCGTAATTTTCCGCACATCTTGGCTCATCTCGCATCGCGGAGAAAATTTCCTCACCAAAATCATTAAAAAGGCGAGAAGCGGTGAGGCACTAAGAATAGTCACTGACCAAATCGGATGCCCAACCTCAGCAGATGATCTGGCGTGCATGGTATGGGCGGCCATGCCCGAGATAAAAGAAAACAAAACCGTCACTCTCTATCACCTGTGTAACAGAGGGCAGGCGAGCTGGTACGATCTGGCAAAATTTATATTGGAGAAGAGTTCACAGAGAATTGAACCGGAAGCCATTCAATCAAATCAATTCAAAACTGCCGCCACACGGCCCGCATACGCTGTATTGGACACGGAGAAATTCCAAAAAGAATTCTCTGTGTTGCCCAAAACATGGAAAGACGCAGTAACAGATATTCTCAATAAATGAGAGGCAGAGAGATAAACTCCCTGCCTCTGTGAGGCTACCAACCAATAATCGCTCTAATTGGTCTTGCTAGCCTTGTACGCTTGGAATGCGGTACTTTGGTGATCTGACAATGCAACATTCAGATTTTCACCTTTTTGGGACAAGGTCGTCGGACCAAAGTCTGCGGCAACTTTATCGCCTCCCATTCCAAGGACTTTATTAAATCCGATAATGACGCTTTCTGCTTCGCCGTCATCGAAATAAATATCGTTCACAGAGCCGATTTTATCACCGGATTTATCAAGAACATCACTCGATAGAATACGGTCAACGCTGTAATGGTTCTCCGGCAGGACAACAACATCCACTTCATCGACTGGCTCATAGGAAAAACTACGGGCGTCACGGATAGAGGCCTCTGTCAAAGGCACAATAATGTCACCTGTTGCCACCTTCTGAAAAACTTTGTCATACGGAATAGCAACCAGCTTACCTTCAAATCCCGGAATATCATTGTCGGCAATAATGGCGTAAGTCGCATCGCCGTTGACATCAATGATAATATCATGCAGGCGGCCGACTTCCTCGTTATTGCTGTTATGAACGGGTGAGCCGATCATCCCGCTGGCAGATGAAACGACATCATACGTAACTTCACTAACTTTTTGCTTCTGGTCTTCAGGAATAAAGAAAGCTTCGATTTTTTCTCCGGCTTCTTTCATATCCTTCTTGACTTGTTTCATGGCTTTTTCGGCATCAGCTGCCATATTGCCTGTCGTCGCTGCTTCTGCGCGGATTTCGTTTTGTGATTTTTGGGTTTCGGCATGTGCTGCGCCGTTCGCCATAAGGGCTACAGCTGCAGTTGCAAGTGTGAGATATTTGTAAGTCATTTTGTCCCTCCATTCGGGTTAGATCAGAATTTAGTTTTCAAACATTTGGTACGCATAAAAGGTTCCGATTTTTTTTAAGGGTGCGTGTCGGGTTGTGGAGCGGAACGAAATGCCGAGGCAGAAACCACCTGTCCATGACGGGCATCATCAAAATCATGGGTCATTTGTTCACCCAGCTCCGGTGTTAACCCTTTCTTCTCGGGCTTTTCCTCAGGAATCTCGACAGGGTCAATAGCTGGGAGTTCCGGCGGTGGCATATCAAGCGGAATTTCACCTTCATGTGGGGGGGGCTTAACGGGTTGGGAAGTTATGTGTTGCATCTGCATTTTCTTGATCTCCAGTTCCAGAATTTCTTTTTCAAGTTCTTTTTTACGCAACTCTTCATCAACGCTTTCAACAGACTCCGGCTCATCTTCGGGAGATTTCCAAAACTCTTCACTAGGGTGAGGTTCTTCAGGGGCGCGAGAACGCTTATCCTTCTCAGATTTAAATGAATCATGATCCGGCATGTGGTCATCAATATCATTCAATGCGTCATCATGTCGGCCGGAATTTTCACGTGTAATCTTCATACGAAGATCATCAAGTGCATTGATAACTTTGTGTGGATTAGGAATGGCATCCAGAGAAGCATCTTCAATAAAGCGGCAATCGAGATGCACATACCCATACCCCAAAAACTTTCCTAAAAGCCCGGTATCAACACTGGCCCCTGAAATCTCGAGCACATCGAAATCACGAACCTTCACAAAGAATAGTCCGCGCTTTTCAATCAAGCGGCGATCAGTTAGAGCAATCTCGGAAGAGAGATATTTCAAGGCGCAGGGGACAAGATAAGATAGCCCCGCAATGACCACAAAAGCTTGATAAACACTGCGCAAAGTAGCCGCACCCGCTAATGAAATGTCCAGAAAGCCTGTGTGGCTCATCTGCAAAATAGCGGCAGCCATAAGATTATAAAAAACCTGCCCAAGGGCATAAATAGCAATGAAACCAACAGCACCTTTCGCCAGATATATCCAGTGAACGCCTGTAATCCCTATGATTTGTTCATTTGAAGAAATGGTTTTTTTAATGTAGGACATGGTAATCTCCTCCGTGCCCACAAACGCATGGAAGGTGAAAAAGTTCCGTTTCAAACTATGAGAAGCGGTCTAAGTACTAGGAAAACAAAGAAAAATGACACTATTGGCAGAAAAGCTTGCCCCATTTGATGATGTCATCATCATAACACCGCAATGTTTCGAAGATCATCGCGGCAACTTTGTCGAAAGCTATAACCGCAAAGACTATGGGGACATAGGTATCACAAACGAATTCGTGCAGGATAACCAGTCCTTGTCTTTGAGGAAGGGAACTGTGCGCGGCCTGCACTTCCAAAAAGCTCCTTACGCTCAGGCTAAGTTAGTCCGCGCCATGACGGGATCGGCTTATGATGTGGTCGTAGATGTCAGAAAAGATTCCTCCACATTCGGACAATGGGCGGGCGTCACACTCGATGCGAAAACACACCGGCAAATCTATATCCCAGAAGGCTTTGCGCATGGGTTCTGCACGCTCGAAGATCACACCATCATGAATTACAAAGTCTCTGCTTTTTATTCCAAAGACCATGACAGTGGAATTTTCTGGGACGATCCTGCACTCGCAATCGACTGGCCCCTAAATAAAGAAGATGCCATCTTGTCGGATAAGGATAAATCCTTACCGACGCTGCAAGAATATATGGATAGCCTATAATCCATAGCCGACAGCCTCGGCAGGGCTAAACCCGATATGTGGAACAGCCCCTTTTTGCCAAGTATGACCAACTTGTCCTTGCGCCAGAAGTTTTTTAATGGTCTCGAGATCATGCATGCTCACGAGATGCATCGGCGCACAGGACTTGATAGGATGATGTAAATTCCCGTGCAAAGTATAAAGATCAATCTGATCTTCGGGGTCATAGACATGGCAGGAAATTGACAACCCATGATCCAGAAAAACCGCCCAACTTTGAATGTTCTCAGTCGCAACCTCCGCCAGAACGTGAGGCTTATCAACGGATATCGTATAATCCTTCCATGTCTGGACAAGCGTATGCGCCAATTTCTTCCCTCTGAAATGCGGGTGTACCAAAAGCCCTTGAATGACAGAACTTTTCGTTTTTTCGGAAGAGGGAGGCATTATCATGACGCCGCTTTTGGCCTCAGAATCTTGTGGCATATAGATTAGGCTCTGGGCAATCATCTGCGCACCGTTATGCAAGCCAAACCCCGCACCACCTGAATTGAAATGACGGGTTAATTTGCCAAAATCTTTGGGCACAATATAGGCTTTCTCATTTTGGGCTAGATCGTCATAGACAATTTTCTGCAAATCAAGAATGTCAGCGATGTGTGTTGCATCAAGTGATGCCGCAGACAAAGAAAGGGAAGTAAAATACTGTGTAAGGTCGTTCATAATAAATCCTGAATAAATGAAGTATGTGATCGGGCCGGAAAATATTCCGGAGAGGAGCGTCACTGTTCAGGAAAATGAAAAGGAAAAACTTGGAAGAAAACCGTTACACAGCCTGACGCAACGCGGTCATACGTCGTGCGCCGCGTCGTGCATCAAAGGCAAAAAAGGCTGAACGGAAAGTCATCATGAATTCATGAAAACATAAATTGTCCATTTTGTGCAAGATTTATTTAAAAAGAAAACGACCCGAATGAACGGGCCGCTAACTCTTCTATTCTAAAAGCCTTAAGCAATCTTGGCAATTTCGCTCTCGATAGCCTTCAAAGCGTCATTGGCTTTTTCAGCGTTCGGTCCACCGGCTTGCGCCATAGTGCGACGACCGCCGCCGCCTGTTCCGCCAAGCTCGGCAGAGCCGACATTAACAAGCCCGACAGCATCAAACTTTTCGGAAACATCATCTGTCATGGTGACAGTGAGGAACGCCTTGCCGTCATTGATCCCGCACAGAATAACAATGCCTGACTCGATCTTCTTCTTGAACTCATCAGCCAAAGAGCGCAGCTCTTTCGGATTCATATTCTCGATCACGCGTGCGATATATTTGACGTTATTTACTTCGCGAATATCATCACCGCCGCCTTGTTTGGCACTGCCGCCGCCCAAAGCAATTTGACGACGCAAATTGGCATTCTCGGTCGCTGCCTCTTGAGACTCTTTCAAAAGTTTTGCCAAACGATCTTTGACATCTTTCGGACTTGTCGAAAGGAGAGAGCAAATCTCGTTAAGGGTTTTCTCTTTCTCGCTCATGTAGTTGAGAGCTGCATGCCCCGTCAAAGCCTCGATACGGCGGATATTGGCCGCAACGGCACTTTCGGCAACAATTTTGAAGACGCCGATGTCACCAGTCGCAGAGGCATGTGTCCCACCGCACAGTTCAACGGAATAATCGTTTTCAGACATCTCTGCCCCGTTCCCGATGGCAACAACACGAACTTCATCACCGTATTTCTCGCCAAAGAGAGCCATAGCACCCTTTTCAACGGCGGTTTCATGGCTCATCACGCGCGTGGTCACATTCAAATTCTCGTAAATGCGATCATTCACAGCCAATTCGATCTGAGAAATATTGTCGTTATCAATCGCCTTCGGATAGTTCACGTCAAAACGGAAACGATCTGGCGCAACCAATGATCCGCGCTGTGTGACATGCGTACCGAACAGATTGCGGATCGCGGCATGGAACAAGTGCGCAGCCGTATGGCTACGACGTGTGGCATCGCGCGCATCAACATTGATCTCCATCATGAAAATATCGCCGACAGATAAGCTGCCCTTGGTAACTTTCCCGATATGAACGAACATAGAATCGAGTTTCTTCTGAGTATCAGAAACTTCAATGCGGCAATTCTGATTGTGGAGAACGCCTGTGTCGCCAATCTGACCACCTGACTCGGCATAAAACGGAGTTTGGTTAAAGACCACGAGGATTTCGTCGCCTTCTTTCGCGGTCTTAAGTTCAGTACCGTTCTTATCCAGAAGGGCAGTCACTTTGCCTTCGGTGGCATTGGTCGAATAACCCAGGAACTCGGTAGCCCCCAACTTGTCCTGAAGCGGGAACCAAACAGCATCGGTAGATTGATCTCCGGACCCGACCCATGACTGACGTGCTTTTTTGCGTTGTTCTTCCATAGCCGCATCAAATCCGGCCGTATCAACGCCCATGCCTTTTTCCATGAGAGCCGCTTGAGTCAAATCAAGAGGGAAGCCGTAAGTATCATAGAGTTTGAAAGCAACATCGCCCGCCAAAGATTGACCTTCGCCTAGCTTCGCAGTCTCTTCTTCCAAAAGACGAAGCCCCGTATCAAGCGTACGTTTGAAACGTGTTTCTTCAACTTTCAAAGTTTCAATGATGTTGTCTTCATAAGTTTTAAGCTCGACAAAATGGTCGCCCATTTTCTGAACGAGCGTTGGGACAAGCTTGTGCATGTGCAAATCTTGGCAACCCAGCAAATGCGCATGACGCATCGCGCGGCGCATAATACGGCGCAACACATAGCCGCGGCCTTCATTGGACGGCACAACACCATCCGCCATCAGGAACGCAGAAGAGCGCAAGTGGTCAGCAATCACGCGGTGAGAAAATTTAAATTCACCGTCAGGATCAACACCGCTCGCGTGGGCAGACGCCTCGATCAGGGTGCGCATAATATCCGTATCATAGTTGTCGGTCTTGCCTTGCAAAACAGCAACCAGACGTTCCATCCCGCTACCCGTATCAATAGACGGCTTCGGCAGGGAAATCAGTTCATCAGCACTTTTTTGTTCGAACTGCATAAACACAAGGTTCCAGATCTCGACAAAACGATCTCCGTCTTCGTCAGGAGAACCAGGTGGGCCTCCAGGAATATGAGCGCCGTGATCATAGAAAATCTCGGAACAAGGACCGCAAGGTCCGGTATCACCCATACGCCAGAAGTTATCATCTGTCGCAATCCGAATGATTTTTTCGTCAGGAAGACCTGCTACTTTTTTCCAGAGGTTAAAGGCATCGTCATCATCATGGTAAACAGTGACCAACAAACGATTGGCATCAATGCCGAATTCTTTGGTCAGCAAGTTCCACGCAAACGGAATAGCGTCACTTTTGAAATAATCCCCGAAAGAGAAGTTTCCGAGCATTTCAAAGAACGTGTGGTGACGCGCAGTGTACCCCACATTATCAAGGTCATTATGTTTTCCGCCCGCGCGAACACATTTCTGGGACGTTGTCGCGCGCTTGTAAGGGCGCTCTTCAAGACCTGTAAAGACGTTTTTGAATTGAACCATACCCGCATTGGTAAACAGCAGGGTCGGATCATTATGCGGAACCAGAGAACTGGACGCGACTTTTGTGTGTCCGTTCTTTTCAAAATAGTCCAGAAACTTGGCTCTGACGTCATTGGAAGTAATCAAAATAAACCTCGAAAAGTGATGTGGTTACAACGTGCTAACAAGTAACAACAGGACACGAAGAGGGCAAGAATCGCTTCTGCCTTTTTCCAACGCATCCCCATTAAATTGAGCCACTCACCTTAGCATTGAAGCGTGGAGAGGGTCAACATATTGGAGTAAAACCAAAAAATGACTATGAAAAAGGCTGCGGGGGCTAATTTCCCCGAAAAAACGAGAAAAATATTGAAAAGTTATGAAAAAGGCAATATAAGGCGACTTCCGGAAAATAGAGATAAAGACGAAACGGGAAGGGTGATCCTAATGAAGCTGGGCTATAGTGGTACAAAAATCGGTGCTGACATAAGCAGCGGACAATTGTTCGACCTTCGTTATAGGGCTGGACCGTTTCTAATGGAAACTATTAATATTCCGGCGCGGGAAATGAACATACAACCAATCCCATCAAGATATGAGGGGACGCCGGTTGGTGACTATTTAGCAGAAAATTCTTTTTCTCCGAACGGAATATACCGCCATCAGTCCATGGCAGGAGACGTTTTGGATCGCGGACAAGATGTTGTCCTGAGCACGGGGACTAACTCAGGAAAAAGCAGGATATTTAGTGCGGAAGCTTTCCATGTTGTTATGCAAGACCCGCATGCACGTGTGCTTGTTTTTTATCCTCTGAAGTCATTAGGAGATGACCAGTACTACAGATGGAGAAAAATGGCCAAGGACATGGGATTTGATCCCAATCAAATCGGGAAGTTGGACGGAAAAGTATTAATTGGCGAACGAGAGAAATTAGTCGAAAATAGTAGAATTCTGTTGGCAACGCCCGATGTTTTCCATGCATGGGTCATGAGTAATCTCAAAAGTAAAAGAATTTTAAAATTTATCGGCAACCGCCAGCTAACAGTTCTTGACGAGTTGGATTCTATGCATGGCGCATTTGGTTCAAACGTCTCATATTTAATACGCCGCCTGGAATATGTTCAAAGATTAATCACAGGAGAAGATTTTTCAGGGCACCGTTATATCGGAGCAAGCGCAACTCTGCCAAATGCACAAGAATTCTTTAAAGATCTGACGGGACGTGAAGCTGTGGTCATTGACGAGACCCAGAATGGAGCACCGCAAGGAAAGAAAAGTTTATCGTTCTTCGCCGTCATCAGTAAAAAAATCGAAGACGATGTTTTTAAATTTTTGGTCCAAAAAGTTAAAGAAAATATGGACAAAACAGGTAAGGGGAATACGAGCGGAAACAGCGGTCAGGGAATTGTCTTCATTGATTCCAGGCAACGTGTTGAGCAAATGGCAAGAAGAGTAAATGAACATTTTGGCTCGGAAGTCGCGGTTGCTCAAAAAGCCGGATATACAGGAGAGGAACAAGAGGTGATTGACCGTAGAATACGGTCAGGAAAAGCCCGCGTTGTTATCTCGACATCGTCCATGGAAGCAGGAGTTGATTTCGACTTTGCATGGGGTATCCATGTCGGGCGTCCGTCTTCCAAAAGAGCTTTGCTTCAAAGAATGGGGCGGGTTGGTCGCCATCAAGATTCAGAGTTCTATGTCGCAGATTACCCTCATGCCTATCATGAAAAATCAGAATATGGAGCTTTTGAAAAATATTTCATGACAGCACCTCTTGAAGAGCCAATCATTTACACCAACAATGAATTTATACAAATTGCGCAAGCTCTGTGCCTTAAAAATGAGGTGGAGCAGCTGAAGGCTACAGATATTAAGACACATCCTGATGCTGTCAAAAGTATGACGTGGCCGCGCGGGTTCGTAAAGGCACAAACAATTGCCGCAAACCCGCAGGAGCACCTGACAGGAGAACGTCGTCTATTGGTTCCTCCTGAAAAACAGAATGTTCATTACTTTCACAGCTTACGACGGATGAGCGGTGTGGTGATGAGCATTAGCGAGCGTAAAAAAGGTGCTTCCAAAGGAGGGTACAACGGATACACCCATTATGGTGACATTGCATTGAATCAGGCGTTAATTGAGTTCCCGCCGGGGGCAATCGTTTATCACAAAGGAAAAAGATGGCGTGTGACCGGATGGGAAAATGAAGGGCGTAATAACAGGATTTTGATTGAGCGTTATAAAGGTGAATCCAGAACAAGACACCACATGAAATCCTTCCTGAGAATCACAGCCAATCCCGAAAACATCATCAAAGGGAAGGTAGAGCAAGGGGAAGAAGGTAAATATTCGAAAAGACGCCCTTTCTCGGCTTTGATTAGAGGGCAATCTCAAAATATTGTAACCTCTTTCGTTGAGTTTAACGGAAATGGTCAAGTATACCCCTATAATTTCTATGATGATCATGAATTAAGAGATGCCAATTTAAAAGAAGGTGCGATTGATTATGGTCCACGGCGAACATCCCGAATTTCGACAACAGGATTGCTTCTTTACTTACCTGAGCTACAATTTCATGTGAGTGAAGTATCCCGAAAAGCCTTGTTCCATTTAATTCTGGACGAATATTGCGCAGCCATGCGGATTGATCGCAAGGATGTTGATTTCTGTGAAGAAGGAACAATCTGGCATCCCGAGCACGGATATATAAATAAAGGGTTCGTCTATTTTTATGACACCACACCGGGAAGTCTGGGGTTGGTTCATGGATTGGTTACAGATAAGCAACATAACCTTATGGAAGTTCTGGATAGAGTTTGGGGTGGGCTTCATGATGTCAGAAACCGTGGTTTGTTTGGGGCATCAAAAATCCTCATGGCCTATTTAAAAACGCTGAAGCCTGTCGAGGCAGAAGAAATATTCAAGAGCCGATTGGAGCGTGTCGGTGTACCTGAAGGCTATATCAGGGTATCTGCCCCGGGAAGTATTGCCTTATATAATTCTGACTCAGGCGTCTCTCAGCGTATTAAAGTATGTGAGCCGACAATCATGATGGGAACGCCAGGATATATGGTTGAAAGCATCAATCGTAGAGAAGTATTTAATAGGGCATCCAAACAAGATGGTGGGTTTGTTACTGTAGATAAAGATACTTTTGAGCCAATTGACACGTCACGAACTAAGTTATTAAACAGTGCGCCTCCAATATCAACTCGCTTTGTGGCTGCTGCCTTTGTTCATTCGTTGGATCCCTCAAATGAAATCGCGATGAATGTTGAAAGCGGAGAGTTGGTAGAGCTGGGAAGAGGCGGTAACTGGATCCCTTACGTGGGCTAGATGTAGACCTGTTTTATACGTATGTTTATAAGCAGGACAGGCTTATAAAGCGTAATTTTATTAAAAGAGCATGAAACTGCGTTTGAACTCCGCACACAATCCCCTATATTAGGCGGATTGAAAACTTTTGCGATCAGAGTACGAATTTGCCGGAAAAAAAGAACAGATTCTTGAACAATAGGCTGTCCTCCATAAAATTTACGGGGGCTAGCAGGTTCGTTGTCGGAGGGATCACGATCTTTGTTCTGGGTGTGGGGAGTTTTGCACATATATCCCGTGCCGACGTTGACATAAAAATAGACGGACTGGAAGCTGACCGATACAAGGACATTGACGCCTACGTCAAACAAACAATCATTCCGCGCTACGAACAAGAAAAACCTTCGCGCGTCAACATAGAGGCCATTCGACAAGATACCTTGGATGCGCTCTACGCCAAAGGCTATTACGATGCCGAAGTCGTTGCCGAGCAGGACAAGGAGAAAATTAATCTCGAGATCACTGCCCATAATCTCTACAAAATAGGACATGTTGCTGTTAAAGGAGCAAACGCAGATATAAAAAGTCTTGAAGTGGCGCAGGGAGAAATATTGGACGCCACACAAGTGTTGTCCGCCCAGAAAAAGCTCTACGCACAAATCGCTAAGGACGGATGTTTCTATTCATTGAATGTCACCCATGAAGTTACTTTAAACAAAGCTGCGAATACGGGGGACGTGACATTTCTGGTAACATCTGGCCCGAAAGTTGCCTTCGGCAAAACCGAATTTATCGGCGCAGATTCAATAGACCGCGATTATCTCGCACACTTTATCAAATACAAAGAGGGAGAGTGTTGGGATGCTTCAAAAATTGAGAAGAGCAAAGCAGCCCTAATTGAAAATGGGCTATTGAGCCTTGTCCAAATCAAATATCCTGAAACAACGCCCCCTTCAAACAGCGCTGTTCCACTGGTTTACGAGTTGAAAGAACGTGCGCCAAGATCCGTCAGATTAGGGGCAAGCCTCTATACGGATGAGGGTGTGGGCGTCGTTGCCAAATGGACACATAGAAATTTCTTCGGAGCAGGAGAAAATGTTACCTTCGATACATCCCTAAGCCTGTTGCGTCAAAGTATCGGATTTAATTTCTCGAAACCTTATTTCATGAGAGACGACCAAAGCCTGTCCTTGAACGCCAGATTGAAAAATGAGGATTCGGATGCCTATGTCGAAACCGGAATTGAAAGTTCCGTCTCTCTGAAACGCCAGATTAATCCGCATCTGAATGTCGGGCTTGGTGTCGGTGTAGATATTTCACGTCTTGAAGATAAAAACACGCAAGAAACCAACACGTATGGATTGCTCTCATTTTCGATGACGGCAAACTACGATAATCGCGATAATATTCTTGACCCGCATCACGGTTGGGTTGGTGCACTGTCCGCAGAACCGTTTCTGGATGTGATGGGGGAATCCTCTCCGTTTGTGAAGACGCGCCTGACAACAAGTACCTATTTGAACCTGTCTTCCGGAGAAAATGCCCCTGTAGTGGCATTGCGCGGGAGTATCGGCAGTATTTTGGGAAGCGGAACGGACACAATTCCGGCCTCAAAACGTTTCTTTGCCGGAGGCGGAAATTCGATCAGAGGATTTGGTTACCAGAAGGTTGGCCCGTTTGATGAAGACGGAAACCCGACAGGTGGTCGCTCCATTATCGAAACGTCAGCAGAGTTGCGTATGAAGTTTACCCAAACATTGGGGGGCGTAGCATTTGTAGATGCAGGAAATGTATACGACGCGGTCGTCCCTGACTTAAAGGGGGGCGTCTATGTCGGTGCGGGGCTTGGGGTGCGCTATTATACGGACTTTGCGCCAATCCGGTTTGATGTGGCTTTGCCGATGAATAAAAAAGATAATCTGGACCAGAATTTTCAGATTTATATCAGTATAGGTCAGGCGTTCTAGATGGCTGTTTTGAAGACATATAAAAAGATGATCGGAAAAATCCCGTCCAGAGTAGGACGGATTTTAGCGCATCTTTTCTCGCTCGCTGTCTTGATGTTTTTCGTTCTGGCAATCTTTGTCCAGTCTTTTTGCCTATGGCTGAATAGCGATAAAGGCTCTGTCTGGATAAATGACCAGCTCTCCGGAATTCAAGCCCAATCACCCTATAGAATAACACTCGGAAATTTTCATTACGCTTGGCCAATGGCTCTCGGTGTTTCAAGCCTTGTCCTGACAGATAAGGAAACAGGCAGGAAAATCGCAGAATTGGACGAAGCAAAGCTCTCGGCAAGTCTGCTGTCGGTTATGGTAAGCGAAGCCGCGGTCGCATTGGATGTCGAGAAAATAGCCGTCTATGAGCTGCCGTCCCAAGCCAAAGAGACCTCGTCCCAAGATTCAGATAGCAGCCGGGAGCCTCTGGACCTCACGGAATTTCCGGTTTCTAAACTCAATCTCGATGTGTCGGTAGACCATTTGCAAATTGCACCGAACCTTATCCCGAACGGGCTGGATATGTCGCTATCCTTCGCAAGCGTAGTAGAGATGTCCGAAAATGGAATTGAGACGAAAGGGCTGATGGAGCTGGGAAATATAATTTCCGATCGTGCCGAGTTTCTCCCGACCCGTCTGGAGTATCAGGCATCTGCAAATCCGAAAGATGGTCAGATAACGATTACGGCGTTGACATTAGACGCCTTAAGTTATCATCTTGCCGCAAACGGAGACTATAATCTGGCAGATGGAAATTTCTCCCTGACAACAAACATCAAAATGCCGAAACCCGAAGACTACGCGTCTCCAGCCTTCTCGAAGCCTATAGAGATGATGCTGTCTTTCACAGGAAATCAGGAAAAAGCGTCAGGAGAGGTAAATATAACGTCCGAAGTGCAGGGAAGATCATTGAGCCTCTCTTCTCCATTGAATCTGGATAACAAAAAACTGGCTCTGGCAGATATAAAAGGCAATCTGGCCGAAAACAAGCTGACCGGAAATATAGAGATGGATACGGACCGCGGAGAGCTGACAAAAGGATTTATCACCCTCGATGTGGCCTCTCTTGGAGTAGTGAAAGAGTTTGCTCCTGATATAGAGATGAGCGGGTCAGGAAAAATAACCGCACAAATCGCCCCTGATCTAAATCTGAACGGGATGTTCCAAAATATCACCTATATGGGAGAGGCTTTTGCGGAGGCCTCTTTCACGGCGGTGGAAAAGGAAAATGTGCCGCAGATTGATTTTAAAATCATCTCCGCATCACAAAAGAAATTCAAGCTGACCGGCAAGGTCTTTGTGCCTGATACTGATAATCTGCACGTGACGTTGAAAGATATACGGGCGACGACCGGCGCAGGGTATCTGACGCTTGGCGGCGAGGTCACTGAACCTGAAATGGCTCTGGAACTCTCCGCTAAATCTTTTGATCTCACACAAGTCCCATTTGTTGGTTTAACGGAGTCACCTTTATTTCTAACGAAGGCAGATGGACGTATCACAGGGAGTTTCATCCATCCCGAACTGGCTTTTAACGGAGATTGGCAATTGACCAAGGGCCGCAAAAATGCAGCGACCCTCAACACGCAAATATCATACCGCAATGAGCATGCAAATCTCGATCTGACAGGTGCAGGTAAAGGGATAAACAGCCTAACCGGAAAGATTGATATGCCATTGGTTTTATCATTGTCCCCGTACAAAATGGAGATGGGGAATATGACCGGATCATTGGATGGTGATTTTGCTCTAGGGCCTTTGTTACGCCATGTCCCGATGAACGCATTTAAAGTGGATGGACAAACCCGAACACATCTGGAGTTTAGCGGTCCGCAAGATAACAAATTCTCGGTGTCTGGGAATATAAAACCTGAAGAAATCCGGATTGATTTACCAAGCCGCTTTGAAACATCTATTCCGAAGCTCAATGTCGTGGAAGCCAGAGCCACAGATAGTGGCGAGACATCCCCGATGTCGGTTCAGCTTGATATTTTGTTTGATGCCCCTAACAGAATCTTTGTCAGAGGCTGGGGGCTTGATACGGAACTTGGGGGGAAACTGAATATCACCGGTGAAGCTTCATCACCGAATATAGACGGAACATTAAGTTCGATCAGAGGGCGCTATGAAGAATTCGGAAAGACATTCTCGCTTGATCGGGCCGTTCTGAGATTTGATGGGCAGGTCCCGCCATCTCCATATTTTGATATTGTAACGTCAACGGATGCGGGGGATGTGACCGCACAGATTCTCATTGGTGGCAACGCTGAAAAGCCGGAAATCAAACTGGCATCGACGCCTGCGCTCCCTGAAGATGAGGTTCTTTCACGTATTTTGTTCGGAACAAGTGCCGGACAAATCAGCCCGTTTCAGGCTGTGCAATTGGCACAGGCTTTGAAGAAATTCTCGAGCGGATCATCGGGATCGGACTTCTTTAATCCGCTCGGCACACTGCGCAATATAACAGGCCTCGACGATATTACTGTTGACGGTGTGGGTACAGAAGGGGCAACAGTCGGAGCCGGAAAATACATTACCGACAAAGTCTATGTCGATGTCAAAAGCGGCACAGCAGAAAATTCGGGATCTGCAAGCGTTAAGATAAAGCTGACCCCCGAGGTTTCGGTGGAGAGCAGTGCAAACCAGAACGGATCCGCGGGAGGCAGTGTCTTTTGGGAATGGGATTACTGAGAGTTCTCTTACTGCGAGACACGAATCCTGAAAATTAATTCAGACTAAGGTGGGTATATTTTTATTTGTGGGGCAAAAATCTGGAAAATATGGCGCCGAAAGGCCGGAATTATTTAAAAAGAGATTAAAAAGTAACGTCATGACTTGTTTACCCGAATGGTGTATGATGGTGCTCATGCAAAGACTTTTACTCGGATTTATGGCTCTATTGATGCTCACGCCTGTACTGACGTGCGCGATGCCGTTTTGCCCGATAAAAGCAG
>QKCR01000016.1 GCA_003245575.1 Alphaproteobacteria bacterium | reverse complement strand
TGTTGTAAAGAAACAGTCGCCTTTGGCACGGGAATCTACTTTGATCAGCCAGGAGAAATTATTCCGGTTGATGAAAAAGAAATTGACCGGTGGGATAGTTCGAAAAAAAACGAGGGATTCCAAAGCGGCAACTCGAGAACGAGTTTCATGGCATGTGGTGCGTGCCGTCTTCAGCGCGGAATTGTTACAATTCTTGATCCACGCAAAATATATGATATCGCAGGACAGTTCGAATGTTAGCAGTATACGAATGTAACTCATTACTGCATAAGAAGTAGTCTGTACAACATAACATACATTATCGGACGCAACGTGCAGAAATAAAGATGCCGCTCCCTGATGTTACAGAGTTCGGCATTTCAAATATGGCGCACCCGGCGGGACTCGAACCCTCGACCTCAGGTTTAGGAAACCTGCGCTCTATCCAACTGAGCTACGGGCGCGTAAATGAAATTATTAATCTTGGGATTCTACATTATATCAATTGCTTGGTATGAATGTATAGCGCAAACCTTGAATATCAAGTTTTTTGCCTTATTTTTCTGTATTCGTATGCAATTGGAACACTGTACGATGACGTCAGTGAAGTTGCTCATGTGTGTTATGGTATGGGGTTAAAATGAGACTCGTTTAAAAATACTGTTAAACTGCGGCTGCCCCTTGGAATAATTCTTGGGCTTCGGCCATTCGAGCGTCAAAACGGCTTCTCAAATTGGCAACTTTTTTGCCGACTAAGCCAAGGCTCAATTGCAAGTGGCCGAAGCTATCACGCGGAACGACTGTCAAATCAGGAAAGCCAATTTTTCTTGCAGCAGTCAGATATTCACTCATCGTGCAGATTTTCCCTAAAAGATTGGCATGTTCCAACTCTTTGTCATGATGGACCCTGACTCCCTCATAAATCGGCTTAGGCAACCTCCAGCGTTTGAGTACCTCTGAAGCGAGTTCGGCATGGGAAAATCCAAGAGCGCGTTTTTCCGCAAGATGAAGAGGAATGTGTTCTTCTTTTGAAATCGCCAAAACTTGATGGTATTCTTTCTTTAGCGTTTGTTCAGCCAAGATGATTCCGATGTCATGTAACACGCCGGTTAGCATCGCATCGCTAGATAACGGTTTCGCTTCAGGGCAACCGCAAATTTTAGTGACTAGCTCGCACATAACCCCGACTGCTAATGAGTGCTCCCATACGCCAAGGCGGCTGTAACCTCCAAGCGACTCACCGCCATCAAACAGTTTGCCGATACTCATCGCAACTGTAATGCTGCGGATCTGCTTAACTCCCAACCTTACTACAGCATCACGAATATCGCCTGTCTTGAAGATAAACCCAAAAAAAGACGAGTTGACTGTTTTTAATACTTTTGCAGATAAAATAGGATCATGAGAAATTGCTTTTGAAATTGCGCGTGCGTTGGCATCCTTGCTTGCTGTCAGCTCTAACACTTCCTGAATAACAATAGGAATTGTGATGGCATCTTTTATTGATGAAGCCAGTTCTTCGACCTTTCTCACAACCAACTCCAGTCGTTCTTACATAAGCCTTGCAGCGTAAAATAACTTTTCTTGCTTTCAAAGAACTATACAGTGTAAAGTCTATACTACAAATGCATTTTGTCAAATAGACATTATGTGTTTGTAAATATAAATTTATTGGTGATAGGTAGTTATGCTTTGCTGAGGCGATGTCGTCTAAAAAAGGGAACCGGTGAATTATTTGGTTGAATTTAGAAGGGATCCGTAGAGTAGCTCATATTGTTTGGCAACGACATCCAGATCAAACCGGCTTTCAATATTCAATCTGCCTGCTCTGGCACGTGCTGTCATCTCTGAAGGATTTTGAAGTGCATCAGAAATTGCTCGCGAGATACTCACAGGATTATCTGGGTGACAAAAATATCCTTGAGAATCGTTCTCGATAACAGCACGATTTCCGGGAACATCGGAGACGATGGCCGGAATTTCTATCGCCATGGCTTCTAGCAATGCGTTTGAAACTCCTTCGACATATGAAGGCAGTATAAATAGATCTGATGCGTGAAGTACTTGATTTACTTCTTCTGATGACACTTGTCCAAGAAGTCGGATATCTTCTGAAAGATCGAGCTCCTGTATAAGAGACTCAAGAGAATTGCGAAGCCCCCCTCCTCCGGCGATGACAAGTAAAGGTCGTTGTTCTGCAGGAATCAAACTTAGTGCCCGAATCAAATTTGCATGGTTTTTTTTGGGAGTTAATGTCCCGACTGTTGATATTACCGGACGCAACTCAGGAAACGACAAAGACTTTCGACACTGAACTCGTTTCGCTTTCGTTCTTGGCTCTGAAATACAAATCCCATTGGGAATACAACTGATTTTTGAAGGTTGAATACCTTCTGCCAGTAAATCATCCTGAATAGACTGATTTAGGGCAATAAAACAGTCTGTTTTGTATACAATCTTGCTTTTCAGCCACGATCCGCAGAAATACTTCTGTTCTGTTATTCGCAGATCAAAACGTTCTCCTGAATTCCCACACTTGACAATGCTTGGAATTCTTAGCTTTTTGGCAGCCATCACGGCGCCTGTAGCAAGCATCTCGGCTTGGTGAATATGGACAATGTCCGGTTTATGTTTAATTAGATAAGGATATACACTGATTGCAAATGAGATTTCCTTCAGGCGGCCAAAACCTGGCACCCGCAATCGGGTTACCGGTACAGGATCATCCGGAAGTGCAATCTCAGCTCCACGAGGACATAAGGTTAGGACGTCAACGAATATTCCCCGTTGTTGCAAAGCAACTGACAAGGCTTCTGCCTGACGCTCTGCTCCCCCGCCAAAGGGGCGGAATAGTCCTACAACCATTGTTACATGCATGAGCTTCGCTCCTTGTTTGTGAGTGAAATCATACGTTTTTTCTGCATTCCGTCCAATTAAAGCTCTAAAAACATTGTATAAACCGGAAATGTTGCATGAAGCCTCTCGGGAAAGGCAGTTTTCTATTGACGCCGGAGCCAAACCCAAGCAGAATATTACCTTCTGCTATTTCCATGATGAACTTTACTTTCGGAAATGCAGAACAAATAAAAATTTACTTTGCAGAACGAGAAAGGATATCATGGAGTCGATTGGAAATATGCTGGCTGGCAAGCGTGCGATGATTTTCGGAATTGCCAATGAGCGCAGTATTGCGTGGTCAATTGGTAAGCAACTGCATGAAGCTGGCGCTGAAATTGGACTCGCTTATCTGGAACCCTTAAAAGATCGCGTGATGCCTCTTGCAGAAAAGCTTGAAGCGTCTGTTGCTGTCCCGTGCGATGTATCCAAAGATGAAGAAATTGAAAACGCATTCAAAGTCGCCGGTGAAAAATGGGGCAGTTTGGATATTCTGGTTCATGCCGTCGCGTTTGCGAACCGTGAAGATCTGGAAGGTCGTTTTGTTGACACTCCGCGGGAAGGCTTCCGCCTTGCGCTTGATATCAGTGCATACTCGTTTGTAGCGATGGCTCGTGGCGCGGCGCCTCTAATGAAAGAAGGCGGTTCGATGCTGGCGATGTCGTATTACGGTGCGGTTAAGACAATTCCGAATTACAACGTCATGGGTGTCGCCAAGGCTACGCTTGAAAGCTGTGTCCGTTACCTTGCTGTGGATCTCGGTGCGGATAATATCCGCGTTAACGCAATTTCAGCTGGTCCGATCAAAACACCGGCATCCAGTGGAATTAAGGGCTTCAAGACCATGCTGGGTGCCTGCGCCGATCGTGCCCCCATGAAGAAAAATATAACACAGGAAGATGTCGCAAAAAGCGCGTTGTATCTTTGCAGCGATCTCGCCTGTGGTGTGACCGGTGAGATTCATTATGTCGATAATGGATTTAACGTCACGGGGATGTAAACTAACCACATAAGATAACAATAGAAGCGGGCGCTGGATAGTTTCAGCACCCGCTTTTCTGTAGCGCAAAATACAAAAATGCAGAATGACTCAGGTGTGATATTCCGCATTAATCTTGATATAATCATATGAATAATCACATGTCATCATCATCGCCTCACCTTTACCGAGCCCCAGATTTACATCAATCACAACTTCAGGTGTTTTCATCGCTTTCGAAACGTCAGAAGCTGTAAATTCGCATGGCGCTCCGTGTTCAAACAGCATCGTCTCTGCAACATGCAGCTTGACTTTATTCTCAATCAGCTTACAGCCACTACGTCCCAGTGCGGCAAGAATCCGTCCCCAGTTCGGATCATTACCGTACATCGCCGTTTTTACGAGAGGACTTTCAGCGACGGTCTTCGCTGCGCGTTTTGCGTCTTTAAGGGATGCTGCGCCTGAGATTTTCACCCGAACTAGTTTTGTCGCCCCTTCCCCATCAGCAGCAATCTTTTCTGATAAAGCTAAACATACTTTATAAAGCGCATCGCGGAATAGATTGTAGCGTTTCCCTGATGTCTGGGTGAGAGTCTTTCCACCTTTGGCACCGCTGGCCATAATAAGAACGCTGTCGTTGGTGCTTGTGTCACCATCTACCGTCACGCAATTGAAGGTCAGGTCACAGACCTCAATTAGTGTTTTTTTCAAAACATCTGAGCTGACTGCCATATCGGTCAGGATAAACCCAAGCATCGTTGCCATGTTGGGCGCTATCATCCCCGAACCTTTGCAGCATCCAGCGATCGTCACGCCGCCAAGCTCATCAACAACAATCCCTGCCCGCTTTTCCACAAGATCGGTTGTCATAATTGCCTGCGAGAATACCGCACCGCCTCCTCGTTCAAGATTCCGCCCCGCCTGCAGAAGTCCTTCTGCCATGACGTTCATATCCAGTTGGTGACCAATAACACCAGTCGAGCATACCATCACCTCATTTGGGCTGATTCTGACAAGGTCCGCAGCCAATTGGGCTGTTTTTTCAGCGTTTTTCCGTCCTTCTTCCCCGGTACAGGTATTGGCACAACCAGCATTCACAACGATTGCGCGCGCCATCCCCTTGGCTTTAGCTAAATGGCGTTTTGTTACGCCAACGCTTGGTGAAACCACTTTATTCTTTGTAAATACACCGGCTGCTGCGGCAGGTTTCTCTGCAACAATGATACCCAGATCAGGCTTGCCTGATTTTTTGAAGCCAGCGGCAGTAGCCGCCATTTTAAAACCGGCTACTGATTCCATCGACACATTCAGATCCATATTCATACTCCTGTAAATTCAATACAAGAAGATCCCGTCGCGAATGATCACGATAATAAAAAACCGCCGACGAAAATCGTCGGCGGCCTGTAAGGCTTTTCTGCCAAGTCCGGAAACGATTAACGTTTCGAGAACTGGAAGCTCCGACGAGCACCGGGTTTGCCCGGCTTCTTACGTTCAACCATACGGCTGTCACGTGAGAGGAATCCCTGACTGCGAAGCTCAGGTGCCTGATCAGGAATCAGCTGTGACAAAACACGCCCGAGTCCCATCATCATTGCACCAGCCTGACCGGTAATGCCACCACCAGTAATGTTTGCAAAAACATCATAGTCAGCCATCACGTTCAGGTGACGCAACGGAGCAACAGCAGTAGTACGCTGGCGATCACATGCGAAATAGTCATCAAGTGAACGGCCGTTAATTTCAATTTTGCCGGTTCCCTTACGAATACGGATACGCGCAACCGATGTCTTACGGCGTCCGGTACCCCAGATGAATCCACTCTTATCTACTGCCACGCTTAGCTCCTTTTCGCGTTAATCTTCAATTCTTTCGGCTGTTGTGCGCTAAAAGGATGTTCTGTCCCTTCAACGATCTTCAGCTTATCCAGCATTGCGCGTCCGAGTTTGGTCTTCGGAAGCATACGCTGAACAGCCTTACGAAGAATCCGGTCCGGATGCGCATCCAGAACATCTGAGGCCAACTCTTCAACCAAACCACCGAGGTAGCCCGTGTGGCGACGGTACATTTTCTGTTCCCACTTGCGGCCGGTAAATACTACCTTTTCACAGTTGGTCACAACAACGTAGTCCCCGGTATCAGTGTGGGGGGTGTACGTCGGCTTGTTTTTACCCATAAGGATTGTAGCCAGTTCCGTTGCCAGACGACCGACGACCATGTCTTCGCCATCAACGAGATACCAGACAGGCTTCACATCCTCTTTCCGGATCATTGTTGTCTTCATCGTGTTCCATACTCCAAATACGCCAGAGAGACCGCCGGCCAGTCTTATCAAAAAGATAACGCCAGAAAGAAGTCTCTGCTCTTTCCAAGGAGAAACAATCTACACAGACAGCATCCCTATGTCAATCCTTATTTTCGATCATTTTGCCGGTTTTTTTGCATTCGTGTATCCTCCTCCCCTCTTTCGCAGAAAACGTTGTGGCGTATTCTGGTAATTCCTTTACTATCAAAGAGAAAGAAGATTGCAAGTATCAGGGATGAAATTTATGCTTTTATACGCTTTTAGTTGACTCTTGGCGAAAAAAGCGGTACAACCATAGTCAATGATAAATATTTTCGCCGCGAAAATTAAAATGAATAATGCGCTCTCAACACCTACCGTGTGAATGCTTAAGCGCAATAAAATTGAAGGAGTTGCTTTTATGAGCCAGTCTTTTCAAATTTTCCTTGCGGGCATCATGCAAGGATCGTTGCCCGACTCGATCCATCCGCAACAGTATCGGGCTCAAATCGTCGACTTGTTATCCCGGCAATATCCTGACGCAACGGTATTTGATCCTTTTCAGGAACATCCGGAAAGCATGTCTTATGATCCCGAACGGGGTCGGGATGTGTTTTTTGAAATGATGGATCATGCAGGAGAGAGCGACGTTCTGATCGCATTTATT
>QKCR01000102.1 GCA_003245575.1 Alphaproteobacteria bacterium | reverse complement strand
TGTCGCCTTTATTTTATCCGGATTATGAGCAAAATCGTCTATTATATTGATATTATTATATTTTCCTATGTTCTCCAGCCTTCGGGAAACACCCTTAAACTGTTCAAGAGCCGCAAGGCTTTCTTCAATCGGGATGCCGATTGCTAAAGCTGCTGTTAATGCTGCCAGCGCATTTTCTACATTATGTTTACCGGGGACATTGAGTATTAGGCTGTAGGATTTTTGAGATTGTGTGTCGATAAGAGTGCTTCGTGATCCGACTTCTGTTGCTGCGTACGAAGTTATGTTTAATCTAGCGTCGGGAGTGTCTATTCCGTATGTCAGGCAGGTTTGGGCAAAATCTTTTGCAAAGTTTTCTCGGACAGCCGGATTGGACAGGTTGAGAATTTGTTGTGTTGATTGTTCCAGATATTGCCTGAATATCGGTATCAGCTCTTCTACAGGTTTATGATCCAGAGCGATGTTATTCAGGACTGCAATTGACGGATGATAGAGGATAATTGATCCGTCGCTTTCATCACATTCCGATATAAATAAATCCTTGTCCCCCGTGAGTGCCGAGGCAAATGGTGTATCGGGAGATACAAAGTTCAAGAAATTTGCCCCGTTCATCACGGTCGGATTCTTTTCGGCACAGGTGAGTATCCATGCCAGCATTCCTGTTGTTGTCGACTTGCCGCTTGTTCCTGCTATGGCAACGGATGTTTTGGCGTCATTAAAAACTGATGCCAAAAGCTCTGCCCGTTTTATGATGGGAATGCCAAGATCTTTCGCTTTTTTGACTTCCGGTATTGTTTCTTCTACAGCAGATGAAACAATCAAGGCCTCGAAACTTTGTGTTAGACCTTCTCCATCCTGTGGGACAATTGAAATGCCCTGTTTCTTTAGCCACTCGAATTTTTCCGGTGTACGGCCTTGATCGCAGGATCTATCAGAGCCTGTAATGTCTATTGATCTGCTTTTCAGGATCATTGCCAGAGGCAGCATGCCGCTGCCCCCAATGCCGCAAAAGAAGTAAGGACCCATTACTACTTGTTACCGATATTGCCTTTATCACCGTAGAAACCACCCTCGAGGGAGTTTATGCGGGATTGGCGTTCGGCCTCGAGGGCTGCCTGTGCCGCAGCTTCGCGGTCGGCATCAGCATAAGCCATAGCGTGACGTGCTGACAGGGCTGCATCGTCATGTGCTGCAGGTGTATCAGGCCCGTAATCCTCGATTGAAGCCGCTTGTTTAGGGTCTAGGCCATCCATGTTGTGGTAGCCAGGCATTGGAGAGGCGACGGCCTCTACGCCGTTAAAATCAATTTCGATTTTTTCGGGGAATTTGAACATAGCGCCGGTATCTGCGTCATAAGCAGTTCCCGGTACAATTCCGTTAAAGACGTTGAGAAAAGAGGTTGCTGCGACTTCAGATGATATTTCTTTCTTCACAATTCTATTACCCGGGGCTTCGCAGGTAATATACATGTTTCGTGCTGTTCTTTTGATCCAGATCGTTTGCGGCGGACGTACGGTATAGATCAGACCATGTGTTCCAAGCTTGACTTCGCATAGCGCGTCGTAGGCATTTGGCGTTTCAAATGTAATCTGTTGTTGAGACCCTTCCGTAATTGTGGAGCAGGCTGATAATGCCAAAACGGATGTTAAAAGAACGAGTTTTAGGCCAGATACGGAATGTTTTGCTTTTTTCATGACGGGTCTTCTTGGAAAATGAATCATAAACTGAATAATCCTAACTGAAATTGGCTTTGTGAACAATGTCACAAACCTTTTGAATATGAAAAAAGAATCACGTTCCCCTTTTGACGAAACGTGATTCTCAAACCGTTTGCAGATTAGGCGGCTGTTTTTTGGGAGCCTTTGCCACCCGCATCAATTTTGAAGACAATGCCTTCTTTATCTGTTGTTGCCAGTATAGAGGCCCCGTCCGGTATCTCGCCACGCAAAATCATCTCTGCCAATGTATTTTGCAAGTTGGTCTGGATCGCCCGTTTCAGCGGACGTGCGCCGTATACCGGATCGTAGCCGCGATCGGCTAGCCATTCTTTTGCCTTGTTATCCAGATCTAGCGTCATGCGACGACCTGCGAGAAGTTTTCTCAGGTTTCCAAGTTGAATATCAACAATCCCTGACATTTGTGCGCGCCCCAGTCTGCGGAAGAGCAGGATTTCATCGAGACGGTTCAGAAATTCGGGACGGAAGAATTTGCGGACTGTTTCCATGACTGCGCCGCGGACTTCTTCAACATCAGCGCCCTCTTCTTGGTTGGCGAGATGTTCTGCCCCGAGGTTCGATGTCATGATGAGCACGGTATTGCTGAAATCAACTGTTCTGCCTTGACCGTCCGTCAGACGTCCATCATCCAGAACTTGAAGGAGAATATTGAACACATCAGGGTGTGCTTTTTCAATTTCATCAAACAAGACAACCTGATATGGGCGACGACGAACAGCTTCGGTGAGGGCACCCCCTTCATCATATCCGACATAGCCTGGAGGTGCTCCGATCATGCGTGCTACGGAGTGTTTCTCCATATATTCGGACATGTCCATGCGGATCATGGCGGTATCATCATCAAACATGAATTCTGCCAGCGCTTTGGTCAGCTCTGTCTTTCCGACTCCTGTTGGCCCCAAGAACAGGAAGGAGCCAATCGGACGGTTCGGGTCCTGAAGACCTGCACGTGCGCGACGAATCGCCGAAGAGACAGCACGAACTGCTTCATCCTGCCCAACAACACGTTGATGCAATTTGTTTTCCATTTCGAGCAGCTTTTTATTCTCGCTCGCCATCATTTTATCAACCGGAATTCCTGTCCAACGGCTGACAACACTTGCTATATCATCTGACGTAACTTCTTCGTTAATCATGTTACGACTGGAATGTTCTGCGGCTTGTTTCAGTTCGTCTTCCAATTGCGGAATGCGCCCATATTTTAGCTCCCCAGCCTTTTCCCAGTTGCCCGATCTTTCGGCTTGTTCCAATTCGATACGTGCACGATCCAGCTCTTCGGTGAGTTTTTGCCCTTTGGAAACTTTTTCTTTCTCCGCTTGCCATTGGGCGGTCATTGTTGCTGATCTGGATTCCAGATCTCCCAATTCTTCTTCTAGTTTGACAAGGCGATCTTTCGAGGCATCGTCGGATTCTTTTTTCAACGCTTCGCGTTCAATTTTTAACTGAATGATACGGCGATCAAGTTCGTCAATCTCTTCCGGTTTTGAGTCAACCTGCATGCGCAAACGTGAGGATGCCTCGTCGACCAAGTCAATAGCCTTGTCAGGCAAGAAGCGATCTGTGATATAGCGGTTCGACAATTGAGCTGCAGCTACGATGGCGGCGTCTGTAATACGAACACCGTGGTGCGCTTCATATTTTTCCTTGAGTCCACGCAGGATAGAGATTGTATCCTCGACTGTTGGTTCGCTGACGAACACAGGCTGGAAGCGACGCGCTAGGGCTGCGTCTTTTTCAATGTGTTTGCGGTATTCGTCAAGCGTTGTGGCGCCGACCATGTGAAGTTCTCCGCGTGCCAAAGCAGGTTTAAGCATGTTAGAGGCGTCCATGGCGCCGTCTGCTTTTCCTGCGCCGACCAGAGTGTGCAATTCGTCAAGGAAGAGAATGATTTCTCCGGAAGCATTTCTGATTTCATCGAGGACTGCTTTCAAGCGCTCTTCAAATTCACCACGGAATTTTGCTCCCGCAATCAGACTTCCCAGATCGAGAGACATCAATTTTTTATCGCGTAAAGATTCCGGTACATCTCCTTTGACGATGCGTTGTGCTAATCCTTCGATAATAGCTGTCTTCCCGACACCCGGTTCACCAATCAGCACGGGGTTATTTTTTGAACGCCGAGAGAGAACCTGAATGGTTCTACGAATTTCTTCATCGCGACCGATAACCGGGTCTAGTTTTCCGTCACGCGCCAGTGCCGTCATATCGCGCGCATATTTATTGAGTGAATCAAATGTATCTTCTGCGCCTGCACTATCCGCTGTTCGGCCTTTTCTGAGGTCGTTGATGGCTTTGTTCATGGCGGTTGGTGTAACACCGGCGTCTTGAAGATGCCCTGCAATGTCACTTGTTTTCGGAGCAAGAGTCATGGCTTGAAGCAAGCGTTCGGAGGTTAGGAATTTATCTCCGGCTTTTTCCGCCAACTGCAAGGCTTGATCTAGAATTTTTGCCAAGTCTGAAGATAAACGCAATCCACCTGATCCCGGTCCACTTACGGAAGGGAGTTTTGCAAGTGAAGATTCTATTCCGCTTTTCAGGCGTGTTGAATCACCCCCTGCGTTATTGATTAAGCGGGAAATTTGTCCATCTTCATCCTCGATCATAACTTTGAGAAGATGTTCAGGTTCTAATGACTGATGATCCGAGCGCATCGCCAACGTTTGCGCTTTCTGTATAAGACCGCGTAGTTTTTCGCTAAAACGTTCAAAGTCCATTTTGTCCTCGTTTGATTATTCAGGCATGAATATTTCTTCCTATAAATAGGAATTTAGACCTGTTGGCCGACCACGTCCAGTGGTTGCGACAAATTTGTCGGCGAATTTTTTGGGTATTTGCATTCAGGTGTCGGGAGAAATGATTGTTCGAATTTTGCGCTACCTGTTTTTGCAACGAGCGTTCCAACCATTTTCCTGTCATGGAGAATTGCGCAACTGAGAAGGCCTGATTGATAGGCCCCTGTGTCTGTGGAGACGCGCCCACCTATTCCGTTGTTTGTTTGTTCAAACTCGACCCCTTTTACGATTGTATGTCCTGTCACGACAATTTTATCCGGGTGGCCTGCACTTCTTTTGAATTCGCGGGTTAAATCTTGCTGGTTTATTCCCAATAAGGTCAGTTCGTTTTGTTCATCAAGTTTTTTGTTGTTATCTACTCCTGCATGGCAGAAATAGAAATCTTCTGTTTCGTATGTGCTGACCATCTTATCCAGAAGAGCTATTTGTCCAGCCGGTATGATTTTTTGCATTTTTTCCTGAACATCGAGAACCTGTCCCATGTCGACAACCAGTTCCTGTTCAATTTCCCTTACGGTGAAGCATTTTTTGGTTTCTTTTAATTCCGGCTTACTTTCGAAGAAAATGTCCAGTTCTGCAAAGGTACAAAGCCCACCGTTGTTCAGCAGATTGGCTGCCATTACAAATATATCGCTCGGATTTCTTGCCGTTAGGAATCTTTGATAGATGAAGTCGTGATTTCCTTTTATGACTGTTCTTTTAATGCCGTCATGTTCCTGATTTTCTAGTTCTTGTTCGATAATGGCCAAGACTTCCTGCGTGTGGGGGCCGCGATCTACGTAATCACCCATGAAAACTATTTCAGGGTTAAAGGCGGGGTTTTCTTTTGTCCGTCTTTCTATGTCTTGTTTGATGAGTTTTAAAATGTCTTTTAGGGCCGAAGCATGGCCATGAATATCTCCGATGGCGTAATATGTCGGTTTATCTTTTCTGAACATAGATGTTGCAGACCCTCTGCCGAACTCTTCGGCTAGTCTTGCATCTTCCAGAATTGCTCTATTTACAGGACGCATGGCTTGAGCTTAACAAAGACATGTTTATTATATATGAAAATTCAGGGGCCATAATATAACAAAAAAGGGGCAAAAGCCCCCTTTTTTTATACAAATTCGTTATTAGCGCGTTTCGTGTAAATCAGGCCAGCTTATGCGTCAGCCATTTCAGCCTGATTTGCTTGTGCGGTCTCCGCTTGTTTGTTGCCTAGAATGCTGCTTGGAAGGGAGAGATCTTCCTCTTCAGCGATTTCTTTCTTGGTGGAGAACCTATCGTACGAACTGTTGTCGTACGCGTCATAAGAGGCATCTTCTTCTTCCCAGCTATTGATAATGCGCTGGTAATGTTCTGCGTATTGAAGGTAGCTTTCAGCCAAAACACGGTCTCCGGCAGCATTGGAATCTTTTGCCAAAGCCATGTATTTTTCAACGATTTGGTACGCTGTACCACGGATACGTACATCCGGTCCGTTGCTGTCGAACACTTTATTTTTATTTTGTGTACCGCGGCGTTGGTTGCCCCCGCGATTACTGTTATTGTTATTGCGCATTCTTCTTGCGGCAGATCCGTATCTCATGTGCTCTCCTAACTTGTTTCCCCTGATTCGGTAAAACTCCCCCCCAGCTTACCCGATTGTGGATAAGTTTAAAAGTCCTTTCAAAGTCAAGGACTACCAGCGGTAGTTTTCTGAACCGTGTTCCGTCACAACATCTGGTTAATTTGTTGTTTCACGTGAACGTAGGGGCAGAATGCACAAGGGGATTGATTCAAGCAATCCCCCTGTCAAAAGATTTTTTACTTATCCCCATACGAGATTTCCACAACCCTCTCAACCCCGCCCAAATCCTTGGTTACACGAATCAGAGTCGCGTTAGAGTCTTCGGCGAGTCGCGTTATGTCGGAGGATTGATTAATACCGAATTCCAGAAAAATTCGTCCGTTAGCCTCCAAATAATTTTTTAAAGTTGGCAACAGATTCGTGTATGGAATTAAGCCGTCTTCTCCACCGTCTAATGCCATAATCGGGTCATATTTTTGAACATTTTGATCCAGATTCGTGATTTCTGACGTTGGAATATAGGGAGGATTCGAGACAATCAGGTCAAATTTGTCCGATTCTGATAGAGGATTTGTCCAGTTTCCGCATAAAAATCGTGCTCGATTCTCGAGCCCAAGGCTTTCTGCGTTCTCTCTTGCTGTTTGGCAGGCCCCTTCTGCGATGTCTATCCCGATCCCAGTTGCTTCAGGGAATTCCCGTAGAAGAGAGAGTAAAATACAGCCTGTACCT
>QKCR01000123.1 GCA_003245575.1 Alphaproteobacteria bacterium | reverse complement strand
ATGTCAAATAAAAAACGCTGTTATGAAATTATAATATGAATAACTGTAATTTTTGGAATTATATTATAAAAATTACATTCAGCTTTATATATTTGGAAATATTTTCCATATATTTTTATATTGCATATTATAGAAAATATTGTGCATTTCCGCCCCGAAGTTCATTGTAAATTTGCAATACAGGAATTATTTCGAAATGGTGCTGCCGAGAGGGCTTGAACCTCCGACCTCTCCCTTACCAAGGGAGTGCTCTACCACTGAGCTACGGCAGCATTTACAGATGCCCTCCCGAATAAGGCGGGCCAAAGTGGTGATGTGTTTACAATATATTTTCCGGCCTGTCACCCAGAATTTTACCCTGTATCCTCTTTTTTCTAGTGGGTGTTTCGACAGCTTCTCTTCCTTTGACCCGTAAATATTCAAGCCTTTTGTGTTTTTTCTGGAAGTGTTCCCTCTTTTTCGCTATTTTCCCCACCTAAATTCCCATATTTTAAGGACAAAGCTGGACGAATGAGTGAAAAAACCGGAAACTCGTCTTATAAAGCGAAACTGGCAGACCGTCGTGCCGAAGCTCTGCGCGCCAATTTACGGCGTCGTAAAGAGCAGTCGTCCGCACGCCAGAATGATTCCGCTACTGATAAAATTAACGAGATGAAAGACACACAAGAATGAGCAGCGCTTTGTTGAAACCTGATGCCTCCCTTCAGACACTCCCGGGCATTATGCCTGACCATTGGATCAGAGATCAGGCTTTGAATCAGGGAATGATTGAACCCTTTGCCGAGAAACAAAATCGTGAAGTCAACGGTTCGAAGATCATTTCCTACGGAGTTTCCTCTTACGGATATGACGCTCGTTGCTCTAATGAATTTATGATTTTTACCAATGTGGATAATGCCATTGTTGATCCGAAAGATTTCTCCCAACAGAGTTTTGTCGAGCGCGAAACTGACGTGTGTGTCATTCCGCCAAACTCTTTTGTCCTGACACGTACTGTTGAATATTTCCGCATACCAAAAGATGTATTGGTAGTTTGTTTAGGCAAATCCACTTATGCCCGTTGTGGCCTGATCGTTAATGTGACGCCTCTCGAACCAGGCTGGGAAGGTCATGTGACTCTAGAGTTATCAAACACGACTCCCCTTCCTGCAAAAGTCTATGCAAATGAAGGCATTGCCCAGTTTCTGTTCTTTAAAGGATCGAGCGCATGTGAAGTTTCCTATGCTGATCGTTCAGGAAAATACATGGGACAACGCGGCGTAACTCTGCCGAGAATATAAGAATAATTCTGACGATTTGCCGCACCTGTTTTTGTGGCAAATTGTAACAAATAAGCTCATAAGACTAGCCATAAATGGTTTACCTTGTGAGGTTTAAGATGACTGAGTTAGAAATGAAAAGATTGGACCGTGTGCACAGTGCCTTGATGGTATTTACAACTGTGACAAGCGGGTTTCTGGGGACTGTATTTGCTGCGGCAATTCATGACAATCCTTGGAAATGGGGTTCAATATGTGCTGTAACGGCGGGTGTGGCATACCCGGTTGTTGCTTGCGCCTTATCACCAAGACTCAAGTTTGCTCTTCAACAGGATTTTTCGTGCGCACATACGCCCGATCAAACCAAAGATGTTTTAACGGTTGTCGAACAGCCACCAATAAAGAAAGACAAAGCCAGTGAACCAGAACGCATCCTTGCTTAAAACCGTTGAGACAACGGATTTTATCACAATCGATCCTCATAAGGCGATGCAGGCCTCTAGCCTCGATAAAATCCGTGTTCAAGGTGGAACCCAGCTGAACGGAACTATTCCGATTAGCGGAGCAAAGAATGCAGCTCTTAAACATATGTGCGCCGCTATGCTGACAAGCGATCTGATCCAGTTCACGAATATGCCTGTTGGTCTGAAAGATATTCAGACACTTGCTGCCCTTATGAAAGAAATGGGCGCAGACATGACGTTGCGTAGTGACGGGACCATGTTTATCAAGGCAGAAAATATCCATTCAACCGAAGCTCCATACGATCTGGTTCGCAGAATGCGTGCAAGCGTTTTGGTTATGGGTCCCCTACTTGGCCGTTTTGGAGAGGCCACTGTTTCTCTTCCCGGTGGCTGCACTATCGGCTCTCGTCCGATTGATCTTCACTTGGAAGGTTTCCGTGCCATGGGTGCAGAAATCATTCTTGAAGAAGGCTACGTCAAGGCAAAAGCTCCGGTCGGCGGCCTGCGCGGTGCAAAAATCATCTTCCCGAAAGTTTCTGTTGGCGCGACTGAAAACGTGATGATGGCGGCAACGCTTGCCAAGGGTGAAACTATTCTGATTAATGCCGCACGCGAGCCGGAAATTATAGACCAAGGAAATGCCTTGATAAAAATGGGTGCAAAAATATCCGGTCTGGGCACTTCCGAAATTCATATTGAGGGCGTCCCGGCTCTCCATGGCATGACACATGACGTTTTGCCTGACCGTATAGAAACCGGAACCTTTATGATCGGTGTTGCCTTGACAGGCGGCACGGTACGTTTACAGCATACACGCACCGATTTTTTAACGTCTCTTATTGCTCCGCTTGAAAAAGCAGGTGTTACCATTGATCTGGATGGTGATGATGTCATCGTTCATCGTAATGGTAAACCTCTGGTTGGTACAGATATTATGACCGAGCCATATCCGGGATTTGCAACTGATCTTCAGGCTCAGTTTATGACCATGCTAACTATGTGTGAAGGTGCGGGAATGGTTACTGAAACTATTTTCGAAAACCGTTTTATGCATGTACCTGAGCTGCGTCGTATGGGAGCAGACATTACAGTTCAGGGAAATTCTGCGATTGTGCGTGGTGTGACAAAACTCAAAGGAGCAGAAGTGATGGCCACAGATTTGCGTGCCTCAGTCTCCCTTATTCTTGCTGGCCTGGTTGCCGAAGGCGAAACAACAGTTGACCGGATTTATCACCTTGATCGCGGCTACGAAAATCTAGTTGGAAAACTTGAAGCTTGCGGTGCGAAAGTCGAAAGACTTTCGTCATCTCGCGTCGAATAACAATTTCTTAGAAAGATAAGAGTTTCTGTCTTTACTGCTCTATGCAGTAAAGACGTGCGATTGCGTACACACATGTATATGACGTCGAGTAATCCGTATAATCAATCCACATATCGCCGGATAGAGCATTATTGCCAACATGTTCATATCCTGCCATTCCGGTCGTATACAAATTACAGTTTGTCCCCGAGGCCGTTGTAGAGCGTGCAATTCCGGTATCCAATGTGTTGGAATGCATTATACTTCCAGAAACAGTGCTTCCGGTTTCTGTCATCGTTATCGGATTAGATAGAGGAACGGTTGCCGTTCTCCAGATCGTTCCGGCTCCGACAACAGGAGTTCCGTCAACCAGAGTCAAGCTGCTCCAATTGTAGCCAATTCTATTCACTGCGTACTCATCTTCAGAGAACCCTGACAAAATAGCTTTCCAAGTTCCGCCTAATGCGGCGCCGGAAGCCAAAGTCTGACATTTGCTGTCGGCTCCTGATAAACCGCCAAATTCTCCGCCTTTATACTGGGTTGATCCAACAAATACTCTTTTCGTTATTGAGCCTGTCGTATCCCCTGTCCATACGCGCCAGTAGGACGTCATTGATCCCGCCGTAATCGTCATTTTGTAAGATGTATTAGACGATGCCGGAGACGTCATGTGGAATGTAACGGTATCCCCGTTTTTGATGCTATAGGATGTCACGCCTGTTGCCTCTGTCACACCGTCTCTGACAACATCAAAGTTGGGGGACCCTCCGGTTGCTGAAACTGAAAGTGTCTGGAATACACCACTACTCATTCCCCCGATCACGACAGGTGAAGAGTTTATAATTGTACTCGCATTAACTTGCACCTCATAAGGCAACGTAATATCGGCTGGTGTTGTATCTGCAGAATTATCAATATTCTCGAAACAGTATATAGGATACCAACTATAGCATGATCCTGATGTTCCTAAAACCGACCAATTTGTTGAGGTTGCGGTTGCTAAGCCGTAAGCTCCTGAATCTGATGACCCGCTACTTGCATTAGTCCAGTTGTTACAATAGGTCGAGTTAGCTGAGCCATAGAAGCTAATGGGGTCTTTAATTCCGGTTGCATATGTGAACGTTCTAACATAGCTGCCATATGCCGCTCCCTGCTCTGTAAAGCCGATCGGATTATCGAGAGATCCATCAAATAAATCAGGAAATCCTCCATCGACCACAATATCCCCATTTGTATTTTTCAAAGTTCCCCAATTCCACGGCATGCGATCAATAGCATCTGTTGTGGAGTCAGATAGATATGCTTTCCAAGAAGAGGATAATCCTAAAGATGAAGATGCTGCTTTGGTGTTACAGACTGCATCCGCGCCGCTTAGTCCGCTAAAGTTCCCTTGATATGAACTGGATGTAATAAATACCTTAACTTCCTTAGCACTGTCAGCATACCCTACCCACCACGTATAACTATCAGGGCCAATATTGATTGTTGCTGTGTTCTTTGTTCCCAATACGGACGGTCCTGTCAGGGTAAAACGCAAAGTCTCGTTTAGCCCTGCGGTTGTCGTTGTTGAGCCGAGATTAACACCGCCTTTAATAATATTTGCCGTTCCTGATGCAGGAATAATCTCTACAGGGACTTCATCCGTAACGCCTTGAATAGTGATTGTATCGGACGTTGCAAGACCTCCACTTGAGAAGACAACTTTTGGAGCGATACTCACTGCATCCGGGTCTGTATCTGCGCCCGCTTGGTTTGTTTCCATGCAAAGAAGCCGAATCCCCGTGTTACATGTCGTAGTCCCGGAGTAGAAATATGTTCCTGCTGATGTACTGGCGCTATCTCCCCTATACGCAAGATATGACGTTCCTGCAGAAGTCCACGCATAACAATTTTTTGTACTACTTGAGTATCCCGTTCCCGAAGTATCCAGACCTGTCCATACAAGTGATGAGGCCGGCATAGTTCCATACTCATTATAATTCATTGGAGCCAACACGCTACCATCAACAAAATCAGCCAGGCTTGTTGCAACAACCTGACCATTCATATTTTTGAGAGTTTGCCAATTCCAAGGCAATCTGTTGATAATCTCCTCCCCTGAGGATCCAGAGATAACAGCAACCCATGTTCCCGTTAGAGAAGCTGCGTTTGCGGCGGTTGAACAGGCTGTGTCCGCGGCTCCCACTCCACCAGTGTTTCCATTATAGGTCCCGTTTGTTGTGAATATCCTGATAGTGTTATTTCCTGCAGTTCTAACTTTCCAGGCGAAATTACTTGACCCAACATTTAACGTGATCACCTCCTCCATCCCTGCTGCAGGACTACTGGCTTGAATAGAAATAATATCCCCATTTGTTGCCGTTATTGCGCCAGATGCGTATGATCCACCATTCTTAGAAATTTTTGTATTTGTGCCCCCTGATGTGGACACGTTGATTGCCTGCGTGACACCATAAATCGTAACGGCATTTGATGTAATTGTCTGGGCCGTAGTTGTTACTGTTGTTGGCGTCAACGACATTGTGTTCGGGGTGGTATCAGGTGTCGGACCCGGCATTGTATAACCGTCACGACGTAAACATCTGACAAGAAGCGTTCCTGTTTTTACGGAATTTTCGGTAAAGTTATAATATCCGTAGTATCTAACTGCTTGATCGGCATTTCCTGAATACTCAGTTGAAGTCCAGTAAAATACAAAGGCGGCACTATTGATATTTAACCAACTCCGATTGACGTGCAGATAATTCATAAACTCGTTTTGAGAAGGCAGATACCAATCATCGTGCCCCCCATATACTAAAGAGTCACAGTAGGCGACTGCTGGAAAGTCGATTGAACCTCCAGAATAGGCCATATAGTCGACGGTTGCCTGTGCACCATCTGTAGGTTCATATCTAAAATATCCGCTACTCCCAAAAGTTTTGGTGACCGTATCCCCCCCACCAGCACAAGTCGGGTTCGTTGTTCCTCCTGTACATCCCGATGGGGTTGCAATTAGATTATATCCGCTGCCGACGTTACATCCGACATAATATCCACCTGGGGCATTCCCACCGACATTACATCCGGGGAAGTTAAATGCCGTCCCGTCAAGTGTCGCAAGAGGAGAGTTGTTTCCCACTATCTGCAATGTCGCCGCATAAGAGATATTTCCGGATGCCTTCGCCCGAACCACCATCTGGCAGCTTGCTCCGGCCGCTATCGCATTCCCGTTACAATTGTCCGACACAAATTCAAAGTTCGCCGTGTTCGACAGACTCGTCGCCAAAACATCTGACGTCGTCGTTAGGCCGTTCGTCAGCGTAAATACAACTTGTGAGCTATAACAGGTCGCTGTCCCGCAGGTCCCGTCAATGTCCATGCCCGAACTCACATTCGGGGTCGGCGTCCCGTTATCCAGTGATAACCCAACTCCTCCGCCACTTCCGTTCGCCGTAATCGCCGTCCAGTCTGTCCCGTCACAGATCTCGATCCCGTTCGTCGACGCATTCCGCGCCATAACGCCTGCTGTCGTCGGATCACAGGTCAGTAAACTCTTGTCAGGAAGCAATATCCCGCCTTGTAAGCTCGCAACACCCGTCGTCTCGATATTCTTTCCAATCACGGCCGTGTTCGGGTCACCAGATTTGATACTCCACAAACCACCCGATGCCCCCGTCGCTTCCTCATAGGTATAGGTGAAGATAATATCGTCATCGGTTTCAGCCGCTTTCGATACAAGAGGCAAATCTCCTGCATCTTCCAGATCTCCATCCGCATTCGCATCCGCGGTCGAAAAATCTCGACAGGTCGTCGTAAATACTTTATCAGGTCCGGCTGAGATCAACGCCACAACAGGATAGACTGT
>QKCR01000031.1 GCA_003245575.1 Alphaproteobacteria bacterium | reverse complement strand
ACTGGATATGCTTGTGGAAGATCAGGTTATTCTGGAACTTAAATCCTGCGAAGCCATATCTCCGCTTCATATGGCTCAAATTTATACCTACTTGAAATTAACAAAAAAACCTTTAGGAATGATATTGAATTTTAATTCCAGACTTATGAAGGATGGAATAAAAAGAGTAATTATGACTCAGCAGGCTAATGGAGAAAAACATGACTGTAAAAGTAGCAATTAACGGGTTTGGTCGTATTGGACGCTTGGTCTGCCGTGCGCTTTATGAATCCGGTCGCAACGATGTTGAACTGGTTGCCATTAATGATTTGGCGAACACAGAAACAAATGCGCATTTGTTAAAATACGACTCTGTACACGGACGCTTTCCTTTCGATGTGGCTGCTGATGGTGATGACATTATCAAAATCAATAACAAGCCCGTAAAAGTTTTCTGCCAACGTGATCCTGCCCAAATCCCTTGGGGTCAATATGGCGTTGATATTGTTCTGGAATGTTCAGGCGTTTTCACATCTCGCGAGAAAGCCGAGCTTCACTTGCAAGGTGGCGCGAAAAAAGTTCTGATTTCGGCACCTGCAACAGATGAAGATATTACTGTTGTATTTGGAGTTAACTCCGACAAGCTCGAAGCAGGTCACAAGATTGTTTCCAATGCGTCTTGTACAACGAACTGTTTGGCTCCAGTTGCTTACGCTATCCAGCAAGCGATCGGTATTGAACATGGTTTTATGACGACCATTCACTCTTATACAGGCGATCAAAACACTGTTGATACGATGCATAAAGATTTGCACCGTGCGCGTGCGGCTGCAGTCAACATGATCCCTACTTCTACAGGTGCAGCGAAGGCTGTCGGTAAAGTTTTGCCTGATTTAAAAGGCAAGTTGGATGGTGTTGCTATCCGTGTTCCGACCCCGAACGTGTCATTGGTTGATTTGAAATTTGTTGCCAAAAAAGCGACAAGTGTTGAAGAGATCAATGCGGCTGTGAAAGCTGCGGCTGACGGCCCGTTGAAAGGCATTCTCGGATATTATGCAGAGCCATTGGTTTCGACAGATTTCAACCATGATGCCCGTTCTTCTATCTTCTCTTTGGAAGGTACAAAAGTGATCGACGGGACAATGGTTCGCATTATGAGCTGGTATGACAATGAATGGGGTTTTTCCAATCGTATGCTCGATACAGCTGCCAAAATGCATGACGTTGGTTACTAAAAGATATTCAGAATTTTTAAAAAGACCGCTTATTGCGGTCTTTTTTATTGCAACATCTTTTTACATATCGTAATCTTAGACTAACCAAAGGAGAACAACATGGTCATGGGCGGTAAAATTCCACAAGAAAAAAAGCCTGATATAAGCAAAGAAGATCATCTTATTGGCTTTATCGGCGAACTTGCCAGAGGTTTTGAACTCGCAGCACTTCAGGCCCAAGAGGCAAAATCTCCTCAACTTGAACTCGCTGTGCTGGGCATGAGAAGCTCATGTGGGGATGATGGCATGTTTTCTCTACATTTTAGCGAAGCCAAAGATCACGCAATCAGAACTGCTGTTCCTGAAATTGTATATCATATCGAGGCTCTAGCTGCCCTCAGAAAAAATATACGTGAACAATATCCCGATGTAGATTTCAAGCCGCAGTAATTATAGAGGCTTCTATACCCTGCGGCATTTTGAGCCACATTTTTTGAGGGTGACTTTCCGAGTTTCTGACGTACAAGTTAGTAGATAGTCAGACAACTCAGGAGTTTATAATGTCACTTTCCCTTCATAAATGGGCCACCCCTCTCGTCGCAGGTGCTTTTCTCTTAATGGCGGCCACAGGTATTCTCATGTTCTTTCATTTAGACAGTGGTCTAAATAAAGAGGCTCATGAGTGGTTGGGTTGGGCATTTGTTATCGGGGCCGCGTTTCACATTATTTCTAATCTTCCTGCCTTTAAGAAAAAGATGACTAAGCCTCTTTCTTTAAAGATTGTCAGTGTCTTTGCTCTTCTTCTTTTACTGTCCTTTATTCCTTTAGAAGAAGGTGAAGGTAATGGAAAGATGCTGGCACGTGCTTCTATGGACAAACTGATGAGTGCTCCTGTTTCTGTGGTTGCCGATGTTGTCGGGAAACCAACAGAACAACTGATTGCCGAATTGAATGCTCAGGGTGTTTCAATTACTACTGACAGCCAAAGTATCAAAGATGTCGTCGGTTCAGATATGGAGCTGGGGTTCAAAGGGCTTCAAACATCCCTAAAATAGCCTATTTTCTTTATTTTTTGCCGTTTTCTAGTCCTGATTTACAAATTATTCTTAATAAGGAGCTAGAATTGGCTTATGAAGGATTATCATGGCAAACAAACAGACCCTAAATAGCGGCCTACGGAGTGCTCACAGCGCGGCCAGTACCAGTCCTGTCCAAAAAATGGGGCTGGTTTTGGACCATATTGTGGCAGCTTTAGCTGATGACCCGTCCTGCCCACTTCGCAGAGCGCAAATTCTGGTTGATATAGACGCGCATCCCGGAACTACCCAAACGGAAGTCATGGATCGCTTAAAAGTTAACAAATCGACCATGAACCGCGAAATTGAATGGCTTTATGACCACGGATGCGTCATTCGACAGCAAGGAGAGGCTGATGGACGGGTTGTCCACATTGTAACTTGCGGATATTCAAAGAAAAATTTAGATTTAGCCCTAGATTATGCGAATAATTCGCATCAAAACTTGCAAAACTTCATAGAAAGTCTTATAAGTATGTTCACTAACTCCAAGCCGACCCTAAGAGATGCGAAGCTTTTGGTTTCAGCAACCGAGTTAGGAAAGTCGTCTCGACAGGAATTGTTTGGACGCTCCTATAAGGGGCCAAGCACAACAAATGTCAGGGCGTTTGAAAGCCTTGTAGATCAAGGTCTGTTAGAAACGGAAGACGAATAAAATGGTTCAGTTCGTAAGAGCATCCAGATCGACCGAAGATGGTCTGAAATTTGCGGAAAGAGCACTGAGAGGTGGCTCGAGCTTGTCGCTGTCTGCACATTGGGGCTTTAGCAATCCACCTACCCCTGCTCCTGACAAGAACAGAGAGCCAAAACCGGGCGAATTCAAACTCAGCTAGATCAGGTGTGGTATTAGGAGAAGAGCCGACTTTCAGTCGGCTTTTTTATTTTGTTTTTTCCACATCACATTCTGAATTGAAAGTGCGTTACAGTGGCTATATGCTCTTCGGACTTAAACCTTATTTGTGAGAAGACGAATGACAATTTCTTTGAAGCCGGGTGTTGTTACCGGCAAAGATTACCTCTCCCTTGTTCAAGCCTGTAAAGAGGGTCGTTACGCCCTTCCTGCTGTCAATGTTACCGGAACAAATACCGCTAACGCAGTGTTGGAAGCCGCCGCAAAGAATAAGTCGGACGTTATTATCCAATTATCAAATGGTGGCGCAGAATTTTTTGCAGGCAAAGGATTCCCTGATAGTTTCCAAGCTAAAGTTCTTGGTGCTGTTTCTGCTGCACATCATGTGCACTTAATGGCTCAACATTACGGCGTGTGCGTTGTTCTTCACACGGACCACGCAAACAAGAAACTCATCCCATGGGTTGAGGCTATGCTGGATCATGGCGAAGCTTATTATAAGCAGCATGGTCGTCCCCTCTTCTCATCTCACATGATTGACCTTTCGGAAGAAAGCTTAGAAGAAAATGTTTCAGAGTGTGCACGTCTTTTAAAACGTATGTCTGCCATTGATATGAGCATCGAGATCGAATTGGGGTGCACGGGTGGTGAAGAAGACGGCGTCGGTTCTGATGATGTCGACAATGCGCGTCTTTATACCCAGCCTGAAGATGTGATGTATGCGTATGATGTGTTGGCTCCGTTGGGACATTTCTCGGTCGCGGCTTCGTTTGGAAACGTTCATGGTGTTTATGCGCCAGGTAACGTCCAGCTGCGTCCTGAAATTCTTAAAAACTCTCAATTGATGGTCGCCGATAAAAAAGGTCTGTCTGCCAATCCGCTTGATCTTGTTTTTCACGGCGGGTCCGGTTCAGAAAAAGAGAAAATCCACGAGAGTCTCGAATATGGCGTTTTCAAGATGAACATTGATACAGACACCCAATTCGCATTTGCGCATGGAGTGGGTAAATATGTTCAGGAGAATGAAAAAGCCTTCTTCCATCAAATTGATCCGGAATCAGGAAAACCCTATAAAAAACAATATGATCCGCGGGTTTGGCTTAGAGAATGCGAGAAATCCATGATTGAACGCCTGTCCGAGGCCTTTGTCGACCTGAAATCTGTCGGAAAATCAGTTGCCACAAATGGCTAACGCATTGATTTTAAAAGGGAAAAAATATTTAATAAATCCCTTGATTTACAGGGGCTTTGGCTGCTATAAGTCCTGCCACAGATAGATTGAAAAGAATTAGAATTTAGGAGTACAAGGCCATGAAAGCCGATATCCACCCAGATTATCACGAAATTACTGTCGTTATGACCGATGGTACAGAATACAAAACCCGCACCACTTGGGGCAAAGCTGGCGATACAATGCGTTTGGACATTGACTGCCTGTCTCACCCTGCTTGGAAAGGCGGCGTGACCAAGATTACTGAAAAAGGTCAATTGTCGAAATTCGAGAAACGCTTTGGTAGCTTCCTGTCTGCCGGCGTTCAAACTGCTGGTCGCCAAGAAGAAAAAGAAGACAAATAGTCGATCACAGCGAAACGAGATCAGGAAAACTCCTGATGAGGTAGAACTGATGACCCCGGTGAGCGTAAGCAATCCGGGGTTCTTTTTTTGTCTGCTTGATTTGTGCGCTTCATAACTTATATGTCTCTTGCTCACTCTAATCTTTTGAACAAGGAATGTGGTTATGAAATATCTTATGTCTCTTTTGTCTGTGTTAGTTATTAGCTCCCCCGCACTTGCTGCGCCTGAGCAATCTTATGACCCTGAGGGTAGTCTGGCTATGTCTGCTGTTGTGTATGACGGTAGCTCAGCATCTGCAGGCTCTGATAGTGCGTCTGCGCCTACTATTGAACCGGCAGCGGGTGAAGTCTCCGCCAATACTTCGGCTGACCCTGAGGGCACAGCAATCCCATCCGGAACTGTTTACGCCAAGTAAAAATCTATCAATGAAATTACGGAGAAGGCTGGTGTTACATCCAGCCTTTTCTTTTGAAATAAATATGAGGAACAACAGCACAGATCACCATGAGCATCAGAGCGAACGGATACCCCCACACCCAGTGCAGCTCCGGCATGTGCCCGAAGTTCATGCCGTAAATGCTGGATACCAGTGTAGCCGGCAAGAAGAATACCGTAACAATCGAAAAAATCTTGATAATCAAGTTTTGTTCGACGTTAATCATGCCCAGTGTTGCATCTAGCTGGAACGTTGCTTTATCTGACAAGAATGCCGTTTGCTGAACGAGGGCTTGAGTATCGGAAATAAGAATATCAATGCTGGGATCTTTTGCCGGATGAGCCTGCGACCATTGCTTAAAGAACAGCAGCATCCTGAGGAACGTGTGTAAACTCTCGTTAATTTTGGAATTAAGATCAACAGCTGCCCCCAGTGACTTTAGAGCGCTTTTCATCACCACAGTTGCGTTTCTCTGCCTCTTTTCTTCGAAGACATCAGTCGAAAAGATGTTGTGTGATAATTCATCCAACGTGTCTACGAGCTGTTCTGAGTTGTGTGCGACGCGAATAATCATCTCCTCGAACAACCCTTCTGCCAAGTTGGCAGGCGTTTCAAAAAGACAGCCTTGTTTGACGATTCTTTCTGAAAATATTTTAAACGACGTCGGGGAAATTTCTCTCATCGTCAGGAAGAATTTCTTTCCGACAATAAATGTCACCGCTACGGTTTCAGGATATGGTGTATTCACCTTATTAATTAAGGCCGCAGTCATATAGGCGACGCCGTCTTCAACATATAGCCTGTTTAGAACGTGGTTCTTCCATACTTCGCCTTTGTTAGGGAGCTCTATATGAAGAAGAGACTCTACCAAATCCATTTCTTCCGGTGTTGGAGACACCATATCAACCCAAACAACCCCTGACGGAAAATCCTCGGTAGCCAGAAGCTCGCGAACTTCTGTCTTTCCGTCCTCTCTTGAATAGGTCGTTATCATCTTTGGAACCTCTTTGCTGATATATGGCGAGATGATGTGTGAAGAGTAGCTTCTAGTATTATGGCACTATTATGCTTTTCTGTGCAAAGAAACTTCTGATCTTCATACTTTTAGCACAAGTTTCTATAAATAAGTATAGGGCCGCCAAGCGGCAGCCCTATGCGAAATGGTAAACGTCCAACTGGGTTGTGTATATTTCTATGCAGCTTCCAATTGCTTTAATGCTTGTGACAGTTTTTTCATGACTGTCTCGCTCTCCTCACGGCGGGCTTTTTGCTCCGCAATGATTTCGGCAGGCGCATTGTTCACGAATTTCTCATCAGCAAGCTTTATATCTATGCGATTGATATTTGCTGCAAGTTTGTCGATTTCCTTTTTAAGACGCTCACGCTCTTTATCGAGATCAATAATTTCTGCAATCGGCAGAATGATTGTTGCTTCGTCCAGGATAGTCTGAATTGAGCCTTTTGGAGCCGCACTAACCAATTCGATTTTCTCGATACGCGCCATGCGCCCGATGATCTCTTCATAGGCTGCAATACGCGCTTTGGTTTGCTCGCTTGCGTCTTTAATCATCATTTGGATTTTTGCGCCCGCAGGTACGTTCATATCAGAGCGGACTGAACGGATTTCAGTGATAAGGCGCATCACCCAATCCATCTCTGCTTTTGCAGCGTCGCTATAAAGCTCAGCTGCATAGACTGGCCAAGGTTGCCCCATGAGTAGTGCATCCTTCGGGCGGACTGCGATGCTCTCATAAAGCTCTTCGGTGATATACGGCATGAACGGGTTGAGCAGTGTCAGGATTTGATCCAGAACCCAACCTGTCATATCGCGTGTTTCTTGCTTTAGGGCATCGTCTGTATTGCCTTCACCAAGAAGCGGTTTGGTAAATTCCAAATACCAGTCACAGAAGGTTCCCCATACAAATTGGTAGATCGCCCCTGCTGCATCATTAAAGCGATATTCTTCCATGTTTTTATCAATGGCTTTTTGGACATCCATAACTTGTCCGACAATCCATTGATTGATGGTTGCTTTTGCGTTTTCAGGTTTGAAATCGGCACTCGGCAAGCAGCCGTTCATTTCGCAGTAACGTGTGGCGTTCCAGATTTTGGTCGCGAAGTTACGGTAGCCTTCGATACGGTCATCAGAGAGGCGAATATCACGCCCTTGTGCGGCCATAGCGGTCAAGCAGAAACGTAAAGCATCTGCACCGTATTTCTCGATAATATCTAGAGGGTCAATCACATTGCCTTTGGATTTGGACATTTTCTGTCCTTTGGCATCCCGAACAAGTGCGTGCATGTAAACCGTTTTAAACGGCACATCACCCATGAAATGGATACCCATCATCATCATCCGGGCAACCCAGAAGAAGATAATGTCAAACCCGGTACACAAAACATCACCCGGGTAATATTTAGCCAGCTCCGGCGTCTGTTCCGGCCAGCCCAATGTCGAGAACGGCCACAAGGCAGAAGAGAACCATGTATCCAGAACATCCTCATCGCGACGCAGTTTAACACCTGCTCCCGCTTCTTTCTGGGCTTCCTCTTCTGTTTCGGCGACATAAACTTTTCCGTCTTCGTCATACCAAGCCGGTATTTGATGACCCCACCATAATTGACGAGAAATACACCAAGGTTGAATATTGCGCATCCATTCGAAGAAAGTGTTTTCCCAATTTTTAGGTACGAAAACGGTTTTACCTGATTCAACTGCTTCGATTGCTGGAGCAGCCAAAGTCTTTGCATCACAATACCATTGCTCGGTTAGGAATGGCTCGATAACCAAATCAGAGCGATCTCCGTACGGAACCATGTGCGTAATGTTATCTACTTTTTCCAGCAAATCTTGTGCTTCAAGTTCAGCCAGAATTTTTTTACGCGCATCGTAACGATCGAGCCCTTGATATTCTTTTGGAGCATTTTCGTTCACTTTAGCATGAATGTCGAGAATGCTGATCATTTCCAAATTGTGACGGCGACCAATTTCAAAGTCATTGAAGTCGTGGGCCGGCGTTACTTTCATCGCACCTGTTCCAAGCTCCATATCGACATATTCGTCAGCAATAATCTTGATAAGACGCCCGACGATCGGAAGAACTGCAAACTTACCGATCAAATCCTTGTAGCGTTCGTCTTCGGGATTCACAACAATCGCGGTATCCCCCAACATGGTTTCGGGGCGAGTTGTTGCAATCGTGATATAACGCTCTTGATCGCCTTCGACAGGATAACGGATATACCACATATGGCCTTTGACTTCCTTTTGAACAACTTCCAAATCAGAAATTGCCGTCAGAAGTTTCGGGTCCCAGTTGACAAGACGGTTGTCTTTGTAGATCAAATTTTCTTTGTAAAGTTGGACAAAAACTTTTGCGACAGCTTTGCTTAAACCTTCGTCCATTGTGAAGCGTTCACGACTCCAATCCGGAGTTGATCCCAAACGACGCAATTGGCTTGTAATTGTTCCACCAGAATACTCTTTCCATTCCCAGACTTTTTCGAGGAAGGCTTCGCGGCCCATATCACGGCGTGATGGTTGACCTTCTGCTTCAAGTTTACGCTCAACAACCATTTGTGTTGCAATCCCTGCGTGGTCCGTTCCCGGCATCCAGAGCGCATCTTTGCCTTTCATGCGGTTATAGCGGATCATGATGTCCTGAATGGTATTCGTGAAGGCATGCCCCATATGCAATGTCCCCGTCACATTCGGCGGTGGCATCATGATAGTAAATGGTGAGGTATCCATTTTAGGATGACATTCAAACAGCCCTGAATCTTCCCATTTTTGGTAGTGGTTTTTTTCGATCTGTTTGTGGTCAAATGTTTTATCAAGCATTCTTCTTTTTCCGGTTGTGATTATTATTTGGAGCTTCCGTTTTTTAACGTTTTGATTGATATTTTTCAATGAATTAAAGGCTATTTCTGTATTTCTTTATTTCTATTGATTTGTTTGTACTTTAGAATTAATATTATTTTCATAATTACCGCCTATTGTGAAGTCAGAACTTCCGACTAATTTAGTTAAGGTTGCATTTATGTCGGGCACAGAGAGCTCAAACAAACAGTTACAAATGACGCACGATACTATGGACTATATCGGCGCCGATAAAGTTGCGTTCCTGCAAGCTAATTTAAAACTCAACAGCAATATTCTGATTATTAGTGCGGGCGATATTTACTCAAGTGATAGCCACCATGCCGAGCTTAAATCCCTTCTTGAGGAACATCCTGCATATCTTCCCGGTCAAGACGTCGAGGAAAGTTTAAAGACATTAGCAAGGGCTCGCGGCTCTTACTATATGCATGATATGGATTATATTTATCTGGAGGACATTCCGACAGCTGAACGTGCATTTTCACTTCTTAGCCACATCCCTATAGATAAGCTTAATAACGTTCCGGGTACAGCTCAGGATTGGAGATTCTCGATATTGGCGCATGAGATAGGACATCATTTCGACTTACCTGATGTAGATAACAAGATTAATCCTGAAAACGAAGCCAATGCAGATAAATTTCAAGGACAACTCGCAGACAAGGCAGCCCGGCTAGGCGTCATATCCACAAGCGATCTTGATATGGCGACAGCATCAGCCCGCGCTATGCACTATATCATCGAGGGGTATAAGGATGATGCCCATCATGAGAATGGGGCTGCTGTTTCAGTGCTTTCGCCTGAAAAGGAAGATGCTCCCAAGCAAGAGTATGGGCTTTGGCGTGCCAGAGAAGCCATCATTAAAGCAGTCATGGTCGAATTGACTACAGAAGAAGACAAAATCAATGCCAAGCTGGACGCGGTCTGGAATCTCGGCAATAGACAGGATTTAGGACTTTCCGAAGATATTCAGGAAAAGCTGAGAGAAAATTATGAAGGTCATTTGTCTTTTGAAGAAAAGAAAGACCTTGCTAAAGCAATCAAAGTTCCTGAATCACGAAGAGATGATTTTGATTTTGAATATGAGAGCAGTCTGGACTTTTTTGTTCTGGATGTCGGAGGTCGCTTGTTGGAAAGACCGGATGTCTTATATGCAACAACACTCAAAATGTATAAAGATGGTGCATTTGATACCAACGCCGAAGGTAAAGAGATGGCTAGAAATTTTATCAACGGTTCCGAGAGATATGCGCCAGAGTTTTTCAAGACGAATGGCCAACACACGTTTCCCTCGTCTGACAGTAAGCCAGTCAATCTTTTACAACAGAACTCCAAAGAACTTACAGGCTATATTGAGCCATCACACGCTACGGCTAGCAACGAGGAAGTATTCTCACCTAAACGCACAAACAGTTTAATGATGTGACGCTTTTAGTCTTTTATTTGGCGTGTGATTTTTTCTATTTCTTTTTGCACAAGACGTTCGACTAATCTTGGAACATTGTCGTCTATCCATTGGCGCAACATCGGACGCATCAGGTCTTTTGCTATATCTTCAAGAGTGATACGACCATCTGCGTATAAACGTGCATTCTCTTCACGCTCAACAGGAATATTTCCCATTAGCTTCGAGAAGGCTTCGCTGGTTGCTGCAGCGGCAGGCGCAGTAAAGAGCGCATCAATATCATCAACTCCCATAGAGAGATCCAAGTCACTTTTTCGTGTTTCTTCTTCATCATTTACAGACAAATCCAAATCACTCTCTCTGCTATATTCTTCAGGTTGGGCTATAGGTTCGGAGACTGGAATATCAAATTTGTCTTCTTCGTAATTTATAACTTTTTCTTCGCCGCCTATTTCATTCGTCAGCTCAAGAACTTCTTCAAAACTTTGACGCGGCTCTTCTTCCTGTTCAGGCTCGGGCGTGTAGACAGGAATATCAAACTTTTCTTCTTGAGGAACTTCTATGTCACCGGCTTCCCGAGTCTCATCATCCGAAATGATTTGTCGGATAGATGCGAGGATCTCGTCGATCGATGGTTCCTGATCCGGTTCTGTGCCCGCCATTAGGTTTTTCCTTATATTACTTCAACTTATGCAGTTTGTCTCAATGCTAAGGCATTGTCAAAGCACGATTTAATCCCTATCCACATTCTTAGCGTCAAGATTGCACCACATATTTTACAGAATTTTTCTAGAATTCAAACTCCTGCACCGGAGAAAACCCTTCAAGGTATGGCGCAAACGCATCCCCCAAAGTTTCTGAAATTATCTGCCCGGCTTCAGAATACTTGAAAACCGTCACTTTCCCGCATCCTTCATCACCTTTGCGCAAGATGCAGTATAGCTTTCCGTTTTTGGTTATTTGAGACATTAAGCCATGAGGAACCTCAGCCACAGCCCCATTTATGAATATTGCATCATAAGGAGCTGCGCTCTTATATCCATCATTATGGCGACCCAAAACAGGGGTAATATTTGCTAAAGTCGCTTTTTCCCAGTTCAATCTTGCTGCATGTAGCAGCTTTTCGTTCGAATCAACAGCGGTAACCTTGCCGCATAATGCCGATAAAATTGCTGCGGAATAGCCTGTGCCGGTCCCGATGTCCAATACACGAGCTTCCTTGGTTAAAGCAGCATCCTGCACCATCAGTGCGAAAGGCAGAGGCTCTAGCATATAACGCCCCTGACCGATAGCAAGATCATCATCAAGGTAACAAACCCCTCTTAATTGCTCGGGTGCATAATCTTCTCTCGGGACAGATAAAAAAGCCTCGTTTACCGCCTCATCAACAACTCCTGACGGCTGCAATTGTGATACAACCATAGCTTCGCGGGCTTTTTGAAAATTCTGCAATGTCATTCGAGATCATCCTTGGATTAGAAATTTACCCCTTTTTACAGTATTTTGTGCTGGATTTCCATGGTGAAAAGTGCTAAATCCCCCCTTCTGAAAATATCTCAGAATATATTCAGAATATATCAGGGAGGCGCGATGGCCGAGTGGTTAGGCAGAGCTCTGCAAAAGCTTGCACGCCGGTTCGATTCCGGCTCGTGCCTCCAGATATAATTCTCATCCCCATTATTTCCTCATTTTTAATTACGCGCTTTAAACACGAATACCTAATATATTCAATTTTCTTTATATATTTACATGCTCATTAGAGCTATACTTTGTGGATAGGCTGAGGCCCACTCCTCACGTTTAAATTTCATCCTATTCTTTGGCAAGGTTTTCTATGAAAGTTAAACTCTCCCCCGATACAGCAATTTTGTGCAGCATATCTATTGATGAAAGCTATTTTCACAGTGGCAAGGTTTTATGCGACCTTCATGATATTCGGAGTAGCGGAGAAACTCTTTTATGTTCCACCGATCAATTGCACCAGTTGAGTGACTCTATCCATGCGTCTAGTGCCACAATTACCGAGATGGCCAAGAGCGCACAAGACATGTCTTTACAGGGAAGTCGGACCCTTCATCAGACCAAGTCAAAGATACAAGACATTTCATCGAAGGCAGAAAACACTCTCGGATGCGTCAATGATTTGAATAGTTTTACGACACAAATTATGGCGTTTGCTCAAGAAATATCGGGAATTTCAAAACAAACCAATCTCCTTGCCTTAAATGCTACTATTGAAGCAGCTCGTGCGGGCGAAGCAGGAAAAGGCTTTGCCGTCGTTGCTGGTGAAGTTAAAGTTCTCTCCGATCAGATCGCAGAAGCAACCGTTGGTATCAATGATCTCATTTCAAAGTTACGCGGCGTCATGTCCAATATTACGCAGAACGCACAGGATAATATTGAGGGTTTGCGTGAAGGTTTTAATTCCCTTGAACAAGTTGATGTCGATATTCAAAAGGTGCTTGAGAATATCAGTCAAGTTTCACAGAAATCCGAGGGAATTACTTTAGAACTTTCCCAACAGTCAAAAGAGACAGAGGCTATTCAAGGGGAAGTTAAAAGAATTTCTATTCGCCTTGAACGAATGGATCAATCTGTATCCAATATCATTGGTGCACTCGAGAGTGCGGAAGTTTCACGCGTTGAGGCACTGAGCCAAATAGAAAAAAGTCGTATCAAGAACCGAATCATCAAGCTTGCAAAATCAGACCATACAGCCTGGAAGAAAAAACTTTCCCGAATGCTAATAAACAAGGAAGGTTTAAAGGCCGATGAATTGGCAGACCATCACTCTTGTCGTCTTGGCAAATGGTATGACGCAGCCAAATCAGGCCCGCTAGGGAACATCCCGGGGTTTGTCCGACTTGAAACCCCTCATTCCCTTGTCCATAGCCACGGCAAGGAGGCTGTGCGTCTATTTACCAGCGGAGATATTGAAGGCGCCCTCCTCGAGATTTCTCTGATGGAGAAAGCATCTCATGACGTTCAGAGCCTTTTGGCGGAAATTGACACTTAGCCTGGCATAATTCCTGTTTTGTTGGCGAATATAAAAAATCCGGTTGACAAAAGGTCCGAATAAAAATAGAAAAGCCACCTAAGTTCTTAAGCTGATTCCTCGATAGCTCAGCGGTAGAGCAATCGACTGTTAATCGATTGGTCGCAGGTTCGAATCCTGCTCGGGGAGCCATTTTTTCTATATATTCGCAGAAAAATTTATTTTTCACCCAAATCCGCACATCTCTGTCACTTCCAAGCGCTTTTAAGTATGCTCAGGTGCATACATAAATATATCTTCACTCTTCTTTAATAAATTTAGACAAGAATGTGACGATATTGTGTCACAGTTCCATTCCACATTCGGAACTATTTAGAAATCACTTAGTATTATCAATTAAAAAAATTTCTGCTTTGCTTTGCTGTATGCATATAAGCCTAGTATTTATTGATATATTTTTGTGAATACTTGCACTTTACTTTAGTGCAGGCACAAGTATTACTTTCCCTATAAGCTTTATATTCTTATTAGTTTCGCTTTTGGAAAAATTTTTTTTGAAAATATGCATTTTTCTATTGCAACTATTCTGGGGAAGACGTATAAATAACTTACACACCCTCTATTACCGCCGTTTGTCCGGAGCACCCAAAAGGTCTCCGGACCTTTTTTTACCCAGAATCGAGGATCTGATGTTTCAATATATTGCCGAGTGGGCCATGGCGAAGGCCGGCGAACGAACCGAAAGCTCAGCCCCCACACATTACGAGCTGGCCATCATCCATTTTTTATATCTATTACCCTTACTCCATCTACTTCAAGCGGGATTGCGTTATTTTTTCCCTTTATTACTTCCCGTATCCGAAGCCTCTGTTTTACCGCATGTTGGTATGGGGAATTTTATAATTGTTCTAGGGGCGCTGGTTTCCTTGACCGTTATATTTATGATTTGGACCATTCAATTCAGAAAAGTCAAAATTGAATCATGGGTAATCAGCCATTTGTTGTGGCTATTTAAAGCCTATTCTTCTTTAGCCTTGTTTATTCTGCTTGCTATACTTGCTTACGCCGTCCTGATACTTCTTGTCTTTGTTATCAAGCCCCTTGCCGCACTCCTGATTTTCGGCATTCCCCTTCTAGCTCTCTGCATAGGTGGCTTATTTTTATACCGTATTATCAGCGGATATTTTGCGTTTCTGAAACACAAACCTGTCACCATCCACATAGCCAAGAGGCGGTCTTCTGGGAGCTTAAATGGGGAGTAAATGGTGATCCCGACAGGACTTGAACCTGTAACCCTCTGCTTAGAAGGCAGATGCTCTATCCAGTTGAGCTACGGGACCATCAGAAACCGACGATAATGAATTAGGCAGAAGCCTCTTCTGTCGGGATATACTTGAAGTTATCGACGTAGTTTTTGGGGACAATTTTGCGTTCCTGAGCAGGAATGACCGTATATGACCACCCTTTAGCCTCAGCAAACTCTTTCGCCTTTTCCAAGGTCGGAAATTTCAGTTTTACCTGATTGAGCGTGTCCTCGGAACTGGTCCATCCCATCAAGCTTTCCGGCTTGCGGGCTGATTTCAATTCATACTCCAGAATCCAAAGCTGTGTCTTTGCACGGCCGGATTGCATGGCGGATTTGCTAGGTCGGTAAATTTTGACTTCCATACGTCTTACCTCGTAAAAATCGAGCATACCCTATAGGAATTGCCAAAAAATTAAAAGAGCTAAAAATACAGTGTTTACCACCTGAATAGCTTTTTTGCCCCCAGACCGGCAATAATCCCGATGATGACATAGGGTAAAAAGTTAAGGAAATAGGCCTCGCCAACATTATCATGCGGGCAAACAAGTCGCATTCCGATCCAGCCAAATTCACTGACCGCCAGAACAGCAAAGCTTGCCAATGCGCAGGGCATAACAGTAGCCCCTTTTCTGACCAGAATTATAACCGCTATTGCAGGTAGGGTTGTATGGAGAGCCGTATTGATCCAGCAGTGGGATAGCCAATTTTCGCGAATGTCACCTACCCCTTCGAAATAAAGGCGGTCAAACATCCAGACCATCTGCACGCATAATAGCGTGATCGGTACTGCCATAAATTTTTTGTATCGTTCGCAATCAGGTGTCGAGAGCCAGAATGTCAACAGGGAGGCAAATATGCCAGTTCCAAATGCCAACATAAGTTCGAAGATATAATCTTCCCGGTTCATGGCTTCCGCTATATTGTCACGCAAGCCAATCGTCATCGCCACAGCAGATGTATAGGTAATCACCAGAAGAATCCACAGCAACGCGCGCCATAGAGGATTTACGCAACACACAGGCTTCAAGTCTCCGCAAAGACTTTTAATGGTCTGGTCTATTTCATTGTCCTTGTTCGTCATGCAAGTTTCTCTTTTAGTTTTTGAAGCGCACGATGCATCGTGACCTTTACAGCAGACTCGGATAACCCCGTTTTCTCCGAGACTTCTTTTGTTGAATAACCTTTAATCTTCAGAAGCTCGACAACTTCCTTCTGTTTTTGAGGCAGCGAATCAAGTGCCTTCTCAACGTCACTGAAATGCGCAGCGCTCTCACTGCTATTGAGGTAATCCGGTATATCCACCGTTTCAAGGGAAACCTGCTTGTTTCCCCGTGCGGCATAATGCTGCCTTAAAAAATCCGTGCGGCGGAAAGATATAATTGCCATCAACCAAGGCAGAAAAGGTCGCTCGGGATCATAGGTGTGCAGTGCCTTATGTATCGACAAGAGAACATCCTGCACAACATCGTCAATAACATCAGAATTTGGAAGGGATTTGCCGATAGACCGCCGAATTACAGGAACGACAGATTTCAGGAGATCGTGGTAGGCACCTGTATCCCCTGCTTGTGCTTTTATGGCTAGCTCTTGCCACAGTTTGTCTTGATCGTCTGCTTGAATAGGCATAGGCGGGAGAATATAGGCTGTTCAGCCAAAATAAAAGGACACTTTTACGTGTCCTGCTATTATCGCGCTAAATACGAATTTTTAGCCCTGTCCAGGCCCCTTGGCTTGCGGAGCTGTTCTTCGGCCATTATTAGCGGTTTCTCTGTCGACCTCAGCGTATCCGCCTAATTTTTGACCTACAGGCGTGTTTTGAACAAATAACTCCCTAAGTGAGCATTCTTGTTTGAATACAGCTTTTAGATCGCACGGAGCTTTAATTGCCGGCTCTGCTACTATGTCATCCGTCATATCAACCATTTTAACCCCACTTCCCCTTATCCGCTGCTTTGTGTGGATATTATTGCTCTAATATACAATCGGGGGATGAAAAATATATTAACATAACGCCAGATGGTTCTTGAAATATAGTGTTATCGTGGGCATCGCAATGCAACACAATATTAGAATCTAAGATCTTTGAAAATTTCTGAATGGTCGGGGCGAGAGGATTTCGGTGCGGGCAAAAGCCCTTCCGGCCACTCGCAAATGCTCGCGGTGAACCAAGTCATTACTTGGAGGTATCAAATCCTTATAAATATGGAGAAAGTTCTGAATGGTCGGGGCGAGAGGATTTGAACCCCCGGCCCACTGCTCCCAAAGCAGTTGCGCTACCAGACTGCGCTACGCCCCGACTATCAGTTGCGAGTTGCAAGGGCTTTCTTTTACACAAAGCCTTACCGGACTTCAAGCGAATTTATCAAATCTTTTGGTAAAATCGTATTTCCTACTGAAATACCCGCTTTTTGTGCCATTCCGCCATTAATCTCGAGGACCGCCTTTACCGGTTGTCCAGCCTCAATACGTGTCAAATCTCCCGGTATGGCATTGGAATGAATGTTTCGAATGATTCCATTCTCATCAATAAAAATCATATCCAACGGAATCAAAGTATTCTTCATCCAGAAGGCCGCCTCTTTCACATCGGGAAATACAAAAAGCATTCCTGAAAAATCATCCATCTGGCGGCGATACATTAACCCGGTTGCGCGATCTTCATTATTCAGGGCCAATTCTACTTCGAAGGAAACACCTACATCCCCTTCCCTGTTTGGGTCAATAATGTGGATTGTTTCAGCTTTGGCCACACCTCCCAATACAGAGATACAAAGCAACGTGCTTATAAGCGCGAGAATATTTTTCATTTTTTATTTCCGGTCATTATAAAGTCACAGAAATATTCCAGTTCCCCCTGAACTTTTTCCGGCGGAAGTTGATTGTGCCCTGCCAATTCGAAAATGATTAATTGCTTCGGCTCAGGCGCAGCCTCATAGAGTGCATTGCCGCTGTTGAATCCAACGACCTCGTCCTTGCCCGCAAGAATAAACAATTTCGGCATAGTTAGCTTGCCAATCTTTTCTACTGACATGAATTTATCTTTCAGAAGATATTTCATGCCAATGACAAACGGATAATGTTTCTTGGCGACATTCACCATTGTGTCATAGGGAACTTCCAGAACAAGCCCAGTAACTCTTTCGGGATAGTCTGCCGCTAATTGGACAGCCACGCCAGAGCCAAGCGATTGCCCGTATACGATCAGAGGGTTGTTTTTATATGTCTCAAGAAGCGGCTTTGCATTGATGTAGGCGCGTGCATCTTTATAAAACCCGTCTTCAGAGGGGCGTCCAGGGTTTCCGCCGTAATATCTGTATTCAGACAGCAATACACCATACCCCTTTTCAACGAGATCTTTGAAATCATGGGACTGCCATGCAGGATGGCTCGCATTGCCATGGAACGCAATAATAATCGGTTTTTTCTCATCAACCGGGGGCGTGAAGAATCCGGATATTTTCAAGCCATCTTCGGTGACAACAGAGATGGGTTCATAGTTGTTCAGGAGTGATGTCAGCTCCGAGGATTCCAGTTTCGGTGGTAAATACATCATCACTCTTTGCAACAAGAACAGAAGGACAATAAGCCCAACATAGGCTATTGCGGATGTTGTCAAAAAGCCCTGTAAAAATTTCCATGAGAAGAATGTTGACATGTTATGCCGCGTCCACAATGGCCGAGTTATGCATTCTGGTGTAGACGCCGCCCTTTGGCAGAAGTTCGGCATGTGTTCCGCTTTCGACTATTCGCCCCTTATCCATCACAATGATTTTATCTGCATGTTGGATAGTCGATAAGCGGTGCGCAATAACAAGAGTTGTTCTGTCTTTTTGAAGCTCTTCCAATGTCTTTTGAATGAGACGTTCAGATTCATTGTCGAGAGCCGATGTCGCTTCATCCAATAGCAGGATTGGAGCATTGCGCAAAATCGCACGCGCCAATGACAAGCGTTGACGCTGGCCGCCTGATAGCCTTACGCCATTTTCACCAACTTGTGTTTGGTATCCTTCAGGAAGTGCGCGGATAAATTCGTCTGCCGCGGCTGCTTTTGCCGCCTCTATAATTTGCTCTTCTGTTGCGTTTTGCAGGCCGTAAGCAATATTTCCAAGGATCGTATCATCAAAAATTGTCACATCTTGTGACACAAGAGCCATTTGCGTACGCAACGATGTCAGACTGACATCCCTTAAATCCGTCCCGTCGATTTTAATTCGTCCGCTTACAGGATCGTAAAATCTTAGTACCAATGACAGAATTGTTGTTTTGCCGCTCCCTGATGCCCCTACCAAAGCGGTGACTTTTCCGGCTTCGACTTCGAATGATACACCGTTCAAAGCTTGAGTGTCTTCTTCTGCATTATACTTAAACATGACATTGTCAAAAGTGATGTTCGGGATTTTGACTTCAAGTTCTTTGGCATCAGAAATGACTTTGATAGAGGACGTTTGTGCCATCATTTCATTTACACGTTCGGCGGCTCCCAATCCTAATTGCAGCGCGTTATTCAGTTTCGCCAATTTTTTCATAGGCTCATAAGCAAGTGAAAAAGCCGCAATAAAGGACATCAGGCCCCCAGGTGTCAGTTGCCCTTCAGAAATTCTGTATCCGCCATAAATGATGATGCCAAAAACAACTGCCCCCACAAGAACCTCGTTTATAGGCGTTGACAGGTTGCTGATCCGTGCGGCCTTGATGTTCAAGTTTCTTACGGTCATAACGGCTTCGCCCGCACGTTTTCTTTCATGGTTTTCCATGCCGTAAGCCTGGACCTGACGGATACCTTGAAATATTTGGGTCAAGACGCCCATCAGATTTGCTGTTTCGCCTTGAATAGATTTAGATACTTTTCTGAGGCGACGCCCCAGATAAGCAACCAGACCAGAGGCAAACGGGAATACCGTAAAGGTAATTAGAGACAATCTCCAGTCCTGCAAGAACATAACCACGACCAAAAAAATAAGCGTCAGTAAGTTGCTGCCAATCCCAGTCAATGAGTCAGAGACTGCGGTTCTCATCACATTCACATCGCTGGTCACGCGAGAGACAAGTTGCCCGCTCGGATATTTATGAAAGAATTTCAAATCCAACGTCATAAAATGCGAGAAAACATCCCGTTGAATATCCGCAACGATTGATTGGGAAATTTTGTTCATTTTTATGGTGTGGATATAGGTTGCTATTCCGCGCACGACAAAGGATGCGAAAATCATGGCCCCCAGAGGGACGATTACATGGATTGACTGAGGGTCGTTTTGAACCCCGATCATAGCCTTATCCAGAACAGGTTGTAGCAATTTGGCAAAGGACGCCGTCGCGGCGGCGGCAATAATCATGAAAAGCATAGCAACACTTAGCTGTCCGCTATACGGTGCCAGATAGGTTTTCACGAGCGGCTTTAGCAAGCCCCAAGTTGTATTCGGGGTTGGCTGAGCTGAAATAATGTTTTTTTGATCCGTTTCCACGGATGCAAAATATTCGGATATTGTTGGAAAAGCAAGCGTTTAGCTTTGTTCTGGGGGCTATCCTGCACGTTTCTTGTGCTTACGGTCAGGCAAGGCCTTACCCCATTTCAGACGGTCGACAAGATAAGTCGGGCGAATGTTGTTATATTGGTTCACCAACATCATCAAAACCTTGTTTACGTCTGCCGGTGTTGTCGCATTTTTAAAGACAGGGGCATGCATTCCGCTTCGAACCAGACAAGTGTCCATATTTACAAGGCTGGCGCCTGTAATATCGTGGGCCATGGTATCCCCAATCATAACGGTTTGGCCCGGATAGATGTCATTCCGGTGAAGAATATGAATGGCGTGGTGGAACATCGGTTTATATGGTTTACCGATCATTTGAACGACCCCACCCAGTTCCTGAATACGACGGCTGATCTGAATGGTTTTTGTCTTGTAATTTGTTCCAAGCAACGCGCGGCTGTCAGGATTAATGCAAATAATTTTCATGCGACGGCGGATAGCTTCGCGTAATTTTTCTTCATAATCTGCGACTTCTCCTTCGAGATTGTCCCAACCGGACACCATCAAAAAGGTTGCATCTTCCAGATTATTGGCAATTTCTGTGTCGGCTTGCTCCAGAAATGTTCTGGTGCGCTCCCCACCAATTAAATAACAAGACTTCCCTAGCCCGCTAAAAACTGCATCTTTCTGTTGGTTAATGCCATGATAGAGCATTTCGCCTGCTGTCAGGATTTCGCTGTACATTCCTTCGGGAAGGCCCATTTTTTCGAGATTTTTGGCCATTTGCGCTGCTCTCATCTCTGAATTGGACATGAGAAGCACAAACTTTTTGCGGTTCTTTAATTCTTTGAGGCATTCGATAGCCCCTTCGAAGACCTTTTCCGAATCGTGCAAGACTCCCCAGGTATCTATGATAAAGCCTGTGTAACTATCTGAAATATCAGAGATTCCTTGACAGAATTTTGTATTCGCCATACTTTCCGGTCCCGTTTTAAGCGTCGAACTCTTTTCAGTTTAGAGCGCAATTCTAAACGGAAGGTTAGCAGACATAAACATTTTATGATTTATGTCTAATTTGCCACCGAGGTGGCATATCGCCCTAAATCGCTTTGGCAGTCCGTCCAGCAATATCACACAAGATCTTATAGAGTTTGCCGACATCAGACGTGTTGAATAGGGAAGCCAATAGCTCGCCATAGTCATTATTTTGAGCCTGCTCAATAACCTCTTCATACTGGCGAATAAAGCGCAGTGTGTAGGTTCGGAATTCACTGTCTTCAATGAATTTTCTTTGGCTCTTGTCTATAGGTATCTTATGGGCTGCTTCTACCAAATGGCGCGTGAAGGCAGCGACGTCCCCTCTTTGATATGCACGCAAGACACGTGTATCAATATCATCTTCCAAATGGCGAGACACATCAACAGCCAAAGAATAGAGGCTTTCGATCACGAATTTTGATGTCGACAGGAATGCTTCACGTTCGGAGCGCACCTGTGTCTCTTTAAGTTTTCTCGCCTGATCTGCTATTTCCTGGACCGAACGGAACAATTGTGCCGAATTACGCGAGAAGACTGTCGATGCTTCATCCGCAGCCTCAATAGCCTTGCGTGTTACGGTAGACATGCGTGCGGACTCATCAGAAAGTTTCTGACGGGATAGTTCGATGCTTTCGGATACTGAATTTCCTGCTACACGGACTTCGTTAACACGCGCACTGAGACGTGATGTTGCATCAGCGATCTGGTCCACAACTTCCATAGAAGAATTCGCGATTTCAGATGCCTGTTGACGCAACTCTTCACCATAGTTTTCTGCATTTCTAAGGGAAGACTGCATGTAGGTTTCAATTTCCTTGGCACGAACAGAGAGTGTTTCTCCGCTTTTCTGCAAGTCTGTCAATGAGTTCTGAACAACATCAACCAGCCCCGTTGTCTCTTCGCGGATAGCGGAGACGATGCGCGCTGCTTTGTGAGTTGTTTGCTCGCTGATCAAGGACATGCGCTGTCCTTCTTCAATGTACATGCGCGCGCCGTCTGCGAGTTTACGCGTTACGGCATCTACCTTATGATCCAGATTGTCTGTTGATTGACCGAACAGTTCAGTTGCTTCCTGCAAGTCGCCTGTTGCGCGCCCGACGACTTGAGAAATATCCTGAATGTAGCCATCGAGATTTTTCTGCAAGACTTCGACTTTGGAACGCACCTGATCTGTAATCAATTGAAGATCATCAATACGACCGGTAACACCTGTCTGAACGCGGGAAAGTGACTCAGAGGCATCTTCGGACGCCTGACGAATATCAACCAAGGCCGACCCCAGATTTTCGGACATGGACAGCATGGATTCTGAACCGTCGACAACACCGATGCGGAGTTTCTCAAGACGTTCGTCTAATTGCGCTCCAATTTCACCAAGGCATTCAGTCACTGACCCTGTTGACTCGACATAGTTTTCACGAAGCTTGGCATATTTGGCTTCAAGTGCCTCCGCTGCCGCGATCATACGTGTGCAATCAGGTGTTGCCTGATCCGCCAACATTGTCAATTTTTCAACATTGCCATGAATGGCTTCGCTGGTTTCAGATGTTTTTGCAGCAATCAATTCCAAGGCTGAAGAAATTTTACTTTCCATTCCCGAAAGTTCGCCGGATACATCCGCAACGCGCCCGAATAATTCTTCACTCTTGTCATACAGAGCTTGTCCCAAGAGGCCGATTTGGCTTTCAGAGATATTCAGTGTATCCGAGAGAGTTTGGCTCTGCATTTCAAGGAATTGTGCAATTTCTCCTGAACGTTGCTCCAACTCATCGACCAGATCGCTCAAGCCGCGTTTCTGTTCACCCAACTGCTCATTGATTTGTTTGGAATGTGCCAGAATTTGACCAGTTACCACAGATGTATCCTGCAAGGAAATTTTCATCATCGCGGAAACATCTTCGACAGCGCCACGCATTTTGCTTTGGCTTTGTTCCAGCTCCACAATGCGAACAGACAGGCGGTTATCCAGATCATCTGTTTGTTCAGACAAGCGTGCGATAGAACCTGCGATCAATTCAACCGGCTCTTGCGCTCTGGAGACAACCATCTCGGCTGACTTTTCCAAAGCCTCTGCCGCAAGGCTCATCATTTCAAGTGTTTTGATGCGCTCGCTTCCGAGTTTATTTGTAACATCATCCAGCTTAGCATTTTTGACTTCGATGTCAGACAGAATGCTTACAATACCTTCGCGATTTTCGCGCGCGGAGTTCATGATGCTGTCCATGCGGTCTTCCGCAAGACGTGTTGAATTTTCGATTTGGCCAGATGCTTCGGCAACAGCCTTATCCATCAACTCTTTAGAGCGACGAACAGCTGATGTAATATTTTCTGCACCCGACAGCGCCATACTAAGTGCTTCACCCAGCTTATGGGTAGCCTGATCCCCGACTTGTTGCAGTTCATTTGTACTGTTCAAAAGTTTATCGGCTGATTTTTCCAGATTTTGTGCTTTTTCAGAAAGTTTCAGCTCGATTTCGTCAGTGCGCTCAAATAACTTTTTAGAAGTCTCCTCAACCTTATCAAGGCTACCTGACATTACGCCCATGACGCCTTGAACAGATTCAGAGATTTTTTCCGCGCCTTTGAGTGTTTCTTCAAGACGTTCCGCACCAGAAGCAATGGTCACAGCCATTTCGCCGAGACGCGTAGTATCTTCTTCGATCTTACCTTGAGTGTTTTCAATTTGGATAGCCACTTCACCAATGCGTGTCGAGAATTTTTCAGCAGCAGTTGCCAAGCCATTTTCAATGTTGGTAACTTTATCCCCTGCCGCCTCGCTGGCGTTTACAATTTTCTCGGTCCCTTTGGTAAAAAGATCATCAATCTCTTCACCCAATTCAGAAATTTCCGCAGAAACATTTTCCCAATTTTGCAATCCGCGCGCAGATTTTTGCGTGATTACATCGGCTTGAGCTTCAATTGTTTCCGTCATGCTCAAAAGTTCTTCAGCACGTTTACCAAGACTATCCGCCAGGCGATCAATGTGGAACTCTGCTTTTTGAGTTACGCCGGAAAAATCACGGATTTCTGTTCTTAGTCCTGCACGCGCGCGTTGAATTGCTTTAACTGCCGCGCGTGAGCTTGCCGACATTTCAGAAGCCTGTTTCATCAGCAAATGAATATCATCACTAATGAGGCGCGATTGTTCTTCACTCGGGAACAGCATATCGCGTAGTTCCTGTTTCAAAGCTTGGGCATAGATATGGGCATCGCTACGACGCTGCCATGCGGATATACACAGCCACAACATTGCGACAGGTGTCATGACACATGCCAAGACCAATCCCATAGCCAAAGGGGATGTTGTGATTGATTTGATGCTGCCAGGAATGGAGAGAATATAAAGCCCTGCGTAGGTAATCCATGACACGGTCAAGAACACGGCAACAGCTTGCGACATTTGCAACCAGTATGGAGCCGATGGTCTTGCTGCGCGGATGTTTCTGTCACTCAAGCTTCTCAGTGTTGGTGCACCGCCTGTCGGCTCGTCTCCTCCTGTTGAGGTAATCGGTTCTTCCAATTGAGCGTCTGCGTCTGCGTCCGATTCAGTTTCAATTGTCGCAAGATCATCTTGATCTGCATGGCGTGCAGAGATTTTCCAGTT